>NZ_JBITMT010000003.1:284866-648832 GCF_044466505.1 Streptosporangium sp. NPDC049376 | reverse complement strand
TGGGGATCGGTGGAGTCGGCGGTGACGACGTGCGGGATCCGCCCGGCGAGACTCTGCACGACCTTGGGCCGGTGGTCGATCGCCAGCACCTCCGTGCCCTGGCGGACGAGCTCAAGGGCGAGCGAGGTGCCGAACCTGCCCAGCCCGATCACCACCACCGGGTCGTCTCTCCTGTCAGTCAACGATGATCCGCTCCTCGGGAAGCCCGTGCCGACGGGCGCGTTCCTACAGGACAAGCGTGGCACCGATGACGAGGAGACCGGACGTCGGCTCTATCCCGCGTACTCCAGGAGGACCCGGAGCTCACCCGCCTCGGGAACGCCGAGTTCCTCGTAGAGGGCCAGCGCCAGTCGTCCGTGCTCGTCCACCTGGTCGTGGTCGCCGAGCCGCCAGTGGGTCCACGCCAGGTCGGCCAGCGCCCGCGCCTGGACCTCGCGGTCGCCGAGCGTACGGCTGCGCTGGAGCACCAGGGTGTACAGGGTGAGCGCGTCGTCGTGGTACGCGTACCGGTCGAGATAGGGCCGTATCACCATGGACAGCAGGCTGAGGCAGATCTCGGGACCGTGGACGGCCGTGGCGATGATGTTGGCGCGCTCGGCGTCGAGCCAGGCGAGCGCCTCGACGGCGTCGCGGACGGGCGGGACCGGGGTGGCGGGCCGTGGGACGCCCTCCCGCTCGGCGACGCCGTACGGGAAGAGCCGGTCCATGGCCGCGCGGGAGCGGTGCAGGTAGTAGGCGAGCAGCCGCATGACGGCGCCGTCGTCCTCGGCGATCGAACGCGCGTGCTCACGGAGCAGGTCGTGGAAGGTGTACCGGCCGGGTTCGAGCTGCAGGAGCATGTGGGCGTCGAGGAGGCTCTCAAGGAGGTCCTCGGCCTCCTCCTCCGGGATCCCGGCCAGCGCCGCCGCGCCGTACGCGTCGATGTCACGGCCGGGCACCAGTCCGAGCAGGCGGAACATGTGCCGTTCCCGCTCGTCCAGCTGCTCGTAGGAGAGGGCGAAGGCGGCCGAGACGCCGTCCAGGAGCCTGCGGTGGTCGCGCAGCCGTTCGGCCAGGTAGGCGACCGTCCAGCGCGGGCGGTGCTGGAGGCGGGCGGCGGCGATGCGGATGGCGAGCGGGAGGTACCCGCACAGGCGCAGCGTCTCGCCTACGGCCTCCGGCTCGCGCCGGGCGCGTTCCCCCACGATCCGCCCGAACAGTTCGGTGGCCTCCTCCTCGTCGAGCACCTCGACGGAGAGCGCGTGGGCGCCGTCCAGTTCGACGAGCCGCCGCCTGCTGGTGACCAGGACGAGGGTGTCGGAGTGTCCCGGCAGCAGGGGCCGTACGTGCTCGGCGTCCGCGGCGTCGTCCAGTACGGCGAGCACGCGGCGACCGGCCAGTTCGGCACGCCAGAGGGCGCCGCGCTCCGCCGGGGTGACCGGGATGCTCTCCGCGGGCACCCCGAGCTGGCGCAGCAGGGCCTCAAGCGCGGCGGCGGCGTCGACCGGTTCCCGGCCCGCGGTGTGTGCCCCCAGGTCGATGAAGAGCTGTCCGTCCGGGTAGCGTCCGGCCATCCGGTGGGCCGCGTGGACGGCGAGCGTGGTCTTGCCGATCCCGGCCATGCCGTCGATCGTGACGACCGCCGCTCCACGGCGTTCCCCCACGAGCCGCTCCACCTCAGCGACCCGTCCGGAAAGATCGGAGAAATCGGGAATGTCGTAGGGCAGGAAGGTCGACCGACGGGCCGGAGCCGAGGCCTCGGCAGCCGGGCGAAGAGACGGATCGTCCGCCAGAACCGCCCGCTCCAGTTCGACGAAGGCGTGCCCGGGGTCGAGCCCCTGTTCCTCCGCGAGAGCCGTACGGTAGGCGCGCGCGGCGGCCAGGGCGTCGGCCTGCCGTCCCGACCGGTGCAGGGCGAGGACGAGATGGCCGTTGAGCCTCTCGCGCAGCGAGTTGGCGCTCACCTGGGCGGCCAGCTCGTCGAGCAGGTCGTCGTGCCGCCCCGCGGCCAGCCCCTCCTCGGCCAGGCGCTCGTAGGCGGAGAGCCGCCGGTCGTTCCACAGCTCCCTGACGCCGGAGACGTAGTGCGCGTGCACGTCCTCAAGCGCCTCGCCGTGCCACAGGTCCAGGGCCTCGCGCAGCGCGCCCGCGGCCACCAGCTCGGTGAACTCCCCCGTGTCGACCTGCCCCGGCTCGGGCCGCGCGACATAGCCGCCCGCCCGCGTCTCCAGCAGCTGTACGGCTCCGGCGGCGCGCAGCGCCTTGCGGATCACGGTGATCGAGGCGTGGATCTGCGACCTGGCGGTGTCGGGCCGGTCGTGGCCCCACATCGCGTCGATCAGCCGCTCGATGCTGATCACCCGGTCGGCGTTGAGCAGGAGATAGGCCAGCACGGCCCGGTGACGTGGGGCGATGTCCGGCAGCGGGGCGCCGTCGACGGTCATCCGAACGGGACCGAGCAGGGTGAAGCGCAGCATCGTCCCCCCATCACCTCCACATCGCGAGTGCATAGCGAATCTATCAATACGGACATCCATCCTGATCTCACACCAACCGCAACGGAAGGAACGAGGAACACCATGGAAGCCCGTATGAAGAACCCCGCCTCGATCATCCCCGGCGTCATCAAGCCGATCCAGGAGCTGATCCAGGCCGCCCAGTCGCAGGGCCTCCCCCAGGAGCTCATGGAGATGATCCACCTGAGGGTCAGCCAGATCAACGGCTGCAGCTTCTGTGTGGACGCCGGTCTGAAGAACCTGCGCAAGCTCGGGGAGAACGAGGACCGCATCGGCCTGGTCGTGGCCTGGCGTGAGGCGCCGTACTACACCGACGCCGAGCGGGCCGCGCTGGAGCTGGCCGAGGCCTCGACCCGGCTGGCCGACCACTCCGACGCCGTCCCCGACGAGGTCTGGGACAACGCCGCCGACCACTTCGACGAGAAGCAGCTGGCCTCGATCCTGCTGATGATCGCCGTGACCAACCTCTTCAACCGGCTGAACGCCCCGATCCGCCAGGTCGCGGGCAGCTGGTAACCCCCACTTCCGAAGGAGAACAGACATGTCCGTGGTCCGCTCGCACCGCTACCACGTCGCCGACGGTGACCTTGAGGAGTTCCTCGCCCGCAGGGGCGCGCTGATCGAGGCCGTCAGGCAGGGGCACCCCGGCCTCACCCACGCCGTGCTGATCCGGCTTGAGGACGGCGTCTACACCGACACCTGGCACTGGGAGAGCGGTGCGCAGATGGGCGCCGCGTTCGCCTCCCTGCCCACCATCACCGAGGCCCCGCTGACCATGGCCCTCACCTCGGACGCCACCGCCTTGAACGGTCAGGTCGTCGACGAGCGCTGAACCCGGCTCCGGGTGAGGAGCGTCCCCTCCTCGACCATCCGCTCGACCGCGAGGGCCGGGTCGATCAACGCCTCCGGGGTGTACAGGCCCGGCGCCACGGGGTCTCCGCGCAGGCCGAGCAGCCGTTCGACGCCGAGGGCGACGCCGAGCGCGGTCAGCGGCCGCTGCCCCATGGGGTGCGTGATGTGGTGGGTCACGTCGAGCGGCGTCCCCTCGGGGCCGGTCCCCTCCAGGTCGATCCTGACCTCGACGGAGGCCGGTCCGCCGCGTCGCCTGCCCGAGGACTCGCCGACCACGAAGTCGAAGCGGACGTTCGGCGCGCCCGTCGCCAGCGCCAGGCTCGGCACGTCGGGGATGGCGACCGCCTGGCCGGGCAGTACGGTGCCGTCGGCGGTGAGCACCTCCACCTGGGCCTCCTGGCCGTCCACCCAGGTGAAGACACCGTCACGGCGCACCAGCCCCGCCGAGGTCGCGGCCATCAGGCGTTCCATGTCCTCGACGGCGGCCGGACCGCCCCCGTCCAGTTCGTCCAGCACCAGCGCGACCCTGACGGTGTGGAGCCGGTGGAACTCGCGGGCCAGCTCCAGCGCCGCGAGGACGACGAGTCCGGCACAGCCGTGGCTGGCCAGCAGGATCGGCGCGGCCGACGCCCGCTGGGCACCGGCGAAGACCTCCGGCGTGAGGTCCACCAGGCCGTTGGAGATGCTGAGGTACGGCAGCCCGCGTTCCTGCGCGTAACGCAGCCCGTTGAGGTGGGAGTCCCACACCGTCGCGACCACCGCCGAGCACTCCTGGCCGTCCGGCAGGCCGAGGTCGTCGCGCCGCAGGTCGAGGGGGACGGCCGTGGCGGTGCCGAGTTCGTCGGCGACCCGCCGCGCGCGGCCGGGATCGCGGCCCGCGACGACCAGCGGCAGCGCCGGGTACCACCGCCGGAGAACGGCCGCGGTGCCCGCGCCCGCCTGCCCGGAGCCGCCCATGATCAGTACCGGTTCCATCGGGTTTCCTCTCGTACGGCTAAGCTACGTTTTGTAGGCTACACGTTGTAGCTTAAGCTGGGACCGCGACGCAAGAGGAGGACGATGGCCACATCACCGACCCGCCTGTCCAAGCAGGAGAGACGGGAGCAGTTGCTGGAGACCGCTCTGGCGGTCGTGCGCGTCCAGGGCGCCGACGGCCTGACCCTGCCCACCCTGGCCGAGGCCGCCGAGGTGAGCAGGCCGATCGTCTACGACCACTTCGGCACCAGGAACGGCCTGCTGACCGCGCTCCACCGGCGGCTCGACGAGCAGCACCGGGCCGCGCTGACCCGCGCGCTGGGCGAGTCCCCGCCGACCGGCCCCGAGGTCGCCCGCGTCATGAGCGCGGCCTACTTCGCGTGTGCCACCGCCATGCCGGAGTTCAACGCCGTCACCGCCGCCCTGAAGGGAAACCCGGAGATGGAGGTGATCCAGCGCGAGATGCTCGACGACTACACCGACCTGATGGCCACCGCGCTCGCCCCGCACTCCGCCCTCGGCGTCCGGGCGCTCCGGCTGCGCTGTGTCGGCGTGCTCGGCGCGGCCGACGCGATCGCCGCCGAACTCAACCACGGGCGGACGACCCTCGACGACGCCGTCACCGCGCTGACCGACCTGATCGTGAGCGCCCTCTCCCAGCCCCTTCCTCAGGTCTCCCAGGCGCGGTAGACGGCCGTCGCGATCCGGACGAACGACCTGACCAGCGGGTTCGCGTCGCCCGTCCGCCAGGCCACGACCACACGGCTGGGCGCCATGTCGGCCAGCGGCACCACGGTCAGCTCCTCCGGCGGGGTGTGCCCGAGCGGGGACATCCCGACCGTGCCGTTCCAGAGCACGGCCTGCAGGCACTCCTGTACGGCGCGCACCACCGGACCCTCCCGGGGCTCGCCGCCGTTCCAGTAGGTCCGCCAGAGCGGATCGACACCGTCGGGGAACTGGAACCAGCGCCGCCCCGCCAGGTCGGCCAGGCTCAGCCGGTCGCGGCGGGCCAGCGGGTCGTCGGCGCGCAGCACCGCGCCGACCGGGTCGGCCCGCAGCTCACGCACCGTCAGACCGGTCTCGTCGAACGGCCCGCGCGTCAGGGCCACATCGACCAGCCCGGCGCGCAACCCGCAGGTCGGATCGGTCAGGTCGGTCTCCCGGACCCGGATCTCGACGTCCGGGTGCCTGCGGCGGTACGCGGCGGCCAGCCGGGTCGCGCCCCGGTCGGTGCCGTCGCCCAGGATGCCGACGGTGACGGTCGCGGCCCCCGCCGCGGCGGCCACCCGCACCCGTACCCGCTCCGCCTGTTCGAGCAGGACGCGCGCCTCGTCGAACAGCACCGCCCCGGCCGGAGTGAGCCGGACCCCCGAGGGGGAACGGTGGAACAGGACGGCGCCGACGTCGGTCTCAAGCCGCCTGATCGCCCGGCTCAGCGGCGGCTGGCTCATGTGCAGCCGGGCGGCCGCCCGGCCGAAGTGGAGTTCCTCGGCGACGGCCACGAAATACCGCAGCGTGCGTAGCTCCATGACCGGCGACGATACCCGCAGGGCATCGCCGCCACCCAACAGGACTTGGACCGCGAAGGCCTCACAGCGCTGCAATCAGGACATGACCCACGAACCCATACCCGACCCCGTCGTCCAGGTCTCCGGCGCCCAGGAGATCGCCCCCGGCCTGCTGGTGATCCCGAACCACCGGGCCGGGCTCGTACCCAACATCGGCGTCATCGGCGGCACGCGAGCCGTACTGGTCGTCGAGACGGGCATCGGCACCGCCAACGCCGAGCAGGTCCTCGCCTTCGCCTCGGAGGTGGCGGCGGGCCGCAGGCTGTACCTGACCACGACGCACTTCCACCCCGAGCACGCCTTCGGCGCGCAGGTGTTCTCCGGCGAGGCCACCTACCTGGTCAACCGCGCCCAGGCCGACGACCTCAGGACCAAGGGACAGGGCTACCTGGAGATGTTCCGCGGCCTGGGCGAGACCGTCGCCCGCCGCCTAGACGGCGTCACGGTGCCCGTCCCGGACCTGGTCTACGACGACGCCCACGACCTGGACCTCGGTGGTCGCACCGTACGGCTGCGCCCGACCGGCCGGGGCCACACGAGGGGCGACCAGGTGGTCGAGGTGCCGGACGCCGGTGTGCTGTTCACCGGGGACCTCGCCGAGACCGGGCAGTTCGCCATCTTCCCCTGGTTCCCGCCGTACGACACCGACGTCTCCGGTGTGGGCTGGCTGGCGGTGCTGGACCGGCTGGCCGCCGCGGGCCACAGGACCGTGGTCCCCGGCCACGGCGACCTCGGCGGCCCCGAGGTGCTCACCGGCGTCCGCGACTACCTGCGCGAACTGCGTGCGGAGACCTGGCTGCGACGCGACTCGGCGGCCGACGAGGCCGAGATCGTCGCCGAGGTCAGGGCCCTGCTCGTCGAACGGCACCCCGAGTGGACCGGCCACGAGTGGATCGAACGGGGCGTCGGCTGCCTGTGCGCCGAACACGCCGAGCACGCCGGGCACACGGAACACACGGGGTCCTCGGCGCACGCCGGGTGACCTATCGGGCCGTGAACCTCCGGGAGGAGCGGACCCGGCGGCCGAGCAGGGCCAGCAGGGCGGCCATGACCACGCCGACGGCCGCCAGGCTGATCCGGTCGGCCACCGTGTCGGTGTTGGAGACCAGCCCGAAGGCCGTGTGGGCGACCAGGGCCCCGGCCGCCAGGGCCAGGCTGTGCCCGTCGGTCCACAGCCCCCCGGCCGTCCAGCGGCGCAGCAGCCACCCGGCCCCCACGGCCAGTACGGCGGCGGCCGTCATGGGCGCCGCGACCCACCCGCCATGGGTGAAGAAGGGCCGGGTCGCACCCCCGAAGGGGAACAGCAGCGCCAGGTACCCGAAGACCACGACCACACCGAACCCCCCGGCCACAACGGGCCCAGGCGGTCCAGCCGGTCCGGTCGGCTTTGCCGGACCGGCCAGTCCGGTCCGTCCGGCTGGTTCGGCCGATTCGGTCAGCCCGACCGGTTCGGTCAGTCCGGTCGCTCCGACCGGGCCGGTCGGTTCGGTTGGTCTGGTCGGTTCGGTCGGTTCGGTCGGGGAGACGCCTGTGGGGAACCGCAGCCGCAGGCCCGCCGCCGTCAGCAGGGCGACCACGGCCGCGCATCCGGCCAGGACCGCCGCCGGAGCCCGGTAACCGGGGTCGATGCTCGTCACCACGGTCACCCGCAGCAGCAGCGCGCCCAGGACGAAGACCGTCCCGGCCGACCAGAGGCCCAGCCTGCCCAGATAGGGCCGCTCACGCAGCGAGGGGAAGACCAGGTCGGTCAGCAGGATCGGGATCACGGCGCTGAAGACCGCGTGGTAGGGGATCTGCAGCTCGGCGTAGGCGCTGTTCAGGCCCAGGATTCGGGGCGCCCACCCGGCGGCGCCGTACATCGTGGGGCTGCTCAGCGCCTGCAGGGCCAGGCCCTCCTCGACGACGCCGTAGGCTGGGCCGAGCAGCAGCACCCCGGCCCAGCCCGTCCCGGCCCGCCGTACCAGCTCGCGCACCAAAACGGTGCCCGCGCCGTAGATCGGGATCCACAGCGGCAGGATCCACGCCATGCGGAGCGGCGGGTTGCCGAGGGTGAACTCGGCCACGAGCGGTGTGACCACCGCGAGCAGCAACGCGGCCCGGCGGCCGCCTTTCCGGTTCGCTGTCATACGGCGATCGTGTTCCGCGCCTCCCCTCCGGGGCCTGTGCCTCCGGGCCTGTCCGTGGCAACCCGGGTGAGGAGTCGGCGGCGACCTCGGACCCACCCGTGGCAACCCAGGTAAGAGAGTGGCGGCGACTTTGGTTGCTGCCCACGGCCGATCCCCCCGATTACGCTGAACGCCCGTGATGGCAGACGTACGGCCCGGCCCCGCCAGGACCACCTGGGACCGGGCGACGCGGGTGGGCGGCCTGGTCTGCGCGCTGGCCTCGGCGGTCGCGGTCGTGTGGGGCGAGCTCGGCGGCACCTGGCTCCCCGTCGACGTGGCCGGTGGCGTGGTGGCGTGCGCCGCGCTGTGGCTGGCACGCCGCAGGCCCGCCACCATGGCGCTGGTTGCCGTGGCCATCTCGGTGCCCGCCGCCTCGGCGTCGGTCGCGGCGGGGGTCGCGACGCTGATGGCGGCCCTGTACCGGCGTTCGGCCGTCGCGGTCGGAGTCGGTGCCGCCTGGACGGCCGCGACGCTGACGCGCTTCTGGATCCGGCCGCCGGGGCTGGCGCCGTACCCGGTGTGGGCCCTGGTCGCGGTGCTGTTCGGGGTGGCGCTGACCGGGTGGGGGATGCTGGCGCGGGCCCGCCGTCAGCTCGTGCTCTCGCTGGTCGAACGGGCCCGCAGAGCCGAGGAGGAGCAGCGACGCCGCGCCGAACAGGCCCGCCACGCCGAACGCCTGGTCATCGCCCGTGAGATGCACGACGTGCTGGCGCACCGCCTCTCGCTGCTGGCGCTGCACGCCGGGGCGCTTGAGTTCAACGCGAAGGCCGACCCGGCCGAGGTGGTCGAGGCGGCCTCGGTGGTGCGCGCCAACGCGCACCAGGCGTTGCAGGAGCTGCGCCAGGTCATCTCGGTGCTGCGCGAGGCCCCCGTCCTGGCCGAACTGGACCTGCGGTCCCTGGTCGAGGAGGTACGGCGGGCGGGCGCCCGGGTCGAGTCGCACGACGGCGGAATACGGCTGCCCGACCTGCCGGGCGCCACGGCGCGGGCCGCCTACCGGATCGTCCAGGAGGGCCTCACCAACGCCCTCAAACACGCGCCGGGACGGCCGGTGGCCCTCCGTCTCGACGGCGCCCCCGGCCGGGGACTGACCGTCGAGGTCCGCAACCCCGTCGAAGCGTCCGGCCCCTTCCCCGGCTTCCACGACGAGAGGTCCTTGCCCGGCGCAGATGCCTTTCACGACTTTCCCGGCCCTTCTCGCTTCCCTGGCTTCCCCGGTTCACCTGGTTCACCTGGTGCTTCCGGCGAGGGTGCCGGGCTGGCCGGGGTACGGGAGCGGGCCGAGCTGGCGGGCGGCCGGGTCGAGCACGCCGGAGTCGAGGGCGGGGAATTCCACCTGACGGTCTGGCTACCATGGCCGGCATGACGGCCATACGCGTACTGGTCGTGGACGACGACCCGCTCGTCAGGGCGGGGCTGACACTGATGCTCAGGGGCGCCGACGAACTGGTCGTGGTCGGCGGGGTGGCCGACGGCGCCGACGTCGGGTCCGCGGTCGACGCCCACACGCCCGACGTGGTGCTCATGGACATCCGGATGCCGGGCCTGGACGGGATCGACGCCACCCGGCTGCTCCGGCGGCGGCCCGCCCCGCCGTACGTCATCATGCTGACCACGTTCGACGCCGACGAGCACGTCTTCGGCGCCCTGCGCGCCGGGGCCGACGGGTTCCTGCTCAAGGACACCCCGCCGGAGGGCATCGTGGACGCGATCCGCAGGGTCGTGGCCGGGGAGCCGATCCTGTCCCCCAGCGTGACCCGGCGCCTGATCGCCCACCTGGCGCCGGAGACGGACGACCGCCGCCGTGACGACGCCGACCGGCTGCTGTCCAGACTCAGCGGCCGCGAACGCGAGGTCGCCGCCGCGGTCGGCCGGGGCCTGTCCAACGGGGACATCGCCGCCGAACTCCACATGAGCGTCGGCACGGTCAAGGGCTACATCTCCCGCATCCTCACCAAGACCAACCTGGACAACCGCATCCAACTCGCCCTCATAGCCCACGACGCCCCTCGCTAGAGCACGCTCCCCTTCCCCGGGGCGTAGCCATGACCTCGTGACTCCGCGCTGGAAACCGCTGTCTCAGTCGCCCTGGGCCCAGGCGGCGACCGGGAGGGAGAGGTAGACGCCGAAGTCGGTCAGGCCGGTCGCGGCGCTGATGGCCTCGTGGAGGCCGTCCACCCGCTCCTGCCGGTCGGCCGCCCTGCTCTCGAACCACTTGGACCTGATCTCGATCACCACGTCCAGGCCACAGCGGTCAAACGGCCCCAGCGCCCGGAAACGGATCTCGACGTCGCCCGGCTGCAGGTCGCCGTCGTACGGCTCCTCAGGACACTCGACGGCCACGGACACCAGGTGCGGCAACACCTCCCCGAGCTCACGAAGCTTCGTCTCGGCGATGTCCGGTCGATGGGTGACCTCAACCAAAGGCATCAGAGCACTTTATTCTTTTGCGACGCCTTCGGCGTCGCGGGCTTGGGCGCTTCCGAGTCGGCGCTTTCCCTCGTCACTGTGTCTCTTTGCTCCGCCTGGCGGCGTCGCGGGCTTGGGCGCCCTGAGTCGGCGCTTTCCCTCGTCACTCCGTCGCTGCGCTCCTTCGCTCCTCAGTCCAAGCGCCGACGCGCCCAAGCCGTGTCTCTTTGCGACGCCTTCGGCGTCGCGGGCTCGGGCGCTTCGGGTCGGTGTCTTCCCTCGTCACTCCGTCGCTGCGCTCCTGCGTTCCTCAGTCCAGACACCGACGCGCCCAAGCCGACACTCCTCATGCACGGCACCGGTACCCCAAACCCTTTTCCTGGGGGGTGGTGTGTTCAGGCCGGGTTCCTTGTGATGTGGCCGGGTGGCGGAACGGGAGAACCCCCTGGAGGCCGGTTGGGTTCGTCCGGCGTTGAGGAGGGCCTTGATGTCGCTTTCTCGGTAGCGACGTTGGCGGCTGGGAGTTCTCGCCGAGGGGCTACGACCGGTCAGGGGGGTGTCAGGTAGGAGGCCAGGGTGCCCCGGTTGCGTTGGAGGCCGTCGATGCGTTCGTCCATGGCGGCCAGTTCGCCGTTCAGGATGTCCCACAGCTCCGCGCACCAGTCGAAGTCCGGGCGTTCACCCCGCGCGCACGGCAGCACGGAACGGATCACCTCGGTGGACAGACCGGCCTTCAGCAGAGCGCGGATCTGGCGCACCGTGACCACGGAGTCCTCGTCGTAGTGGCGGTAGCCGTTCGTCCCCCGGCCGGTGTCGAGCAGCCCCTGCTCCTCGTAGTAGCGCAGCGAGCGCGGGCTGGCCCCGGTTCTGCGGGACAGCTCCCCGATCAGCATGTGCCCCTCCCGGCGGGTTGACCCTTCCACTGGTGTGAAGCCCTAACGTCGCCCCAGGAACGGACATTCCACACACGTCTGGAGCGACACATGTCCTCTTTCGTTGTTCACCGTGACGGCCACGAGGCGAGCGCCGAGGAGCTGGCGCCACTCGCCTTCGCGGGCTACGCCCACTTCACCGCCATGCAGGTGCGCGAAGGACGGGTCCGGGGCCTCGACCTCCACCTGGAGCGGCTGAGGGTCGCCTCGATGGAACTGTACGGCCGGGCCCTGCCCGACGACCGGGTGCTGGCGGGTCTGCGGACGGCACTCCGGGCCGGTCCGGCCGACCTGTCGCTGACGGCCACGGTCTACTCCCCCGTAGGCGAGTTCACGCGGGCGGAGGCGGAGCCCTCGCTGCTGGTGCGCACCGGTCCTCCCGCGACCGCCCCGCGCGGACCGCTCGCCCTGACGGCGGTCGAGTACGAACGGGTGCTCCCGGCCGTGAAGCACGTCGGCGAGGTCGCCAAGACGTACTTCCTCCGTCAGGCCGTTGAGCGGGGCTTCGACGACGCCGCCTTCGTCGACCGCCGGGGACGGCTCAGCGAGGCGTCGATCTGGAACCTGGCCTTCTGGGACGGTGCCACCGTGGTGTGGCCCGACGCCGAGAAGCTGGGCGGGATCACGATGGGGATCGTACGGCGCCGCCTTGAACGCCTCGGTGTGCCCCAGCGCGTCCAGGAGATCACGCTCGACGACCTGCCCGCGTTGGCGGGGGCCGTGGTCATGAACTCCTGGTCACCGGGGATCGCGGTACACCGGATCGGCCCCGCCCCCCTGCCGGAGGCACCTGACTTCGTCGAGACACTCCATCGGGCCTACCGTTCGGAACCCCTCACGGCACCCTGAGGTTGTGTCCCCGGCATGCTCCTGTCGTGTCAGGAAATAATGGCGTGTGACGGAAAGGGGCGGCATTTGGCGACTCAGGGGGACCGGCTGCCGGTGGCTCCGGCCGATCCGCACCGGCCGCGCGCCGCCAGGGTCACCCAACCGCCGACCGTCGGACCGGAGAGGTGAGAAAGGCCCGCGCGCCGCGGCGGCCTGCGGAGATCCACGCCGCCGGGGAGCAGGTGTTCCGGTTCTTCCCGGACGGCGTCGTGCTCGACGTGCTGGTGAAGCCCGCTCCCGGCCCCGAGGAGGGGCGGGCGATCGCGACGTGGCTCAACCGGGACGCCCCGCTCGGGGGCGTCCATGTCGCCCGCTACGACCTGCGCGACGGGGTCGTCTCCTTCACCACGCGAAGCCACTTCCTGGACGGAGCCGTCGAGGCGCGGGGAACCTGGCGCGGGGGACGGCTCATCCTCGATCTGCGTGAGGCGGGCCGTACTCGGACCGGTGTGATCTTCACCCGCATCTGGCCCGCCTGAGCGGGGCACGCCGTGAGCGGTGTCCCGGGGCACAGGGCGGCCGCGGCGGTACGGGGTCACGTCCGGACGACGGGTTACCCAACCAAGGGAATCATCCCGGCCGGGTGGCCGGGAACGCGTCAGGTCAGTGGAGAGGACGCCCCGGCCGTACCGACCGGCGACACGTCCGTCCATGGCGGCCGGCTCGGCGGGACCTCAGCCGCCGATCCGAGCGGGCCGCCGACTCATCGTGACGACGATGGCGGCCGTGACGTAGAACCCGTCCGGGCTGATCTGCGTCACGCCGTTGAGACGAACCTCCCCGTCCCCCAACGTGAGCGTGTGGGCGTCGAAGTGGCAGTATTTGAGATCCTCATGCCAGATCCGTTCCAGCTCCGCCGCGATCTCCTCTGCCGAACGCCCAGACGCACTCCGGCACGTGGCCACGACCAGGCCGCCCGGGTCGTCGGTTCCGCGGACCCTCACCTTCTTCATCAAAGGTGACTGCCTGAGGTAGATGTCGAAATCGACCATCATGCCGTCGAGGTCGTGCCCGGCGCTGGGAAACGACTCGCGCATCACACGCTGCTTCACGGCGCCGAACTCGGAAGCCTTCATCGGAGCAGGGTCCCACGCGCGTCACAGCAAGATCAATTGTGGTCGGCATGCGACGGCGGATCGGGACGGAGACCCGGAGGGGCGTTCACGCCGGTTCCGCTCTGCCTGTCGCCCAAGCCCAGGCTGCGATGGCGACGCGGTTTCTGGCGCCGGTTTTGCGTTGGATGGTGGCGATGTGGTTCTTCACCGTGCCCGGGGAGAGGAAGAGCTCGGCGGCGATCTCGGCGTTGGTCCTGCCGTCCGCGAGGAGTTTGACGATGTCGTCCTCCCGTTCGGTGAGGGCGACGGCGGGCCTGCCGCGGTCCGGTGCGTCACGGGGCAGACCGTGGTCGCGCAGCAGCTGGACGGTGAGCTGCGGGCTGATGAGCATGTCGCCGTTCATCGCGGCCCTGACGGCCTCGACGAGTAGCGTCGGGCCGGAGCGTTTGAGGACGAACCCGGCGGCGCCGTGCCGCAGCGCCGCGTGGACGTACTCGTCGTGACCGAAGGTCGTGACGACCACCACGTGGACGGTGGTGTCGGCGAGGGCCCGGACCACCTCGATGCCGTCGGCGCCGGGCATCCGGATGTCGGCGAGCACGACGTCGGGTTCGATCGCCCTGGCGGTGTCGATCGCGGTACGGCCGTCGGCGGCCTCGGCCACGACGGTCATGTCGGGCTGGGCGTCGAGGATCATTCGGAAGGCGCTTCTGATGCCTTCCTGGTCGTCGGCGACGAGGATGCGGATGGACACTCAGGTGATTGTGCCAGCGGCCCCTCCGTTCCCCGAAGGGAGCGGCGTCGTGGAGGGCAGGCCTGGCCCTGGGAAGGGCAGGGACGCGGTCAGCGACCACCCGCCCGGTACGGATCGGGTGCGCAGTTCGCCGCCCTGTTCCCGGACGAGTCCGGCCAGACCGGGCAGGCCCAGCCCGCTGCGCCTGCCGCTCCGCGTCCGTGTCACGCCGTCGTTGGTCATCATGACCTCCAGCGTGCCGGACGGCCCGGCGACGACGTCCAGGTCGACCCGTCCGGCCTGGGGGGCGTGCCGCCGGACGTTGGTCAGCCCTTCGACCACGATCCGGTAGGCCAGGGCCGCGACCTCCACCGGAACCTCCGCCCGCTGGTCCAGGCGCAGGTGGACCGTCGCCGGGCCCGCGGCCGAGAAGCGGTCGGCCGCCTCGCGGATGTCGCCGAGCCCCCCGGTGAAGGTGACGGGCCGGTCGTTGTGCAGCATGTCGAGGGTGCGGTCCAGCATCGACATGGCCCGCTGGCCCGCCGCCTCGACACGTTCGAGCGCCCGTAGCGGATCGCCCGTGACCCCGCCCGCCTGGGCGTGCGCCACCATCTCGCTGATGTCGTGGGCGACGAAGTCGTGCAGGTCTCTGGCCAGCCGAAGCCGCAGCACGGTGCGGGCGTCGACCACGGCGCGGGCCTGCCGTACGTCGAGGAAGCGCAGGTAGCCGCCGGCCCCGGCGGCCAGGAGCGACCCCACCCCCCAGAACGCGCACGCGCCGACCGCCTCAAGCAGCGAGACGGGGGTCAGGAAACGCAGCGACCAGACGGCCGTGGCCACACCGGCCGTCAACGCGGCGGGCACCGCCCTTCGCACCGGCGCGTACCGGACGACCAGGCCGACCAGCGCCATGAGCGCCAGGTTCTCGGCCAGTTCCAGCAGCGCGGCGACCGGCTCGGGCCGTACGCCCGCGATGACGTGGGCCGACGTGACGGCCAGCGAGACGGCCGCCGCCACCAGCGTCAGGGCGGGCAGGCGTCCCGGCGAAGGCCGCGACAGCACCGTCGTCGCCGCCGCGACCGCGACGGCCGCCAGCGAGGCCAGTGGCGACAGCGAGACGGCGATCAACATCAAGCTCACCGCGACCACGATACGTGTCCCGTTTCGCCCGATTCCAGGTGCCGTTCGGCACCCTTCCTCCCGGTTGAAGGTGCCGAACGGCATCTGGGCCCGCGGGGTGCCGCACGGCGAGGCTTGGCCACATGAGATCCGTTGCTCCCGCCTGGCGGGGTTACACGGCCGCGCTGTGCGCGCTGGCCTACGGCGTGCTCGCGGCGGCGTGGGTGCTTGGACTACCCGGTTATCCCTGGGGTACCGGCGATCCGAGTCAGAACAGGCCGATGTCCGCCCTGGGCGGCACGACACCCCAGTTCGGCTGGTGGATCGCCGCGTTCTTCCTGGTCGCCGCAGGGACGGCGCTGGCGCTCGCCCGTGGGGGCGACAGCCGGGTGCCGTTGTTCCTGGCCTGGCCGATCGCCGTGATCCTGATCCTGGTGGTGCCCGACTCACGGCTGATGATGGGTGTGGCGTACACACCGTTGATGCTGGCCCTGCCGCTCTTCGGCGGGGATCTGGACGGCAGGACCATCGCCGACGTCTGGCCGTGGCCCGTCGTGAACCAGCTCCTTCCCCTACTGTGCGGGCTGCTGCTGGCCGCCGCGGCGCTGGCCTACGACCGCCGCCAGGTCATGAAGAGCTGGTTCACGCCGCGCCGGGGACGCACGGCCGTGTACGTGGCCGTCGCGGTGCCCCTGTTCTACTGCGTCACCCGGTGGGCGTGGGCGCTGGACATCCCGCTCGGGGTGACCTCGAAGTTCCTGCGCGGCAGCCCGAAGGCCCTGTGGCTGGTCGGCGCCTACCTGGCGACCTTCGGCGCGCTCGGTGGCGTGCTCACCCTCGGCCTCGTCCAGCGGTGGGGGGAGATCTTCCCTCGGTGGATTCCCTTCCTGCGCGGCAGGCGGGTGCCGCCCATGCTGGCGGTCATCCCGGCCTCAACCGTGTCGATCATCATCACCGTGGCGGGACTGACCTACCTCCGGCTCGCGGGCACGGGTGTCTTCACCATGGAGCTGTGGGCCGCGTGGCTGCCGGAGTGCTTCTGGCCGATCTGGGGTGCCGCGCTGGGCGTCGCCACCGTCTCCTACCACCTGCGCCGCAGAAACGACCCGCGCCGCGAGGGCGACGCGAGGACCACGGCCATGGCGGGTGCTCTCGACGCCGCCGGGGGCCGGTGAGCCGTCCGGGAGATGGGGGCCGGACGGCGGCCTTCCTATCGTTGCGGTAACCGAGGGAGGCGGGGTTAGCGTCTGGACACGTCCAGCGAGACCAGGCGAAAGGGATGTGCGATGAGCAGGATCGTGGTGTTCGGGGCCGGAGGCAACGCGGGCAGGAGGGTCGTCGCCGAGGCGGTTTCCCGGGGGCACGCGGTGACGGCGGTGGTGCGGGACCCCGGCAGGCACGAGGGGGTACGGGGTCACGGTGTCACGCTCGTCGCGGGGGACGTGACCCGGGCGGAGAGCGTGGCGGCCGTGGCGGCCGGGCACGACGCCGTGATCTCCACGGTCTACCGGGCGGACGTGCCCGCGGACGAGTTCTACACCTCGGCCGCCGACGCGCTGGTCGCGGGTCTTTCCCGGGCGGGTGTGGAGCGGCTGGTCACGGTCGGGGTCGGCACCGCCCTTGAGGTGGCGCCCGGGGTGGCGATGCACGACACGCCGGACTTCCCCGAGGAGTACCGGCGTTTCTCCGTCGGGCACTCGTCGGAGATCGCGATCCTCGCCGGGAGCGGGCTGGACTGGGTCGTGGTGACCCCTCCCCCGGTCTTCCTCGACGCCCAGGCCGAGCGCACCGGGGTCTACCGCGCCGGAGGCGGCGCCGTACTGCCCGCCGAGGAGGGCGCCCCGGCGTTCTCCTACGCCGACCTCGCGGTCGCGCTCGTCGACGAGGCGACCGAGAGGCGGCACACCCGCGCGGTGGTCGCGGTCGCCTGACCCGAAAGCCCGAAGCACCCGGAACCCCGAGAGCCCGAAGCACCCGGAAGGCCCGAAGGACGGGAGGCCCGAAGGACGGGAGGGTCAGACGGCGGCGTCGTAGGCCTCGCGGGCCGCCTCAAGCTCCGTCAGGTGCTCCTCGGACCACCGGCACCAGGCGTCCATCGGCCCGAGCAGGGACCGTCCCAGGTCGGTCAGTTCGTACTCGACCCGGGGCGGGACGCCGGGGTAGGCGGTGCGGGTGACGAAGCCGTCACGCTCCATCGCCCGCAGCGACTCCGTGAGGACCTTCGGGGTGATGCCCCGCAGCGGGACCTGGAGTTCGGAGAAGCGCCGCCGCCCCGGCTCCAGACAGACCATGATCTTGAGCGCCCACTTGTTGTGCATCCTCATCGGCGGGACGATGTTCCGGCAGCCGGCGAACATGTCCGGATCAAGTGGTTCGCTCATGTCCGTCACACTACTCAGGCCACCATGCTCTGCTCGTCCAGCTCGGTCAGTTGCACGGTGCACAGCCCACCGCGTTCGGTCCTCACGTCGGTCACCTTGAGCTGGGTGCCGGGGGTGAGGATGAACTCCTCCTCGCCGGTGAACGCGGAGAACGCCCGGATGCCCACGGCCCGGGTGGGACGCACCTCGAAGAGCGTCCGCTTGCCCCGGCTGCCCAGGAAGCCCCTGGCGACGTCCAGCTCGGAGGTGCAGGAGGAGACGCCCCACCATGTCACCGTACGGCCGAGCGGATACTGGGCCCGCAGGTCGAGCGAGACGCCGCGCCACAGCGGTTGCCGGTGGGCCGGCAGGTTGGAGACGGCCGCGAACAGCAGGCGCAGGTACGGCAGGTAGGGGACGATCCGGGTGCGGTCGGGGTCGCGCAGGGTGGCGTTGATCCGCCGGTAGAAGTCCGACTCGCAGGTGTAGAGGTACAGCGCGGCGGCCTCCTCCGCGGACAGGACGCCCGCCTTCCGCGCGCCGAACTCGTGCGCCCGCCGTACGTGCCCGCCGAGGCCGGACAGCAGTCGTTCGACGGGCTCGACGGCCTTGAGGAAGTCCATGAGCGGGGTGTCGAAGACGCCGGTGATCGCGGGCAGGAGCAGGCCCTCGTCCTTGACGCTGGCGAGCCGCTCCAGATAGAGCTGGTGGAGTTCCATCGTCGAGGCGATGAACTCCCCCATGCGGCCGGCGGTCTCACCTCCGGCGGCCGTGTTCCACCCCTTGCTGGGCAGCCAGTCGATCTCGTCGGTGCCGAGTGCCCTGAGGGCGTTGTTCACCGCGCCGAAGTGGTCGCCGTCGCAGAAGATGTCGCCCTGGGCCGCCGGGTTGGGGTGGTCGATGTGCCAGACCGTGACCTCGGGATACTTCCTCTCCAGGCGCTGGACGATCGCCTTCAGGTTGCGGGCGTGCGCTCCCCACCAGGCGAAGACGATGCCGCGGTCCTCCTCGTCCTCGGCGTCCCGCTTGGCCTTGAGGATCTCCTCGACGATCGTCTCGACGACGGGCTTCCAGAACCCGGTGTGTTTGGCGGTGCCCATCGCCCCGTCGCCGCTGACGGTCAGGGCGGCGTTGAGCAGCAGCACGCCCTGGGTGAGCATCGCCTGGAACCACTCCGGCGGCTGCACGGTCTCGTGCTCCTTGAGCAGCGCGCGGATGTCGGCGATCGGTGTCTTCTTGGGGATGCCGTACTTCCACATGGCCGCCGCCTTGATGATGCAGCGGATGCTCACGACCTTGCCGAACTGGCTGTCGTTCCAGTCGTGGAAGGTGTTGTCGAACATGGCGATGCCGGTGGCGCTCTCGGCCCTGGGGTAGGGGTTCTGGCCGAAGACGACGACCTTCCACCTGTGCGGCGAGTTGGGCTTGAGGGCCTGGAAGGTCAGTTCCCGCACGGGCACGATCTGCGGGTCACGGTTGGGGCCGATGAACCGGTCACGCCCGGGTTGCTGCTCGATGACCGGCTTCAGGAGCGGCAGCCAGGCCTCGCCCCCGGCGAAGAGCTCGGCCAGGGCCAGCGGGTCGTTCGGGTCGGGCGGGGTCTTGCCGTCACTCATCGTGAGCTCCTGGTCAGCGTGCCGTACGGACAACGGATGGGGCGGATCGGGGGAATTGTGCCGTCTGGAAGCCCTGGGCGCGATCTCCGGGACGGCCTCACCAAGCATGATCCAAATTGTCAGTCCGGCAGGATATTTTCGGATATGTCGGAAGAACCTCCTGCGACTGGAGCACATCCATGGCTGTCGAACACGTGAAGTCACCACTCAGGGTCGTGCTGACGGACGTCAACACCGAGGTGGTGCAGTCGTGGCTGGCGGCGTTCGCCGACACCCCCGAGATCGACATCACCAGGGGGTCGATCCTCGACCAGAACGTCGACGCCTGGGTCACCCCGACCAACTCCAAGGGCCGGATGGACGGCGGAGTAGACGCGGTCATCAAGCGGCACCTCGGGGCGGGCATCCAGCTCCGGGTCCAGCGGGCCATCAAGGACGAGTTCGGCGGGACGCTCCCGGTCGGCAGCGCCGTGTGCGTGCGCTCCGGGGCGGTCACCCCGAAGTTCCTCATCTCGACGCCGACGATGACCCGTTCGGCGCAGGACGTGAGCGAGACGCTGAACGTCGCACTGGCGTGCGCCGCCGCCTTCCAGGCCGTCCACATGCACAACAGGAACGAGCCCGGCGCCATCACCTCGGTCGCGCTGGTCGGCATGGGCGCGGCCACCGGCCAGGTCCCCGCCCGGGTCTGCGCCAACCTGATGTGGACCGGCTACACCCTGTTCAACGACCACTCCTTCCAGGACTACGACGACCTGCGCGAGACGGTCGTCAAGCAGCTCGACGGCATCGACGAACGCCCCGAGGAGCGGGTACGGATCGTCCCGCCCGGGCGCCGCTGACGCCGAGGTGCCGGGCCGTACACAGAGAAATGCCAGGAAGGCTGGGTAACGTGCCTCGCCATGAACTGGCAGCGCACGGTCAGCAAGGCCCTGGTCAGGGTCACCGGATTCCAGCTCAACCGGGTGAGGGACGCCCCTGAGGAGGAGCGGGAGCCGATACGGCCTCCCGCCGACCCGGTGACCGACCGGCTGCTGACCGCGCCGATCTTCGTCCTGTCCCCCGTCAGGTCGGGCTCCACGCTGCTGCGGGCGCTGCTCAACGCCCACTCCATGCTGCACGCCCCGCACGAGCTGCACGTTCGCAGACTGAGCGTGGACTTCGGCACCTCACTGTCGAAGCGGGCGATGGAGGCCCTCGGCCACAACGGCGCCGACCTGGAACACCTGCTGTGGGACCGGGTCCTGCACCGGGAGCTGGTCCGCAGCGGCAAGTCCTTCATCGTCGACAAGACGCCCGCCAACGCCTTCGCCTTCGAACGCATCGCCACCTGCTGGCCCGACGCCCGCTTCGTCTTCCTGCTGCGGCACCCGGCCTCCATCGCGAAATCCTGGCACGAGGCCAGCCCCGAGCGCCGTACGCCGCAGGAGGCCGCGCTCGACGCCCTGCGCTACATGAAGGCCGTGCAGCGGGCGCGGCGGGCGCTCGACGGCCTGACCGTGCGCTACGAGGACCTGACCGAGAACCCGAGGCGGGAGACCCGGCGTCTGTGCGACTTCCTCGGCGTCCCCTGGGAGACCGGGATGCTCGAATACGGGGAGCAGGAGGTGCTCCAGAAGGGCCTCGGCGACTGGAAGGACAAGATCCGCTCCGGAAGCGTGCAGCCGGGGCGTGCCCTCCCGGCCCCCGACGAGGTCCCCGAGGCGCTGCGCCCGATGGCCGTCACCTGGGACTACCTGGCGGCTCCGTGAGAGTCCGCTACCTGCTCCTGCACGCCTACGGGATGGGCGGCACGATCCGCACCGTCGTCAACCAGGCCAACGCGATGGCGCGGGCCGGGCACGAGGTGGAGATCGTCAGCGTCGTACGGCGCCGCGACGCCCCCCGCTTCCCCATCGACCCCCGGGTGCCGGTCACCGTCCTGGCCGACCAGCGCGCCGGGATACCCCAGGACTCACTGGGCCGCAGGGCCTGGCGGAGGGTTCGCGGGAAGGTCGTGCCGCCCGGCGAGTTCGCGGCGGCCTACTTCACCGAACGGGTCGAGAGGGCCGTCGCCGACTACGTCTCCTCCCTGCGGGACGGCGTCCTGGTGACCACCCGTCCCGCGCTGAACCTCATCTCCGCCCGCCGTACCCCCAGGAGTGTGGTCCGGGTCGCGCAGGAGCACATCAACCTGGCCACCCACCCGGAGACCGTCCGGCGGCAGATCGCCCGCCACTACGGCAGGCTGGACGCGGTCGCGACGCTCACCGGGACCGACCGCGCGGACTACCAGGCGCTGCTGCCGGACACCCCGGTCGTGCGGATCCCCAACGCGATCCACCCCCTCGACCGGGCGCCGTCCCGGCAGGACGACCGCCTGGTGGTGGCCGCCGGGCGGCTCGTCCCGCAGAAGGGCTTCGACCTGCTCGTCCCGGCCTTCGCCCAGGTCGTACGGCACCGCCCCGACTGGCGGCTGCGCCTGTACGGCACCGGCCAGGGGAAGGCCGCGTTGCGCGCGCTCGTCAGGGAGCACCGGGTCGGCGACAACGTCACCCTGATGGGACGCAGTGACCGCCTCGACCGGGAGCTGGCCCAGGCGTCGGTCTACGCGCTCAGCTCCCGCTTCGAGGGACTGCCGATGGTGATGATCGAGGCCATGGCCCACGCCCTGCCGGTCGTCGCCTTCGACTGCCCGACCGGTCCGCGTGACGTCCTCACCGACGAGGTCGACGGGCTGCTCGTACCTCCGGGGGACGTGGACGCCCTGGCCGGGGGACTGCTGCGGCTGATCGGCGACCGCGAACTACGGCTGCGGATGGGGGCCGCGGCCGTACGGACCTCCCGGGACTACTCCCCGGAGGTCGTGACGCCGATGTGGGAGCGGCTGTTCGCCGAACTCCTGGGCCCCGCCCGGCACTGAGCCCGGCTTTCCCGCGTCCGGGCCGTACCCGGAGCACGGGGCCGTCACCACGGGCAGGTCACACGCCTCCCCGGTCGTTCAGTTTCACCGCCATCTCGCGGGCGAACTGGCCGAGCCGTTCCTTGGGCAGGGCGCCGCACAACTCGTTCAGCAGCGCCGTCACGACCGAAAGCTCCGCCCTGTCCAGCAGCGCGAGCCGTTCCCCGGTGCCGTTCTTCTCGATCCAGGCGCGCAGCTGGGCCTCGTGGTCGTCCCGGGAGATCGGTCTGCCGTCGGCGCCACGGGCCATGGAGGTGACCGGCGGGGCCACGTTGCGGTCGTACAGCCCGGCCCGGCGCCCCGCCCGGAGATACCAGGCCGCCTCCGTCGCGGCCCGTTCGCGTTCGCCGTCGGTCAGCTCCTCCCACGCCGGGTGGGACGTCCCCTCGTTGAGGAGTCTGTGGCGTGTCGCGGCGAGCTTCTCGGCGTGCCCGCGTTCGGTGTCGTCGGCGTAGTGGAAGGCGATGGGCATGCTGGTCCTCTCCGCCAGGAAAACCTGGCACCGGTCCTGGCGCAGCAGGGGCGCGGTTCTCCGCCCAGCATCCCAGAGGATTCGGCGGACACGGAACCGCGGTGTCCACGGGCCGGACTCCGGCGGCTCATCGGCCTGTGGTCACACCTCCGCCGTCTGGTCGTCGGCCCAGAAGTCGAACAGCTCGTCGGCGCTCAACTCGTCGAAGGGACGGTCGGGAGGAACCCGTCCGGTCACCAGGACCCACGTCGTCACCAGCAGCGCCAGCAGCCGGTCGTCCTCGGGGTCCCGGCCGGGGGTGCGCACGAAGGTATGGGAGATGTCTACGCGCGACATGGACTCGCCTCCATGAGGGGTAGGCGGGAGGGTTCCCCCAACCCTCCGCCCCCCGAAGCCCGGCCGCCACCACTCCAAACGTCTCCGGACGGATCCGGAAAGCTCCTCCTCCATATCAGGCGGCCGTCGTTCCACAGCCGGCTGACTCCTTCCACGGTCTCCGAACCCGCGAAGAATCCACGTTTCCCGCACCCTCGCGCACTGGATCCCACGAACAGGCTTCGTAGATCATGAAGGGTCGGAATCCGCACCGGTTGGAGTCACTGTGGCCCTGAAAGAACGGTCTTCGATGAGTTCGATCGGCGCGCCGGGGTTTCCCCTGATCGGTTCGCTGGCGGTCGTCGCCCTTCTGCTCCTGTACGGGGCGAGCTACCCCGGCGGTGTCTCCCTCTGGGTGCTTCCCGTTCTCCTGGTGGCCCTCGTGCTCGGAGTGATCTGGTTCGGCCGCCTCGTCGCCAGGCTTCTCAACCCGGTGACCCGGCCGGACGTCAGGCGGAACCTGCCGCGCTGGGCGGCGCCGCCGGCCATCGGGCTCCTGGTCCTCGCCCTGGTCGTGGCGGGGGAGCCGGCGAAATCCAGGTTCGCCCTGTCCGAGCAGGCCTTCGAAAGGGTCGCCCGGTCGGCGGTGGCGGGGGACGCCGACTGGAAGACGAGGTCCGGAACGCTGGGGTCGTTCGACATCTCCTGGGCTGAACGGCATGGAAACACCGTGCGCTTCGCGCTGGCCGGTGGCGGCGACGTCATCCACGCCCACGGCCTCATATGGAGCCCGTACGGGGAACCCCCGTTGCCGGAAGAGGAGGAATACGAACCCCATGTCGAGCACTACTACGGCCCCTGGTATCTCTGGGTCGAGTCCTTCTAGCTTCTTCATGCTCGGTGTTTAGCCCTGTGGTCCGGCCTGCGGGAATTCTGTGCCGACGGGTTTGTTCGGCCCCGTGACGCCGATGGGAGAAATCCACATAGAACCGCTGAGTTATTACCGTCGACACGTTCGGTGCGGCTGTATACCGTCCGAAGGGAAACGCCAGATACGCGTATGAGGGAGGACCATGAAACCGATCGGGCTCGTCCTCGGCGCCGTGGTGGTCCTGGCCGTTCCGTTGCTGGTAACTCCTCCCGCGCACGCCGACGGCTCCTTCGACTGCTGGTTCGGACAGCGGCAGCAGGAGCAGGGCGGCTACGCGCTGGACGCGTGGAGCTGCGACGGCACCGGCTACGTCGACTTCACGGTCACCGTCAGATCCGGGGCGGCGGCGGGCACCTACCACTGCGGCTGGGGTTTCCCCTGGAACGGCACCCTGGGCGCCCACTCCTGCTCGGTGACCGGGAGCGGAGCGAAAGAGGCGTCGTGAGAACGGCCCGGCCTTCCGCCGCGGCCACGTGACCGACGCCCGCCTGGGCCCCGGCGCGCCCCTCCGCCGAAACGACGCCTGACCACTGGAGGCCGCCGGGAAGGCCGGCGTCAGCAGGTCCGGAGCATGTTGAGCAGGGCCGCCTTCTCCTTGCGGGTCACGAAGAGCCGGTAGTGGTGTTTCACGGTGATCCACGAGGTCGCGTACCGGCACCAGTGGGCACGGCGTTGCGGGCGCCAGCCCTGCGGACCCCGCCCGCCCTTGGCGATGTTGGCGGAGTGGCTGACGGTGAGCAGCTCGGGGCGGATGAGGTCGTTGGCGAACGCGCGCCGCTTGGCCTGACTCCACCGTTTGGCGCCCGAGCGCCACGCGTAGGCGAGCGGCACCACGTGATCGACGTCCGCCTGCTTCTCACTCCTGAGCCGTTTGCCGTCGTACGGGCTGTACCAGAGTCCCTTGACCGGACGGCAGGCCGCGTCGCGGCGTACGTGCCGCCCGTCGCGGGCCAGAACCGTTTCCCGCGTGTCGCATCTTCCCGCGCGGCGTTCCCAGGGTTGGAACCGCTCGCGGCTGTAGCCGCGGATGCTCAGGGGCCTGGCGACCTTGAGCCGGGCCAGCATGTGCCGGGCGAGGGCCGCGCTCACGGCCTGTGACTGCTTACGTGGTTCCGCTTCCGCCTGTGGGGTGGTGAGGGGAATGAGCGTGAGGGTCAGTACGGCGACGAGGACTGCCCGCCTCGGAAAAATCATGACTTTCCCCATACCCACCAAGATCCGGCTATGTCGACCGGTCACCGGCGGGTCTCCCGGGGGGCGATGACGGTGGTCAGGCCGTCGAGCAGGCGTTCGAGGCCGAAGGCGAACAGTGATTCCAGGTCGAGCTCCGTGCCCGGCTCCGCGACCTGGGCGACCAGCGGCCCGTCGGCGGACAGCTTGGCCCTGCCCCACTGTTTGCTGGTCATCCCCGTGTCCAGCTCGGCGGCTGCCTCGCTCTCGATGTTGATCGCCGTCCCGCGCACGTAGTTGACCACCGTGGCGTAGATGTGCAGCCGGGTGTCCGGGTCCAGGCCGAGGCCGTCGAGGGCGCGCAGGGTCCACAGTCCGTACGCCAGCTGCCCCGGCGGCGTCACCGGCCGGGTGATGGACACCAGCCGCGGCAACCAGGGATGACGCTGGTAGGCCGCCCATTGCAGCCGCGCGGCCACCCGCAGGTGGGAACGCCATCCCGGCGGCGGCTCCGGATATTCGATCTCGGCGAACGCGGCGTCGGCGATCAGCTGGGTGAGCTCGGTCTTGCCCTCCAGATGCCGGTAGAGGGCCATGGTGGCGACCCCGAGGTCGGCCGCCACCGCCCGCATGGACAACGCGGCCAAGCCGTCGGCGTCGGCGATCTCCATGGCCACGCGGACGACGTGGCCACGTTCGAGGCCTCCGGCCGAACGCGAGGGCAGTCTCCGGCCGGCGACCACGGCGCCGACCCGCGACGTCGACTCGATGGCACCCGCCTGCTTGAGCGCGGCGAGCGCCTTGCTGGCCGTCGCCATCGCGACCCCCCACTCGCGCATGATCGCCCGGGTGGTGGGGACCGGGTCACCCGGCCGCAGCTCTCCGTCGGCGATGCGCCGCTCAAGGTCGGCGACGATCCGGAGGTACGGCGGCTGCGGAGCGCTCACATCGGCCATGCTGCCACGCCTCAGCGGTCAGGCATCCAGTTGCCGTGCAGGCCGAGCGGCACCCTGACAGGGAGGTGGACGCGCGCGACGGGCTCACCGGTGAAGTCCTGGGCCGAGAGGATCACCAGGTCGCTCGCGTTCCGGAGGGGATCGTGCACGTACGTGAGCAGGTATCCCTCGTCCTCGCCTTGCCCCGCGGCGGCGAACACCGCCTCCCCGACCGCCTCGTCCTTGCCGAACCCGTGCACCTCGGTCGTCCCCCGTTCCAGGTCATGCTTGACCAGGGCGTTGGTGAAGGCGTCGTCCGGTGGCATGCCCTCGGGGGCGAACGGGATCCCGTACAGGGCGGTCGCGGCCGAGTAGCCGTAGCGGTACGGGCGGGTGGCGCGCGCCTGGTTCACCCGCGGGAAGTCCTGCGGCCGGTCGTCGACGCGCCGCCGGTGGAGCCCGTCCGGCGTGATCGTCCAGCGGTCCAGCGTGGGCCGGATCGCCCCGGGGTCGGCGGGATCGAACGGCCCCTCGGCCGTGACCAGGTCGACCACGATCGAGTCGCCGTCGTCGTAGGCGTTGAGCGTGTGGCTGACGTGGACCGGGTCGATGTCCAGCCACCGTACGTCGCCGCCCGTCCGCGGCATGACGCCCACCCGCGTCGGGTGCTCCGGCAGCCACCGGCAGTCGAACCCGTCGAAGCCCAGCGGCGTGTCCCACACCACCACGTGGTTCTCGGTGAGCGCGAAGTCGTGCATGAACGGTGTCCGCGTCATGGGGATGCCGGTGGTCTGGACGACGGTCCCCCCGGCGTCGGTCACGATGTGCTGGACGAAGTCGCGGCCCACCATGTACGACAGCGAGTGCAGCTCGCCGGTGAGCGGGTCGTGCTTGGCGTGCGCCCCCGCCGTGAATCCTTCCGCGGTCCCCCCCAGCTCGCACACGCCCACGGTGTTCAGCTCCTCGTCCAGTTCGGCGGGCGGCAGGCCGCCCTCCGCCATGGCGAAGGTGCGCCGGGCGTGCTCGATCACGTGCACCATGGGGGCGAAACCCGGTGCGCGCACGAAACGGTTGCGGTACCACTCGGCCCGGCCGTCACGCAGCCGCACCCCGTGCACCATGCCCTGGCCCATGCCCCAGATGTGCACGACGGGGTCTTCGACGCCCAGCGGGTTGGGCCCGTTGCGAAGGTAGCGGCCGTTGAGCTCGGCCGGGACGCGTCCGGTGACAGGCAGGTCGTAGGCGGTGACTTCCTCGGCGACGGGCGCGAAGGGCCCTTCCAGGTACTTCATGTGGACACCGTACGCAGGAGTACGACCATCCCTTTTGCAACAGCGGAAAGAGCCGCATTCTGCACTAGTGCAACGAGTGGGGCGCCCTTCGACGGCGACGGTTTCTCCGCCACCGCGGTTGACGAGAGCTGTGCCAGGGCCGACGTGACACGTGGCGCGTTCCACCACCACTCCAGCAACAAGGAACACATCTTCGCGAGGTCTACGCCATCTCAATGACCGTACGGCAGGCGTTCCTGGCCCGGCAGGACCCGTGGGACGGGATGGCGGCGGGCGGTGAGACGTCTTCCTGCCCCCGCCTCAGCCGAGCGCGCCGGTGCCCGGCACCGAACCGGGACGACCGTGGGCGACGCCTGACCGGCCTTCTCATCGGCGCGCACCGTCCGCGAGGGGCAGTTCCACCAGGAGTCGCTCGTGCACCGTGTGGTAGCCCACCGTCCGGTTCACCGCGATCATCGGCAGGTTCCGCTGGTTGACGGTCGTGCCGACGGTCCGCACGCACGGGAAGCGTTCGTGCAGCAGCAGGGTGTGCCGGGCCTTCATCCAGCGGGCCAGGCCACGCCGCCGGTGCTGGGGAAGCACCACCGTGTCGTGCTGTGCCGCGTCCCGAGCGTCGTCCCCCGCCACGGTGATCACCGTCGCGGCGACGACCTGGCCGGTGTCGCGCCACAGCGCCGCGTGCACCATCACATGCTCGCCACCGGCGGCCAGCTGCGCCTCCCAGGCGCGCACCGCCTCCCGGTCCCACCCCTGCCGGGACGCCATCTGCAGCGCGGCGCCCGGCGCGTCCAGCACGTGGCCCATGGCCTGACCGAAGGTGAGGACCAGCGGCTCGGGAACCGGGCCGTGCCAGTACACCGGCCGGTATCGAGCGGGGTCCGGGCAGGCGGCGAGATCACGGCAGCGGCGCAGCACCGTCTCGTCGAGCGACTGTTCCCGACGCTCAAGGCGCAACAGTTCCCGCGCTCCGCGCCAGGTGCGGGCGAACGCCTCCCCGGTTCCCCGGCCGGCGCCGTCGCCTGGATCCGCTCCAGTCCGGCCCGGCGGGCGTCCTCCGCGATCCGGGTCAGCAGGGCGGAACCCACACCGGCACGCCGGGCCGACGGGGCCACGAACAGGCGGAGGAAGCCGACGCGTGGATCGCGCGACTGTGGCCGGAGTTCGGCCACGCCGGCGACCGGCCGGGCGTCGTCGCCCCGGGCGACCCAGCGCGGTACGGCGGGCGCCTCCTCGGCGAGCAGCCGTCCGGCCAGCGCGGTCACGGAGGGCGAGTCTCCGGAGGCCTCCCGCTGCCCGTCGCCGAACACCTCGCACCAGGCGGTGAGATCGACCTCGGTCGCGTGGCATGGCACGAAGGACTCCACGGTCGCAGAGATCATTTCGACACTGTGACATGCCCTTTTTCGCGGGACGCCAGAGGACTTCCGCGGAGACCGGTGTCTGGAGCGGATCACCTGTCACGGCGGGGCGGGTGACGGAAGAATGGGGTTGGGCTCGTCGTTCTTCGGGCTTTCCAGAGCTACGAGGGCATCCGATTTCGTCCGGACCTATCCGGAGTCATCCGGATCGTTTCGACCTTGTTCTGTCTCATCCGGGTGCGCCTGACCAGGTCAACCCCCGATCGGCCCCGGACGAGGCGGGATATGAGATCTCCCCCTGCTTGACCCTCGGTTGATGCCAATATGACTCCAACTACTACCCGTAGATCACAGATCACTCATTTTCCGGCTGGGGGCGATGGCTCACTCACACCACGTCGCGACGCTACGCGCCTTCATCGCGCAGCTCAACGAGCTGCGTGAGCTGGCCGGTTCCCCCACGCTGTCCGAGCTGCGCAGGCTCTCACGGCCGTCGGGGAAGACCCCGGGCCTGGCGAGAGAGCTGACCGAGAGCACCACCCACGACATCCTCAGCGGGAAACGCAAGCGTGTCCCCGGCTGGCCGTGGGTGTCCTCCTTCGTGAGCGCCTGCACGACGGCCGCCGAGCTGACCGGGCTCGACGTGAGCGCCCTGGGAGACACGGACGCCTGGCACCGGCGTTGGCGCGTCGCCCATCTCGGCACCCCCACCGTCCAGGAACCCGCGCCGGCCGAGACGGCTCAGGCCCCGACGCCCCCGGCGTCCTCGCCGTTCACCCGGCCCGCCGTACGGCCTCAGGAGCAGTCCGGGCCCCAGGAGGCCCCCCGCAGGACGCGGCAGCGGCCCACCGCCCCGAGCGAGCCCCCGCTGCCCGAGGCCACCCAGCACCTCCTGCAGGTCTACGGCAGGACCGGTGCCCGGCTACTGCACCACAGCGACGTCGGCAACGGCGACGACTGCATGCGCCTGGCCGTCATCGCCCTGCTGAAGGGCTGGCCCGAGGAGGGGCGCCAGTGGCTGCGCCAGGCCGGTGACGCCGGGCACGCCGACGCGCCCGCGCTGTTCAACGACCCGCAGCAGTCGCGGGCCGCCGCCGAGCTGGCCTACCGGTACGGCCGCCACTACCAGCGGGCGGGGCCGGAGCAGCTCAGTGTCGCGATGTTCTTCTACCGCCTGGCCGGCAACCACGGTCAGGCGGACGCGGCCTACCGGCTGGCGATGATCCACCAGAGCAAGGGAGAAGACTGGGCCGCGGCCAGCTGGTTCAACCGCGCCGCCTCGAACGGCCACCCCAAGGCCGCCAGGAAGTTCGACGGCGCCTCCGAGCAGCTCACCCAGCCCCCGTGGAACACCGACGGCGCGCTGCCCATCGGGCTGATCGAGGCCCCGGCTCCCGTTGAGCCGCCGGCCGGTGACTCTCCCGCCGACCACGGCTGAGGCCCGGCCGTACGGCGTGCCCGGAAGCGGCCGGGGACGGACGGGGTGGGGTTGGCGTGCGGCGGCGGCCATGGTCCCGTCCCTTCCTCGGGTGGGCCCGGTTCCTCCTCCAGCACCGCGCCCACCGATGACGTGTCTATCAGTGATCAGCCGGTCACCTCAGGTGAATTGACAACTTCCGGGACCGGACCGCCATTGGGACGGTTCCATCGCGACTCCCCCTTCAGGCCGATTTCCTCGCGTACGCCCCCGGCGTCTGCCCGAAATGCCGTCGGAACGCCATGATGTAGCCGTTCACGCTGCTGAAGCCGACCATGGCGGCCACCGCGCCGACCAGGTGGCCGCGCTGGAGCAGGTCGAGGGAGTGGTTGAGCCGCAGCCTGGTCCGCCACTCGGAGAAGGCCAGGCCCGTCTCGGCCCGGAACGCCCGGCGCAGGCTCGTCGAGCTCGTGTGCAGGCTCAGCGCCCACTCGGTGACCGTGCGCGGATCGTCGGGCCTGCGGCCCAGTTCCCTGGCGACGGTCGCGGCCAGCGGGCTGCTCGGCTGCGGCAGGGGGAGGCTCGCCCGCGTCGCCGCCGACAGCGAGGCGAACGCGAACGCGTCGTCGGAGAGCACGGACCTGCGGGTCCTGCTCAGCAAGAGCCTGCGCTGCGCGTCGGTGACGTTCACCCCGGTGACCTCGGTGTACGGCAGGCGGTACCGCTCGGCGTCGAACGACTCGGAGACGATCATCGAGTCCTCGCCGAACCTGGCGCTGTGCGTGATCCCCGCCGGGATCCACAGGGCGACCGACGCCGACAGGCGGTGTTCCCTGCCCTGCGCGGTCACCGTGATCCACCCGAGCGGGACGAACAGGAACTGGTGGTAGGTGTGCGCGTGCGGCGGATGCCCCCAGTCCGCGACGAACTCGTCGTCCGCCATGATCTCCGGCCCAGGTACCTCTCCGATCACGGTCCGACCTCCTGACGGTCAGGGGTACGTGACCCCTGAGTGTGAGCGGCCGCCCTCCACGTTGGATCGACCAAAATAAGGTAAGGGTAACCTAAGTAGCCATTTATCAGCTTAAGAAGCAGGGGTACGGCCGCCGTGAGCGCCTGAATGGCACGGACGGACACACGGTTTGGCCGCCCGGTTGGATTTGTTTCGCCCTGTTCGTCCTATGGTCAGTTTCCTGAGCCCGTCGCCCTCTACCAAGGAGCAGCGCAGATGCCCACCCGCAATCCCCGTGCGGCCGTCACCTTTCCCATCGTGCTGAGAGAGCTGACCGTTCTGCGTGTCTCGGACGTCACGCCGGGAATGCGGCGGGTCACCTTCGGCGGCGAGCAGTTGCGGGCCTTCACCCGAGACGGGCTCGACCTGCCCGAACTGCGTTCCGAGGGCTTCGACGACCACGTGAAGTTCTTCTTCGGCGTCGGGGACGAGCCGCCCGTGCTGCCCGCGCAGAACGTCAGCAGCCTCGACTGGCCGGTCGACGAACGGCCGCTCGCCAAGGACTACACCCCGCGCCGCTTCGACCCCGAGGCCGGTGAGATCGACTTCGACTTCGTACGGCACGAAGGCGGCGTGGCCTCGTCGTGGGCCGACCAGGCGGCCCCCGGACAGGTCGCCTGGATCGCCGGGCCGAAGATGTCCCACAGCCACCCGGAGGGCGCCGACTGGCTCCTGGTCATCGGCGACGAGACCGCGCTGCCCGCCATCGGCCGCTGGCTTGAGGAGATGCCCGAGGGCACCAGGGCCAAGGTCCTCATCGAGATCGGCGACCCCTCCCACCGGCAGGAGCTGCCGACCAGGGCCGACGCCGACGTCGTCTGGCTGTCGCGGGACGGCGCCCCCGCCGGGACGACCGATCTGCTCGCGCGCGCCGTACGGGAGCTGGAGTGGCTGCCCGGGACCGTGTTCGTCTGGGCGGCCGGAGAGGCGGGTGCCCTCAAGGAGGTACGGCGGCACCTCGTCACCGAACGGGAGGTGCCCCGCGAGTGGATGCACCTCACCGGCTACTGGCGCTACACCGCGCCCTCCCCCGCCGCCGAGGCGCACGAGGAGGAGGACGACGACGCCCACGAGCGGCTGCACACGATGACCGACCTGGCGCCCGGCTTCGCCGTCAGGGCCGCGATCACGCTCGGCCTGGTCGACCTGGTCCACTCCGGGGTGCGTGACCTGCCCGAGCTGGCCCGGCGTTCCGCCACGGACCCGGAGACCCTCGGCGTGCTGATGTCCTACCTGGTGTCGATCGAGGTGTTCGCACGCGACGAGGACGGCGGCTACCGGCTCACCCCCATCAGCGACGAGCTGATCGAGGACGACCACTCGGCGGAGGAGTATCACCTCGACGGGGCTCATGCCGCCCTCGACCTCTCGCTGTCCGGGCTGGTGCACACGCTCCGCACCGGCCGGAGCGGTTACCGCACCGCGGCGGGACAGACGCTGGGCGTCGCCGTACGGACCGACGAGACGCTGGGGGGCTCCGCCCGTTCCATCGTCGAGGAGACCGCGCTGTGGGTCGTGCCCGGCGTCGTCGGCGCCTACGACTGGGAGAAGGTGAGCTCGCTGACCGCGGCGGGCAGCGGGACGGGCAGCGTCGTCAACGCCCTGGTCAAGGCCTTCCCCACGCTGAAGGTGCGGATCGCGGCCATGCCGTCGGCGCTGGGTGTGCTCAGGGAGAGCGTGCTCGACACCGACGTCCTGCCGAAGGTCGAGCTGGTCGCCTCCGCGAGCGCGGTGCCGCCCGGCGGGGACGGCACCTACCTGCTGGCGCACCTGCTGACCTGGCTGCCCGACGGCGACGCCGTACAGGTGCTCACCGAGACCGCGAACGGCCTGCCCGACGGCGCCGACCTGGTCATGGTCGAGCCGTGCGTGCCGGACGACTTCCACGACGCCGAGGACATGCTCTACCACCTGCGGCTCAAGTGCGCCTTCGGCTCCGGGCTGCGTCCCGCCGAGCGGATCGAGGGGCTCGCCGCCCAGGCCGGGCTGCGCGTCAGGTTCTCCAGGAACATCGGCTGGGACCACCGGCTGTGGGTGTTGGAGGCCGCGCGCTGAGGTCCGCTCGTGGTCCCGAACCTGCCGTCCACCGGGCCGGGCGCGTGTCCGAGGCCGCGCGCTGAGGTCTGTCCGGGTCAGTCTCGGCCGGTCCGGTAGACGGCGCCCCGGCGTTCGTACTCCAGGACCCGTTCGACGTTGAGGGAGACGTCGATGCCGTGACCGCGCTGGACGAGCCACAGGGCCAGTTCGAGGCCGCTGGTGACCCCTGCCGAGGTGACGAGGTCGCCGTCGTCCACCACCCGGGCGTCGACGACCTTGCCGCCCTGCTCGGCCAGTTTGTCCTTGCTCATGTGGTGGGTCGTGCAGGGTCGTCCCCTGACCAGGCCCGCCGCCCCCAGCAGCAGGGCGCCGACGCAGACCGACGCCATGACAGGGCGCGTACGGCGGGCGGCCCGCAGGGCGGCGGGGATCACCCCCCGCTTGATCTCCCTGGCCACGCCCGGCCGGTCGGGGTCGCGCGCGTAGCCGCCCGGCACCAGGATCACGTCCGCGTTCTCCGGCTGCCAGGGGGCGGTGACCTGGATCCTGGTGCCGCAGCTCGCGACGATCGTTCTCGGCCCGTCGCAGGTGACGAGTGTCGTCTCGATGGGCGCGCCGAACTTGCTCGCGATGTCCAGTGTCTCCAGCGGGGCGGCGAAGTCCAGCTCCTCGACGCCGTCGAAGAGGACGATGTGCACCCGCCGCAGGGACGACCCCGGCGTCGTGGTCGTCGCCGTGGTCGTCGCCGTGGCCGTACCGGTGCTCACCGCGGTCGGCAGGAGCGCGCCGGTGGTGACGGCGGCGGCGCTCTGGAGAAGGGTTCTGCGTTCCATGAGCCACGAGTCTGCGGTCGGCGGCCGGGACGGACCAGTGGCGTGAGTGCCGTGGTGCGCTAGGTTCTGGCCGTGCCCACCCCCGTGCCCATCGGCGTGTCCGCTCCCGTGCCCGACGCCGTGTCCGGTGGTGCGTCCGAGGCGGTGTCCGCCCCTGTGCACACCGTCGCCGTGCTGGCGCTGCCCGGGGTCGTGGCGTTCGACCTGGGTGTGCCCTGCCAGGTGTTCGCCAGCGCGTACTCGCCCGGCGGGACGCCGCTCTACCGGGTCCTGGTCTGCGGCCCCGGCGAGGTGACGGCCACCGCCGTGGGCGTCGCGTGTTTCCGGCTCAGCCCGGGGCACCCGCTCGCGGACGCCGCCTCCGCCGACACCGTCGTGGTGCCCGGCCTGACGCGGGGCGCGCCCGAGGTGACGCCAGAGGTGCTCGACGTCCTCCGTACGGCGGCGCGGCGTGGTGCCCGTGTCCTGTCCATCTGCACCGGCGCGTTCGTGCTCGCCGCCGCCGGGCTGCTCGACGGGCGCAGGGCCACCACGCACTGGCGGATGACCGGGGAGCTGGCCCGCGCCTACCCGCTGGTCGAGGTCGAGGCGAAGGCCCTGTACGTCGACACCGGGCAGATCCTCACCTCGGCGGGTGTCGCGGCCGGGCTCGACCTGTGCGTGCACGTGGTGCTGAACGACCACGGGCCCGCGGTCGCCGCGAACGTCGCCAGGGGCGTCGTGATGGCCCCGGAGCGCGAGGGCGGGCAGGCCCAGTTCGTCCGCCACCCGTCGCCCGCACCCGGCGGGGCCGATCTGGGGCCGACGCTGCGCTGGGCGCGCGAGCACATGCACCTGCCGCTGACGCTCGCCGACATCGCCCGCCAGGCGAACACCAGCGTCCGCAACCTCAACCGCCGCTTCCAGGACCAGGTGGGGACGACACCGCTGCGGTGGCTGCTGCGGGCCCGGGTCGACCGGGCGCGGGAACTGCTGGAGAGCACGAACCTGCCGGTCGAGCGGGTCGCCGAGCGCTGCGGCTTCGGCTCGCCCGCGTCCTTCCGCGCCCGCTTCGCCCAACGGGCCGGGGTCAGCCCCAGCGCCTACCGCGCCGCCTTCCGCTTCCGGGAGAACGCCCGGGGAAACATCCAGGACGCCCCCTGAACGTCCCCCGGCCGTCCCGGGGCATCCGGGGGCCGCGTGAGGAACGTCTCGGGGCCGGACGAGGGGTGTTCGGGCGCCAGGGGACGTGTCCCAGGGGTGGGCGGGGGACGTTCAGGACATCCGGGAGCCGTACGGGGACGTCCCGGGGGTCGGATGAGAGGGCGTTCAGGACGCTGGAGGCCCGTCCCAGGGAGCGAACCAGGGGCGTTCAGGACGTTCGAGGAGGCATTCGGGACGTTCGGGGGAACGGCCGAAAGGGGGCCTCGGAGAAACGACCGGCAGAACTCCCGGACACATCCCGAAAAATCGTGAATAAGCAGAAGAAAAGGGGACGGGTGGCGCCCCGTCCCCTTTCCGAACTTCAGGTCAGATCATTGCCGAAGGTCAGAAGCCCGCGGTGATCTTGGTGAACTCCCACTCGGCCTGCGGAACGCCGCCGCCGTTGACCCGGTCACGGTTGACCGCCCAGAAGGAGAACCTGGTCAGGCCCTTGGAGATGGCCCAGTCACGGATCTTGGTCCACTGGGCCGGGGTGGTCGTCTCGTTGTTGTCGGACTTACCGTTCATGCCGGAGATGCCCATGTGCGCGTAGGCCTCGGAGTCGCTCCAGCCGAACGCGCTCTTCAGCGAGCTCTTCAGCCCCTCGGAGGCGTTGACCGTGTCCTGGTACATCTCGGTGCCGCTGAAGTTGAACGGCATGATCGTGTAGTTGTCGATCGGAGCGCCCAGCGCCTTGGCCTGGTTGACCAGCCGGACGCCCGCCGCGCTCAGGGCCGTCTTGAACGTGGGGATGGTGACGACGATCTTCACGTTCGGGTTCTTCTGCCGGACGATCTTCAGACCGTTGAGGATCCGGTCCTGGACGGTGTAGTTCTCGAACTCGTCGGTGTTCTCGATGTCGAAGTCGACCACGGCCGGGCCGAGCGCGTCGATGACCTTCTGCACGGCGCCGGCGAAGGCCTCGGGGGTGGAGCAGTTCGGGCCGAGCTTGTTGCCGCTCCAGCCACCGAAGGAGATCTCGACGCTGCCGCCCTTGGACTTGATCGTGTTGATCGCGTTCTGGTCGGAGCCGCCGGTCAGCGGACGCTGGCCGTCCCACGCCGGGTTACAGCCGTTCTGGGCCAGGATGAAGGCCATCGTGAAGGCCTTGACGCCGGTCGCGTCCATCACCGTGCCCGGGTTGGGGGGGTTGCCCCAGCCCATGTACAGGTACGGGGCGCCGGGCAGCCTGGGCGACTGGGGGCAGCCGGAGGTGCTGGCGGTCACGTCGCGGCCCGCCGACTCGCCGTTGGCGTTGTAGGCCTTGATCGTGTAGGTGTGCGCCTGGCAGGCGCCGAGGCCCGAGATGGTCGCGGTGGTCGCGGTGACCTGCGCCTTCTGCGTGGCGCCCTCGTAGACGCGGTAGCCGGTCACGGTGCCGCTGGAGGCGCCCCAGGTCAGGGTGATGCTGGTCGCGGTCGAAGTCGCCGAGGCCGTACCGGGCTGACCGGGGGCGCCGTTGTCGCCCTGCGTGGTCGCGCTGACCGGGGAGCTCTCCGGCGAGCGGTTGCCCGCGGCGTCACGGGCGCGCACGGTGTAGGTGTAGGTGCTCGACGGGCTCAGGTTCGAGTCGGTGTAGGTGGTGCCGGTGGCGGTGGTCACCAGGGTCGTGCCCCGGTAGACCTCGTAGCCGGTCACGCCGACGTTGTCGGTCGAGGCGTCCCAGGCCAGCGAGACGGTGCTCGACGAGGTGCCGGTGACACGCAGGTTGCCCGGGGTCGAGGGGGGCGTCGGGTCACTGGGACCACCCGTGCTGACCTTCCACAGGGCCGGAACCCGGTCGGGCTCCCAGCCGGGCAGCGAGGTGTGGCTCTGCAGGCACTGGTAGTCGACGCCGTTGTGGGTGACGACGGTGCCCGCCGTGTAGGAGGTGTAGGGAGCCCAGGCCGCGGCGACGGCCTGGACACTCGCCTGTACCGCGCCGGCGTCGGCCAGCGCGGGGGCGCCCAGACCCGTCATGCCGGCGGCTAAGAGCGCGAGGATGACGACACGAAATCTCACGTCACACTTCCAGAGGATGGGGGGTGTTCTGGCATGCCCGCCGCTGTCCCGCAAAGTGGGGACGGCCGTGGGCGGAGTGCGTCTTTCACCGGGCGGGCCGTACCGAGATTTCACGTCGGCACTGCCTGGCCGGCATGTGTAACGGGACAGGGTCACGTTCAGCGCGGACGCCGAAGCGACCCGTTAAGCGTGAAGAGACAGGTGAACACCTCTTCACCGTTTTTCCATTAGGAAACTTTCCTAATAGATTCGGATTGTAACGTCGCCCTGACGACCCTGCAAGGACTCCGGTAAAGCACTCCTGACAATGAAGGCCGTCGACGAGCGCGACGGTGGCAGGGAATCCGTGCTTTTTGGCGCGTTCCCAGCTGTCGGTTCCTCCTGGACGCGGCGCACAATCGCACTGGGGAAAACTCACCGACAAAAGGGGGACACATGAAGGCCAGAGGAGCCTTGTCGCTCACCGCCGCGGCGGTCGCGCTCACCGTCACGGTCCAGGCGCCCGCCGGTGCCGCCGTCCCGACACCGGACCCCTCCCCGACCACCTCCGTCTCCGCCGCGCGGGCCGAGGAGACGAACTTCGCCTCGGTCGACGACGCCGACCTGACCGGCAAGATCGACAAGCACATCGCCAGGTACGGCGGGCAGCGCAGGGGCGCCAACCAGATCGTCTGGAGCGACAAGGGCGCCGTCATGACCTTCCCCACCCCGGTGAAGGCCACCGCGCGCACCGCCTACGCCAGGATCGCCTGCGGCTACGGCGACTACTGCCTGTACCAGCACGCCCTGTGGGACCGCGAGGGCGGCGCCATGATCGCCTTCTACGAGTACGGCCTCCACCAGCTGGCCGACTTCGGCTGGCAGGACATCACCAGCGCCCTGGAGAACAACCAGTCCGACCGCGCGGGCGGGGCGATCTACGACGACGCGACGACCCTGAACCGCTCCCGCGCGTGGTACAAGGCGGACGCCCTCGGCTCGGGCAACGACCGGGCCGACATCGCCTACCTCTTCCCCTGATCCTCCGGCAGACGCTCAAGCCACTCCTCGAAGGTGGTCGGCGCGATGCGGGCGCCCTCGCCGGGCAGCAGCACCTCGCCGGCCATCTCGACGCCGAACAGCTCCTTCCACGTCGGCACCAGCCGCACCTTACGGCCGAGCACCTCGTTGGTGCGCCTGGCCATGTCCACCAGGTCCTCCGTGTGCGGCCCGGCCACGTCGGGGTGACGGCCCTGGGGCTCACCCGTGACGACCTCGGCGAGGACGGCGGCCACGTCGGCGGGCGCGATCGGCTGCACCAGCAGCGGCGCGACGGTGGCGACGCCGTCCCGCTCCGTCCAGCTCGCCACCATGGCGGCGAAGTCGTGGAACTGCGTGGCGGGCACGATCGTCCACGGCACCGGCCCCTCGGACACGAGCCGTTCCTGCTCCCGCTTGCCCGCGTAGTGGGCGTTGCCCTCGATCTTGTGGATGCCGACGATCGACAGCAGCACGTGGTGCCGGACGCCCGCCCGTTCCTCGGCCGCCAGCAGGTTGCGCGTCGTGGCGCCGAAGTAGGCGATCGCCTCCGCCCGGTCTCCTTCGCCCCCGTTGGTGACGTCGACCACGGCGTCCACCCCGGTCAGGACCGCGTCGAGCCCCTCTCCTGTCGTCAGGTCGACGCCGAGTGAACGGCTGACGCGCACGACCTCGTGCCCCTGGCCTTCGAGGGCGGCGACGGTGAGGGCTCCGATGTTGCCGGTGGCACCGGCGACTGCGATCCGCATGATGACCCTTCCTCCCATGGTGTCACTTGCACGGTATCTCGGACTAAAAAGATCCGCAATGTCTTAGATAGACTCATGGCATGAAGTTGCCCGTGAGCACCGAATGGGTCCTGCACTGCGCCGCGTCACTGGCGCAGCTCCTCCCGGGGGAGATCGCGTCGGCGGCTCAGCTCGCTCAGTACTACGACCTGCCCGCGCCCTATCTCGCCAAGCAGTTGCAGCTGCTCGTCAAGGCGGGGGTGCTGGCCGCGACGACGGGCCCGAGAGGTGGGTTCAGGCTCGCGCGGCCCGCCTCCGAGGTGACGCTCCTGCAGATCGTCGAGGCGGTCGGCGGAGCGGCCTCGCCGTACGAGTGCCGGGAGATCCGCATGCAGGGGCGCGGGGCGCTGCCCCCCGAGCAGTGCCAGGACACCTGCGTGCTGGCCAGGAAGATGGCCGAGGCGCACGAGGCGTGGCGGAGCAGTCTCGCCGGGGTCTCCCTCGCCGACGTCCTGGACACCCTGCCCGGTACGGCTCCCGCCCGCACCCGGTCACGGCTGCTCACCCAGCCCTGACGGGCTCAGTCCCGGCGGTAGAGGGCGGTGAACAGCGGCCAGGTCAGGTCGGCCATCTCGGCGGGCGTGCGCGGGCAGCCGCGCTGCAGCCAGTCCGCGGCCACCCCGACCAGCGCCCCGGCGGCGAAGGCCGCGGGCACGTCGTGCGGGTCTCCGTCGCCCTGCCGTACGGCCTCCCCTGCGGCTTTCGCTGTGATTTCCGCTGTGGCCTTGCCCCTGGCCTGACGTGCCCCGGCGTATCCCGCCGCGGTGGCACGGCGGCGGATGTGGTCGATCACCCGCGCGCTCCCGCTCGGCCCGAGCAGGGCGCGGTAGAGCCCGGCGTGCTCGGCCAGCGTGGTGAAGAAGGCCAGCAGCTTCTGGGGGGCGTCCCGCGCCGGGTCCTCCGAGACCGCGCCGGGACCGGGCACGGCCCCGATCAGCTCGTCGATCATCACGGTGCAGGCGGCCTCGGCCAGCTCGTGGACGTCCCGGTAGTGGTCGTAGAAGGTGGAACGGCTCACCCCCGCCCGTCCCGCGACGTCGGCGACGCTGAGGCGGGACAGGTCCCGCTCCTCGACGAGCTCGATCAGCGCACCCTGCAACGCCTTCTGCGTACGGCGCACCCGCCGATCACCCAGGGGAGCTCTGCCGTCTCTGTTCGTGGTCACGGGATAAATCTACCTTCTACCTACACATGTAGGTTTTCCTCCATATGTAGGTTAAGTTCGATGACAGGGGGCGTACGGGAGGAAGATCGGGCATCGTCGCCCGAAGCGAGCGCCCCCATCGACCGTTCCGTTCGGAGGAGAGGCCCGCGTGACTACCGACGAGCAGCTTCTGAACTACCCGTTCCCCGGTGAGACGGCGCTTGAGCCGCCCGCCGAGTGGGAGCGGTTGCGTGAGCAGTGTCCCGTGGCCCATGTGAGGCTGCCCAGTGGCGACCAGGCCACACTGCTCACCAAGTACGACGACGTCAAGCGGGTGCTGGCCGACCCCCGCTTCACCCGACGACTCGACGCGCCCGACGCGGCCCGGCTCTCGGCGGAGGGCGACGGGGTGTTCAGCGGGGAGATGACGAAGATCGTCCCCGACACGGGTGAGGGCCACCAGCACTGGCGCCGCCTGGTCGCCAAGTGGTTCACCGCCAAACGGATGATCGCGCTGCGGCCCAAGATGACCGAGATCGCCGAGCGGCTCGTCGACGACATGGTCGCCGGTGGCGCCCCCGGCGACCTGCGGGCCGCCCTGGGCTTCCCGCTGCCGGTCTACGTGATCTGCGACATGCTCGGCGTGCCCGCCGAGGACCGGGACCGCTTCTCCCACTGGTCGGACGCGCTGCTCAACCTCACCCGCTACACCAAGGCGGAGACCGAGGCCTCCCAGCTTGAGTTCTTCCAGTACATGTCGGAGCACGTCACCGCCAAGCGCGCCGAGCCGGGCGACGACCTGCTCAGCGAGCTGATCGCGGTCGGCCCTCCCGAGGAGGGCGGCCTGTCCGACCTCCAGATCGTGGTCACCGGCATGGGACTGCTGGTCGCCGGGCACGAGACCACCGCCAACATGATCGGCAAGATGGTCGCCATGCTACTGAGCGACCGGAGCCGGTGGGAGCGGCTGCTGGCCGACCCCTCGCTGGTGCGCACCGCGGTCGAGGAGGCGCTGCGCCTCGACGCCAACGCGGGCATCGGCCTGCCGCGTTACCTGCGCGAGGAGATCGAGGTCAGCGGCACGACCCTGCCCCGGGGCACCACCGTGATCTGCAGCATGGCCTCGGCCAACCGGGACGAGGGCGTCTTCGACGCGGCGGCCGAGATGGACATGACCCGCTCCCCCAACCCGCACCTGGCCTTCGGCTCCGGGATCCACTCCTGCCTCGGTCAGGCCCTGGCCCGTACCGAACTCCAGGTGGTCCTTGAGGTACTGCTGCGCAAGCTGCCCACCCTGGAGCTGGCCGTACCCCAGGAGGAGCTGCGGCGGGTCGAGGGACTGGCCGTCGGCGGGCTGAACGAGCTGCCGGTCCGGTGGTGAGGACCGTGGCGGCATTTGTTACGCGACGTCCATGGCGTCGACGTCCGTGACGGTGAAGGAGGAGCCGGCATGAGTTTGAGAGTGAGCGTTGACCAGACGAGGTGCTGCGGCGCCGGACAGTGCGTGCTGACCGTGCCCGAGGTCTTCGACCAGCGCGAGGAGGACGGCATCGTCGTGCTGCTCGAACCCGCGCCCGCCGAGGAGCTGCACAGGGCGGTCCGTGAGGCCGCCGCCGTCTGCCCGACCTCGACGATCACGGTCCACGAGGACTGAGATCCCCGCCCCGGGGCCGTTGCCCCGGGGCTTTCGGTCCGCGAGCCATTTCACGACTCAGGGTTAATAATCGATTACTCTTGGTAGCCATTCTTCTGTCTCCGCACCAATGCCATGTCACACCCCACCGAGGCCGCATATACCGCCAATGACAACAAATGACCGGAGCACCATTTCCACACAAAGACACACATAAAACAATTTGCCCTTTCTGGCAATCAGCGAACCGGCCGAAAAGAAATGCAATACATACCCTGGGGCCATACACACCGCCTTTCCTGTCGTGCGATACATGAGCTGCACCACCTCTCCACGACCGCCTATCGACAGAAAGGCAGAACAAAATGAGTGACTCCGAGGTCGCCAGCAAGGAAGCCCTCGCAGCAGCCCCGAAGATCTGGCGGCACACCATCCAGGCGAACCCTGCGGCGGCGGTCGCGTTCGTCAACAGGGCCCCTGCTCAGCAGGCAGGCGAAGCCGTCTTCTCCAACCGTTCCGACGGCAGAGTCGACGTCTACTACTTCCTCTAAGCCTTGACAACATGGCTGTGACCTCGAAGAACACCTAGAGGTCACAGCCGTACGGCAAGCCCCCCGCGGGGCCGCCCAACCGGGCGGCCCCGTTTTTCGTGCTCGGGAGACCTCCGCGGGGACGGCACGCCCGGTGCACGGACGGACACCCTCCCCCTGGGCACCGACCGGCGAATAAAAAACAGTGATCCCGTATCATCATCCGGCCGTTACATTAAATTAATTTTCAACTGATATGATGGAAACAATCACCCGGACACGCGCCTAGCATCGTCGTTCAACGGCTTGGAAACCGCGAAAGGAAACAGCCGATGAACGACGAGCACAGCCAGACCGCGCTCATGGCGGCGGCGGCCCGCGCCGCCCATCTGGTGGTCGACCGAGCACCCTTCATTTTCGAGGACACCCTCGCCGAGGCTCTGCTGGGCGACCGGGCCGAGGAGCTGATCGGCTACCACCGCGCCTACGGAGAGCACCTCATCCTGTCCGGTGTCCGCGCGCAGGTCACCACCCGTAGTCGGTACACCGAGCTTCGGCTGGCGGAACTGGCCGGGCTCGGGATGAGGCAGTACGTGATCCTCGGCGCGGGGCTGGACACCTTCGCCAACCGTTCACCGCTGGCCCGCGAGGTGACGGTCTTCGAGGTCGACCACCCCGCCACCCAGCGCTGGAAGCGCGGCCTGCTCGCGGCGGCGGGCCTCGCCCCGCAGGACGGGCCGGTCTTCGTGGAGACCGACTTCGAGGCCGACGACCTCGTCGAGCGGCTCGTCGCCCAGGGGTTCGACCCGGCGGCACCCGCCCTGGTCAGCTGGCTCGGCGTCAGCATGTACCTCACCGCTCAGGCCGTCGGCACCACTCTCACGGCGGTCGCCCGGCTGGCTCCCGGCAGCGAACTGGTCATGGAGTACACCCTGCCACCCGCCCTGTGCGACGAGACCGCGACCGCCTTCGGCCAGATGGCCATGGCCGCGGCGGCGGAACGCGGCGAGCCCTGGCTGAGCTTCTTCACCCCCGAGGAACTGTCCGCCACGCTCGCGAAGCACGGCCTGACGGTCGCCGAGCACGTCGGCCAGCGGGAGGTCGCCGATCCGGAGAGCTGGCTGAGCAACGAGAGGCTGCTGCCGCCGGAGAACTGCCGCCTGGTCCGCTCGGTGGTCCCGGCCCCCGCCGCGTGACCCCTCCTACGGCGCCCGCCGGCTCCCGCCGTCGCCGCCGCGCTCGTCGCGGCCCCCGCCGCGCGACCTGCTGAACAGCCACAGCACCGCCACCACGGCGACCACCCCCAGGGTCGCGCCGGTGAACAGGCCGAACAGGGTGTCGAGGCCGTCGAACTCCTCAATCTCATCCTTTCCGACGACCAGCAACAACACCGTGAACACGACCTCGGCCGCCAGAAGGACGCCGACCAGGGCGTAGAACCTCGGGCTGAGGAAGAAGCCCCGCCCCGGCCCCCGTGGCGGGGCGCTCAGCTCGGCGGCCGGTCCCAGACTGGCGGCCCTGGGACGCTTGAAGTACTCGAACCACACCCACGTCCCGCACGGCTCCCAGCCGTCGGGGGCGAGCGACTCGACGAGGCCGGGGCGGCGCGTCTCCCTGCGGTACTCCCACTGCTGGGGGTGCTCGGGGTCGCGAACACTGACGAACATGCCCTTGACGTCGACCTTCTCGACCTCCCAGCCCTGCGCGCCGTACTCGTTGAGCATCTTGACGTCGTGGAACAGGTCGGCGGTCCAGCGCCAGGTCTGGGCGCCCTCGACGGGCGGGGCCGAGGCGCCGGTCAGTTCGGCGGCCAGCTCGTCCGCCGGGCCGAACTCCTCCTCGGGGTCGCCACCGCTCTCGGCGAGGTAGGCCCGCAGGTCGGCGACGGTCGCCTCGACCCGGTCCGCGGGCATGCCCGCCTCGGTCATCGCGGCGGTGAGCCGCTCGAAGTAACCGTTCATCGTGACACCTCCTCCGCACCGCCCCTGCCGAGTACGGCGCGCACGGACTCGTCGAAACTCAGCCAGAGACCGCTCTGCTCGGCGAGCGTCCGCCTGCCCTGGTCGGTGAGCCGGTAGTAGCGGCGTCCCGGCCCGCGCTCGGTGACCCGGAACTCGGCGGTGACCAGCCCCGCCTCCTCAAGCCGGTTGAGCACCGGGTAGAGGGTGCCGCCCTTGATCTGGCCCAGGCCCGACTCGGCCAGGTCCTTGGCGATCTCGTAGCCGTAGTTCTCCCCGGACGTCAGGCTGGCCAGGACCAGCAGGTCGAGAACGCCCTTGAGCCAGCTCGCACGTCGGTCGCTCGTCACGGTCGCGATCCTACCTATGCCGCTTCCCTGACCAGCTCGGTCCGCTGCCGCCTGGAGAACGTGAGGGCGAACAGGTCGATCATCGCGTGGACCAGGATCGGCAGGAGCAGGTCGCCGGTCCTGAAGTAGAGGAAGGTCAGGCTGAGGCCGGCCACGGCGACCGGGACCATGCCGCGCCAGCCCTGGTAGAGGTGGCCCGCGACGAACACCGCGAGCGCGAGCCCCGCCGCGACCTCCCGGCTGAGGCCGAAGGCCTCCGTGCCGACGGCGATGAGCAGCCCCCGGAAGACGATCTCCTCGGTGACGCCCGCGGTCACCGAGAGCCCCGCGGCGTACCAGCGCTCGGTCCTCGTGCGCGGCAGCAGGTGGCTGACGGCCTTCTGCTGGAGGGCGGCCTGAGCCGCCTTGGACGTCTTGACCCCCCTGGCCGCCGCCCACCTGCGGGCGATCGAGACGACCGTCATGGTGAACACGGCACCGACGACCATCCCCAGGGTGGTGTCCGGCGGCCTGTTGACCACCAGGCCGATGTCCGCCAGGTCGAGGTTCGGCTCGATCGCGACGATCACCAGCGCCACGGCGGCCACCGCCCACAGTTCGGCGCTCCAGATCGTGAGCATCCTGCGGTAGACGCCGGGGTCCTCGTCACGGGTACGGCCCAGCCGGTCGTAGGTGTGCTTGCCCGTCAGAGGGCTGACGACGGCCAGATAGACGACCAGTACGGCCGACAGCCCAAAGGCCAGAGGGGTGAACGACATGGGGAAACCTCCGCTAAGTGCTTCGCTACCTAAACGGTAGAGCAACCTAGTTAGGAATACAACCTAGGTTGCGATGGCCACTTTCTACCGACAAATTGAGTTGTCTTGACAGTCCAAATCGTCGGCAATAGCCTGTGGCGGGACGAGAGCACATCGAAGGAGCGAGACCCATGCGCATCGTGATCAGCGAGTTCATGAGCCTGGACGGCGTCGTGCAGGCACCGGGCGGCCCCGAGGAGGACACCGACGGCGGCTTCACCCACGGCGGCTGGTCACACCCGTTCTTCGACCCCAAGGTCGTCGGCGGCTTCTTCGACGAAGGGCTGTCCGCGGCACAGGCGTTGCTGTTCGGGCGTCGCACCTGGCAGACGATGGCCGCGGCCTGGCCGGAGCGCGGCGGCGACCCGTTCGCCGACCGGATGAACTCCATCCAGAAGTACGTGGTCTCGCGCACCCTCCGCGACGACGAGCTGACCTGGGAGAACACCAGCCTCCTGCCCGGCGAGGAGGCCGTGGCCCACATCCGGAAGCTGCGTGAGCAGGACGGGGGCGACCTGCTCGTCATGGGCAGCCCCACTCTGGCGCGCACCCTCATCGGTGAGGGCCTGGTCGACGAGCTCAGACTCGTCGTCATGCCGGTGATCCTCGGCGGCGGCAAGACGATCTTCCCCGGCGACGGCGCGCTGCGCGCCTTCGACCTGGTCTCCCTGGTCACCGCAACCACGGGAGCGCAGGTGTGCGTCTACCGCCCCGCCGTACCCGCGTGACCGGGTGCTCGGTGTGATCGGGGGAAACCGGTTTCACCGAGAATGACGAAACACAGCAGCCCCCTCCGGATGCCGTCGGAGAGGGCTGCTGTGTTTTTGCCCCGATAGGGCGCCACGGTTCGCGGAATGGACCGTGACCCCGGGGGAAGGTCGGCCAGAGGCCCTACCGGGGAGTTCTTACCAGCGCCGCCCGCGACTCGGCGGCTTGAGGACCGCGATGAGCGCGGAAACGCTCAGCACCGCCAGGAGAAAAAGGAGCGGCACGGAAATCGCGGCCGGCTCAGAAACGGCCCAGATGGAAAAGGCCAGCAGCCCGACGACGAACACGACGGCGGCGGCGAACTCGATCAGGCTCTTGGTCTTCGAGGACATGGACCCTCCGGTTTCTCCGGCTCTTCTGGCTCTTCTGGTTTCTCCGGCTTCTGGTTTTCCGGAGAGGGATGGGACCCCGGTGGGAGGGGCTCCGCGACGCGGAGCCAGGCGGGCCCGGCCCGGCCCGCAGGCACCCCCAGCGGGGTCGTTCTGAGAGGTGGCCGGTCTCAGGCCACCAGCCGCCTGCGGGCGGCGATCACTTCCTGCGCGCGCGGGGCCCACGCCGTCACGGGTACGGCGGCCCACACGATTCGCTCACCACCTCCGATGACGTAGGTCCCCCACCGCCCCCCGCACAGCAGCGCGACCAGGAGCAACCCCCTGCCCCCGACGGCGAGCGGGTCGTACGGTGGCACGACCCTGGGCGCCTCGTACCAGGTGCCGGGGTCGCGAACCTCCACGATGAGCAGCCCCATGCCCGCCGTCAGGGTGACGTGGACCCGCCCGGTCAGCTCCGGGTGCCGGATCGCGTTGGTCACCAGCTCGGAGACCACAAGGAGAACGTCGTCCCGTACGGAACAGTCCTCCCCGATAATCTTCAGAGCCCTTTCCCTGGCAGCCGGAACCGACGCCGGGTCCCTTTCCAGCACGAAATCCCCCAGGGTCTTTTCCCGCCAGCATTGTCCGTTTGCCATAGGAATCACCCACTCTTTCCGTCTTGCCCGGTGATAGCGCAAATTCGCATCGGACTGTGCGACGGAACCCACGCCTGCCCTCTTGGGCAGTTCCCACAGTGCCTTCAACAAGCTAATTTCTCAGGGAGTTCACAAGCACACTTGTGAGGCAGGGCGATGCTCTGATCTGCACAATGTGTGCGACCTCTGCGCGACCTCGCCGTTAGGAGTTACCGTGCCTGCCCCCAAGGAGCTGAACCCCGACGCAGGCCCATTGGCCTATTTCGGATATGAGCTACGAAAACTCCGAGAAAACAAAGGATGGTCCCAGGAGCAGCTGGCCAAGAAGATCAGGTTCAGCCCCAGCTATGCGGGCCAGGTGGAGCGTGCCACTCGGCGGCCTTCACGGGACTTCGTCGAACGGTGCGAGAAGGCGCTCGGCCTCGAAGGTGAGCTGCTGCGGCTTCTGCCCAGCGACTCGACGGTCCGCTGGTTCCGGTCCTGGTTGGAGGTCGAGCAGGAGGCCACCTCGATCAGGTTGTGGGGGCCGCTGATCGTGCCCGGCCTGCTCCAGACCGAGGACTACGCGCGTTCGATCATCGGCGGGCTGCCCGGAATCACCCAGGACAGGATCACGGAGCTCACCTCGCTCCGTATGGCCAGACAGCAAGTGCTCCAGAAGACTACGCCTCCTATGCTTTGGATAGTTCTGGATGAGTGTGTTCTCATACGCCCCGTCGGTGGTGCGGAGGTGATGCGGCAGCAATTGGAACACCTTTTGGAGGCTGTAGAGTCTCCCCGCATCAGCGTCCAGATCGCCCCTCTGGGTCGTGCGTCCACCACCGGCCTTCTCGGAGCCTTCTCCATAGCCCAGTTGCCGAACAAGCCGGAAATGGCCTACCTACAGTCGGCGAACACGGGCCACGTCACGGATCGGAATCAGGTCGTTCGGGACGTGACCGAGAAATACGAGACCATCCGGTCGGACGCCCTGCCCCGGCAGGAATCCCTCAACATGATCAAGGAGATGATACGGAAATGGACGACCTGACCAGGGAACTCCTCGACGCCCCGTGGCGCAAGGCCACCAAGAGCGGTGAAGACGGAGGCGAATGCCTTGAGGTCGCCCCGCTCTCCGGAGGCCGCGTCGCCATCCGCGACACCGAAGCCCCCGACCAACCCCCCTACGTCGTACGCGCCGCCGTCTGGCACGCCTTCATCCACGGCGCCAAAAACGGCGAGTTCGACTTCTGACCCCCACCTCGCGGGCCACGGTTCCCATCACCCACAGGGCATCCCGAAACAACCGCGAGCCGTACAGCGAACACAAAAGGGGGCACCGCCCACCCCCGGACGGCGCCCCCACCGGAAACCCATTCGCTCACCAAACAACGAGCCTTTTCTCACCCTCCGCACCAGGTGCTCCAAGGCGGTCGGCGCAGGACTGCCCGGACCGAGCTGAAACGCCCGGCAGTCCACTCGGTGCCGACTCGCGCGTTCTCCACGACCTGTTGACCGTTCTGATCTGCGGATCCAGGATGAAGAAGCTCGACGAACGCCCGTAGCACTGGACGCCTCAGCAGTGAGCCGATCCGGAGTCAGGGGAGGTTCCTGAAAATGAACCTGAGCGAAGAGCTGAGAAACGCCCACTGGCGCAAGGCCACCAAGAGTGGCGAGGACGGCGGCGAATGCCTTGAGGTCGTCCCCCTCTCCGGGGGTCGCGTCGCCATCCGCGACGCCGAAGCCCCCGACCAGGCCCCCTACGTCGTACGCGCCGCCGTCTGGCACGCCTTCATCCACGGCGCCAAAAACGGCGAGTTCGACTTCTAACTCCCACCTCGCGGATCACGGTTGAAGCCGCGTGAGGCGGGCTACAGGCTCCCGAGCCAGGGGTGTCCCGGGTAGGTGTGGGCGAGGAGTTCGGCCAGTTTTCGGCGTTGGGCCGGGGTCATGTGCGGGACGGTGCCGTGGAAGTCCCGGTGGTCCTTGGGGCGAGCGTGCTTGGCCTTGAACAGCAGCACCAGTTCGGGCACCAGGTACGGAATCCCGTCCGGACTGTGGTCGACGATGTCCTCGTAGGGAAGCCGGACCGTCTCGTCGTGGCGGCAGATCCAGGTGTTCCCGTCATGTGGTTCCCGGAAGACGTCGAGCAGATAGTCGCCGGTGGACGGCTCACGAAGCCAGGTCTGATGTGTGGCGGCCAGGACGTCCGCCGTGGCGTTCTCCCAGAGAGTGCCGCTGCTGACCGCGTCAAGGGCGTACCCGGGAAAGCGGGCACGGACCTCGGGAAAGTCGGCGGCGGGAACCGCGATCTCGATGTCCCCATGCTCGCGCGTCCGCGTGCCACGGAACAGGTCCAGCGCCCAGCCCGCGGCCACACACCAGGTCGCGGAAACCCCGACCAGCCACCGCGCCACCTCATCAGGTGTCCAACAGGACGCCCACCTGGCATCGAGGGCTTCGATCTCGGCGGATGTCAGCTTCACACCACCGTCGAGCGGTTGCTCACTCACCGGAAGGAGCCTAACAACGGGAGTCGAGGGCGAGGCCCATGAACCAGGCGAACGCCGGTCGCCGGTTCACAGCAGGCGTCTCTGTATGACGTCGGCGAGGACGGCGTTCACGATCCTGCCGACTTCGCCGGGTCCCGGGGCTGTTCTCCCCCGGTCGGCGAACAGCAGGTGCCCGGCGCCGACCAGGGAGAGCGCGAGCGCGTCCGCGTCGGCGTCCACCGCGATGCGGCCCATCTCGCGTTCCTCCCTCAGGTAGCCGGCGACCATGACCGCGGCGTCCGTCAGGACCGGGACGCCGGGATCCGGTCGGTCCTGACGCAGCCGGGCGCGTAGTTCGTCGCGGAAGATGACGAGGCCGACGATCCCCACGGCGACCGGGTCGAACAGGTCGACCAACGCCCCGGTCAGGTTGCCCGCGACGTCTCCGGTCCCGGCCGAGTCGCGCAGGGTCGCGGCCTGACCCTCAAGCCGGGTGACGCGGTCCCGGACGAGGTCGGCGAGGAAGGCGTCGAAGTCCTCGAAGTGCCGGTGCAGGACCCCCTTGGCGACACCCGCCTCCGTCGTGACGGCCCGGCTGGTCAGGCCGTTCGCCCCGTCCTGGAGCAGGACTCGTTCGGCGGCGTCGAACAGCTGCTGCCGTACGTCCCGAAGGGCCACCCCGGTCGGCATCTCCGGCCCCTCCCTCTCCTCGAACCCTTCTTCGCTTACCGCGAACCGTAACCCGATTGTCGAGTGGGCATGTGCCCACTATGGTGGGCGCATGCCCACTCTAATGCGAGAGCAACCGGAGCCCCAGCGGAACGAAGCCCATAAGGCCAGGCAGATGGCCGAGTCGTTCGGCGTCGACGCCGAACGCTACGACCGTGCCCGGCCCGCCTACCCCGACGCCCTGGTGCGGCGGATCATCGCCGACAGCCCCGGCCCCCACATCCTCGACGTCGGCTGCGGCACCGGCATCGAGGCCCGTCAGTTCCTGGCGGCCGGGTGTGAGGTGCTGGGGGTCGAGCCGGACGCGCGGATGGCCGAGTTCGCCCGCCGTACCGGGGTCGAGGTCGAGGTCGCGACCTTCGAGGACTGGGACGCGGCGGGCCGTACCTTCGACGCGGTCGTCGCGGGGCAGTCCTGGCACTGGGTCGATCCGGCCGTGGGCGCGGCCAAGGCGGCGCGGGTGCTGCGTCCCGGTGGCCTGCTCGCGGTGTTCGCCCACGCCTACGACGCGCCGCCCCCTGTCGCCGAGGCGTTCGCCACGGCCTTCGGGAAGGCCGTGCCCGACTCGCCGCTCGGCGCCGCGTCACCGAAACCGGCCAGGGACGTCTACCGGACGATGTTCACGACGTTCGCCGACGGCATCAGGAAGGCGGCCGTGTTCGGCGAGCCGGAACAGCTGCGGTTCGACTGGGAGCACCACTACAGCCGTGCCGACTGGCTCGACCTGCTCCCCACCACCGGCGTGCTCACCCGGCTCCCCCCGGACAGGCTGGCCGAGATCCTTCAGGACGTCGGAGCCGCCATCGACGACATCGGAGGCGGCTTCACGATGACCTACACCACGATGGCCGTCACCGCGTCCCTGTCCCCCTGAGCCGTATCCAACCGCCCAGGAGCCGTTCGGGGTTCGGATCATGTGGTCGTGGTCGAGCCGCGAAGGCGGAGTCCGGCCTTGTGGTTTTCCGGAGCCCGCCGGTCCTTGGCACCGCCGTCCCGGCGCTGACCGAACGGCGTCGGGCCTAGGCCTCCTCGCATGCGATCTCGGGCGGGCAGTTGGCCTTCACGCCGCCGAACCTGACCCGGGTACCGCCAGGCACGCTCAGCCGGTAGTCGGCGCCGCAGTCGCCGCCCCCGCATTCGTAGTCGATGGCCATGCGGTCCTCGCGCCACGACTCGGTGTGGCGCTTGGGGCCGGTCCAGCGCAGCCTGCGGTCGACCACGACCTCGCCCGCAGGCCCGGTGACCACGGTGATCGTCACCGGGCCGCTGGAGTCGACCTCCATCTCGTCTCCGGTCAGCCGGTACGTGGTGCGGGTGGTCTCCGAAGCGGGCACGATCGGCTCGCGGCTGTTGCTGTGGATCAGTACCGCGCCCCCGGCGATCGCGGCGGCGGCCAGCAAGGTGGTGACTCCGAGGATCTTCTTCATGCCTCAAAGGTAGGAACTCGCGGCCCCGGCGAACGATGGTGCTGCGTTCCCACTTGAGGGTGGTGCTGGTATCACCTCCGAACCGGGGGCCATCATCATCCGCCGCGCGGCGGGGGAGAAGTTCATCCGTTGGTCCCATGCCGCGCCACGATCGGGACTTCTAGCGTCAGGACCATGTTGCACGCACACCGCTGGCTTGCCACCGCCATCGCAGGGCTGGCCATGCTTCCCGGACTCCCCGCCCACGCCGCCTCGGCCGCTCCGACCTGGTGTCCCACGGTCCCCGGTCACCAGGTCGAATGCGACACCGTCAGCCGCCCGCTCGTCCAAGCCGACCCGGCGCTCGGTACCGTCGACGTCGCCTACGCCCTCATCCGCCGGTCCGCCGCCTCGGCCCCGGCCGCCGGCACCATCGCCGTCAACCCCGGCGGGCCCGGTAACGCGCCCATCCCCCTCACCGGCTTCTACACCGCCCTGCTCGAACCGCTTCTCACCGACCACGACCTTCTCCTGGTCGATCCGCGGGGCACGAACGCCTCCGGCGCCCTGAACTGCGGCCTCACCCTCGACACCCTGGCCGGACGGGCCGCGGTCCAAAGCGCCGTCGCACGCTGCGGTGCCGTACTCGGCCCTCGAAGCCGCGGCTACACCGCCACCGCCGTCAGTGACGACATCGACGCCGTCCGCGCACGCATCGGCGTCGAACGCCTCCATCTCATCGGGCAGTCCTACGGCACCTACCTCATGCAGGTCTACGCCCGCCGCCACCCCAGCCGCGTCGCGTCCATCGTTCTGTCCGGAGTCCTACCGGTCGACGCCGACCCGCTCCAGGGACCGGGCGCCCGCGCCTTCCCCGGCATGCTGCGCACCGTCTGCGAACGCAGCGCCGGAGCGTGCGACGCCGACACCGCCGTAGCCGATCTGCGCACGTTCGCCACCCGCCTCCGCGCGCGTCCGGTCACGCTCGTCGTGCCCGACCCCGGTGGCGGTGCCAGCCGTACGGTGACCTTCACCGAGGGCATGCTGGCCGGCCTGGCCCTGCAGAACGCCGCCAGCAGCAGCCGCGGAAACCCTGCCACCATCGGGGTGATGGGCCGCTTTCCCGCCATGCTGCACGATGCCGTACGCGGTGACTACGGACGGCTCACCGCCTTGGCCCAGCGCCTGTGGCCCGGGCGTGGCGGCGACATCAACGAATCGACGGCCTCCGCCATGGGCTGCAACGACTTCCCCGTGCTGTGGCGGCCCAACGCACCGTTGACGCAACGCGCACGACAGTACGGCAGAGCGCTGGCGCGCACGGCACCCGGCCGGACCGGGCCCTTCAGCCCCGAGGCGACCGGTTCGGCCCGCTACGGCTTCGGTGACTTCTGCCTGCAGTGGCCGAAGGTGAAGGGCGTACGCCCGTACAGGCCGTCGGGCACCGCGCCGGACGCACCGGTGCTGCTGCTCTCCGGCGATCTGGACGCCAACACACCCGCCACGCAGGCGGCGCAGGTCGCCCGATCATTCACCCGCACCCGCCAGATCGTGCTGCCCAACCTCGGCCATCTGGTGGACTTCGAACGCAGCGGCTGCGTCACGGGTCTTGTCTCCCGGTTCGTCCGCACCGGCGACCCCGGTTCCACGGCATGCTCCGCTCTGATCCCGCCCCTCAAGGTCGAACCCGTCACTCCATAGCTCCGACGCCGTTCGGTCAGGGGATTCGAGGCCCGATCACGTGGCTGAGACCCCTCAGACCCCGAACAACTCCTAGATGAGGTCCAGGCCGCCGTTGACGGTGAGGACCTGGCCGGTCAGCCAGGTCGTGTCGGGATCGGCCAGACGCAGGTACGGCAGGGCGGCCCCGGCGAGCAGGCTGGGCGCGGTGACGTTGAGGGCGAACAGGTCCGTGATGACTTCGGCGGTGACCTCGCCCAGGGGCGTCACCATGGTGGCTCCGGCGTTGTTGACCAGGACGTCCGCCCCTCCCCACAGGCTGACGGAGGCGTCGACGACCTTCTGGGGCGCGTGCGGGTCGCGCAGGTCGGCGACGTGCACGGCGATCCCCGGATGACCGGCGGCGGTCTCCTCCCGTGACTGACCGCGGCGGGCGACGCCGAGCACGTCGGCACCGGCCTGGGCGAACCCCCGGACTGTTTGAGGCGGTGTTGGGGGTGGCCGACGACCCCAACCACGCCTGAACCCGTACGGCTGAGCGGCCCGTACCCGGAAACGTCCGACGGCCGGTCTACCGGGGGCGGGAGGCCAAGGTCACGGCGGTGAGGAGGACCAGGGCGACGGCCAGGACCGGGACCGGGCCGAGGTTCAGGAAGAGGACCGCGCCGGTCAGGGCGCCGGTGAACAGGGCGGTTATCGAAACCGAACGGCGTAGCCCGGCCCGTTCCGGTGGGTCGGCGGCCAGGAGGGTGAGGGTGCTGGTCAGGACGGTGATGGTGACCAGGTCGGGCACCGCGAGACGACGTGCCGCGGCGTTCTGCAGGCCCATGCCGTACCCCAGCAGGGCGATCAGCGCCGCCCGGACGCCGGCCGTACGGTGGTCCGCCAGCAGGGCGACCACGAGGGCCGCCGCGACCAGGAGGGCGTGCACGGCCGTGAGGACCGTGAACTCCCGCCGCGCCCGCGGCATCCACCGGGCCAGGCGTCCGGTGCTCCAGGCCCCTGCGGTGAAGACCGCCACGGCCAGGGGCGGCGCCCAGACCGACAGCTGCGGGTCACCGGCCAGGGCGAAACCGAGGAAGGCCACGTTGCCGGTCATGTTGGCGACGAAGACCCGGCTCAGCCCGAGGAAGCTGAGCGCGTCCACGAGTCCGGTCGTGACGGTCAGCACGACCAGCAGGGCGGGCAGCACCCCGTGCCGGTTCGCCCCGGGAACGAACAGCAGGTCGGAGACCCGCCGCAGCCCGCCCCTCACGACCGTCCCCGCGTACGGCTCCGCGCCCCCACGACGCCGTTCATCCCCGAACTCCCCATCGCCGTGCCGACGTGAGACGGTTCCTACCCGCGAAGGCACCCGGACCCAACGCGAGGAGACGCCGCCCGCGCAACCGTCGTCGGAAACCGCCCGACCGGCTCGCCGTACCGGCCACGACCCTGAGGACCACCGCGCCGCTTCGTCAGGGATCCCTGACCGGCCACGACCCTGAGGACCACCGCGCCGTCCTCGTCGGCGACCGCCCGACCCCGCCTCCGGGGCACGGCCGAGGTGGCCTGATCCGGTCTCCGGGAACTCCGGTGGTGACGCGGCCGTTTGGCCGAATGATCACATCTCACAGGCATCGGTAGCAGGAGAGGAAGCCGTGATCTTCAAACGGATGCTGGGAGCCTTCGGTGTCGGAGGTCCCTCGGTGGACACGGTTCTGGCCACCCCGCGTGTACAGCCGGGCGGGACACTGCACGGCGAGGTGCGCATCAAGGGTGGTGACTTCGACGCCGAGATCGAGTATGTCTCGCTCGGCCTGGTCGCCAGGACCGAGTCCGAGCACGGCGACGGAGAGTACGTGGGGCTGGTGGAGTTCCACAACGTCTCGGTCTCCGGGCCGTTCTCCCTGCGCACCGGTCAGGACAGGGTGATCCCCTTCCAGATCACCGTCCCGTGGGAGTCTCCGCTCTCGGAGATCGGCGGGCAGCACCTGCACGGCATGGCCCTGGGGGTGCGCACCGAGCTGTCCATCGCCGCCGCCGTCGACAAGGGCGACATGGACCCGCTGGCGATCGAGCCGCTGGCCTCCCAGGAGGCGGTGCTGCGGGCCTTCTCCCAGCTCGGGTTCCACTTCAAGAGCGCCGACCTGGAGACCGGCCACATCCGTGGCGTCCACCAGCAGCTGCCGTTCTACCAGGAGATCGAGTTCTATCCGCCGCCCGCATACTCGGGGCGGATCAACGAGGTCGAGCTGACCTTCGTCACCAACCCGGGCGGGTTCGACCTCATCCTGGAGGCCGACAAGCGTTCGGGCGGCCACAGCCACGGCGGAGACTCCTTCGCCCACTGGCAGAGCGACCACCACGGGGCGCCGCACCGCGACTGGGCCGGTGAGATCAACAACTGGCTCGCCGCCCTGTCCCACGGCGGTCACGGTGGCTTCTCCGGCCATCACGACCCCTACGCCCACGGCGGGCACCACGACGAGTACCACGGCGGCCATCATGGCGGTCACCACGGCGGCCACCACGGTGGGGGTCCCGGCTGGGGCACGGTCGCGGCGGCCGGAGCGGCCGGTCTGGTCGGTGGTTTCGTCGCGGGCGAGGTCGTCGAGGAGATCTTCGAGGGCGACGACGAGGGCGAAGGCGACTGGTAGGACCGCCGCCCGGCCTGGACGGGCGGTACGGCCTCGAACGACCTCGTCCGGCTTCGGATACGCCCGGCCGTACGGCCTCGGATCCAGGTGGTGAGAGGTGATGTGGCCCCCGCCCTGACACGGGCGGGGGCCACATCTGTTCTCGTGGAAGGGGCGGCTACGACCGGCGCCTGCCGTACTGGCCTGCGGCGAAGGCGACGCCGACCGCGGCCAGGGCGATCTGGATGACGAGCTCGATCCAGTCGACCCCGCGGGTGCTGGCCACGCCGAGCACGGTCGCGATCGCCGTGCCGATCAGCGCGGCGACGACGCCGATCACGACGGTGAGCCAGACCGGGATGTTCTGACGGCCGGGAACGACGAGTCGTCCGAGGACGCCGATCACAAGACCGACGACGATTGCGGAGATGATGCCGGTCACTGCCATGGTGCGCACACTCCTGTGAGCTGCCTCCGACCGGGGGGTGGAGGCGGTCAACCTGACGTCGCGTCAACGACCGGGCGCCCCGTCGCGGTTCCCGGAGTTCTGAGCGCCGCCCCGTGAGGCGGCGGCGCTCAGAAGGTCATCAGGAACTCGTAGACGTTCAGCAACGTCATCAGGATCCACAGAGCGACGGCGGGAAACCGGGCGCGTCTCCACCAGAGACCACCCCCGCCAGACAGAACCACGATGTTCTCTCCCTCGATCGCGGCCCCCCTCCTACTCTGCCCGATGCGCCCGGGGTTCGGGGGCAACGTCATGCAAAGCCACACCGGGTTCCCTCCCGTCCGTGGCCGTCTCCTGAGAGCGATTTCCCGGGCCCCGCGTGTGCTCCGCCCCTCACCGGTACGCTCGGGGTATGATCCGCGACCTTTTGAACGTCTATGACCAGCAGATGCGCGGTGTCCCTCTCAGACCCCCTTCCGGTGTCTCCCACGAGCAGGACGGTCCGGTGCTGCGGGTCGTCGGCGAACACCGGGGGCTGGTGACCGGGCCCCGTGACCTGGGGATCGAGGGCGCGGCTCTGGACACACTGATCGCCAGGCAGCGCGACTACTTCGCGGCGCGCGGTGAGGCGGTCGAGTGGAAGACCCGGGGGCACGACCACCCCGAGGACATCGTGGAACGGCTGGTGAAGGCCGGTTTCCACGCCGAGGAGACCGAGACGGTCATGATCGGCCTGGTGTCCGAGACGGCGGCCGAGCCGGTCCTGCCCGCCGGGGTCGTCCTGCGGGAGGTCCACGACCTGGCCGACCTGCGGCGCATCGCCGCGATGGAGTCCGAGGTGTGGGACACCGACATGGGGTGGCTGGTCGACGACCTCTCGGCGCGGCTGACCACCGCGCCGGACGACATGACCGTGCTGGTCGCCGAGGCCGACGGGCGGGTGGTCTCCGCGGCGTGGCTGGTCTACCGGCCGGGTACGGAGTTCGCCTCGCTCTGGGGCGGTTCGACGCTGGCCTCCTGGCGCGGCAGGGGCATCTACCGGGCGCTGGTCGCCGAGCGGGCGCGCAGGGCGGCCTCACGCGGGGTGCGTTATCTCCAGGTCGACGCCTCCGACGACAGCAGGCCGATCCTGGCCCGGCTCGGCTTCCACGCCGTCACCACGACCACCCCCTACGTCTGGGCTCCCTGACGCCCGGTCGGCGGGAGATCGCCGAGAGCGCCTCGTGGGCGGTCAGCCGGTGCCCGGTCGCGGCCGGGTGGTCGCCGTCGTCGGCGAGCAGGGCGGTTCGCCCCTCCCCGCCGGGGGCACGTACGCTGCTCCCGCCTCCGTCAGGTTCTTCTAAGGGTTTCGTGCGCCAGGACGGCGTGCGGTGACTTTCCTCACTCCTCACGTTATCCATGAGGTCCAACCCCAGGTCAGGCCGTACGGCACGGCGGCGATCACCGGGACCGGCATAACGCTTGCCTGTGAACCATCTCCCGCTTTCTCCGCTTAACCCACGACCATGGAACGCTCTGGACAAAGCGAACAGTGAGTGTCGGATGGAGACCAAGGTGTCATCGGGTAACGCGGGATCGACGTGGCGTCTCCGCGGCCGGGCGATCGCCTCGGCCGCCGCGATCGTCGCTGTGACGCTGGTCGCGGCGGCCTGCTCGACCGGCGGGGAGGAAGGCCCGGCGACCCCCGACGCGCAGCGGTTCAGCGCCCCGCCCGAGGCCTCACCCGTCAAGATCGCCAAGCCTCCGTCGGTCGACCCCGGATGGCCCCGCTGGGGCTTCACCCACACCGGGGTCAGCGCCAACAACATCACCGAACGGTTCGAACGGGACGTGAGCCGGGCGCTCGCCCCGACCCCGCTCCTGCAGAACCAGCACATCATGGGCTTCGGCGCGCTCAACCCCGAGCCCCACCCCGGGGACTACTACTGGGAGGACCTCGACAGCCGGATGAACCTCATGCGGCAGTCCGGCGGCACCCCCGTCATCACGCTCTGCTGCGCGCCCGACTGGATGAAGGGCGGCCCCCAGGGACCGACGGAGGAGTCCGCCTGGAAGGAGCACCTGGAGGACGCCCCCTACCCCGAGCACTTCGACGACTTCGCCGAACTGAGCGCGGCCGTCGCCGCGAGGTACCGCGACGTCAAGTACTTCATGGTCTGGAACGAGCTCAAGGGGTTCTGGAAGGACCACTCCAAGCCCGCCGACTACAAGGGCTACACCGAGCTGTACAACAAGGTCTACGACGCGGTGAAGAAGGTCAGGCCCGACGCCAACATCGGCGGGCCGTACATCGGCTTCGACACCAACCGTGAGGGCGACTCCGAGCTGCGGGGGCCGTGGGGGGTCGTCAACCAGAACGTCCTGGACGCCTTCGACTACTGGTACAAGAACAAGAAGGGCGCCGACTTCGTCGTGGTGGACGGCGCCTCGCTGACCGACGCCCACGAGATGCTGCCCGACGCCTTCGGCGCGCTGGGCAAGTTCAGCGCGGTCACCTCCTGGCTGCGGAAGAAGACCGGGGACATGCCGATCTGGTGGTCGGAGTGGTACTTCGTCCCCGAGGACGGCACCTCGTGGCCCCTGCCCAAGCGGCTTGCCGTACAGGCGGCCTCGATGATCGAGTTCGCCAGGAGCGGCGCGGCGACCGCGCTGTACTGGAACCCGCAGGCCAAAAACGACCCCTGCGACGGCTGCATGTGGGACCCGAAGTCCGGCGCCCTGCTGCCGACCGGCAATCTGGTGAACGACTTCGCCAGGTGGTTCCCCGCCGACGCCAAGCTCCAGGACGTCACCTCCTCCGACCCCGCCGTCCGGGTGCTGGCCCAGCCCCGGCAGCTGGTGATGGTCAACACCACCGAGGAGAAGGTCGACGCGACCGTGGACGGCAGGAAGGTCACCCTCCAGCCCTACGAGGTCAAGTGGAGCGCCCGCTGACCCGGGTCATTCGAGACGGGTCGGCGGGGTGTGGAGCGGTGCCCATGGGCACACTGGCCGGGGCGCTCATCGGCGGCCAGTACGTGGCGGCGAGCCTCGACGTCACCGGAACGGGCGCCTCCGGCCTCGCGGGCGTGGTCGCGGGAGCACTGCTCGCGGGGGCGCTGGCGGCCAACGCGGCGGGGCTGCGGGTCTCGGGACGGCTACAGCTGGTCATGGTGCTGACGCTCGTCGGGCTGCTGGTGGTCGCCGTACTCGGGTTCCGTGCCCGCCCGGCCCTGGCCGTGCGGGGAAGGTAGGCCGCTACGCGCGGTGGTCGCCGTGCGCCTCGGGCAGCCCGCCCACCTGGGCCGGTTGGTCGCGGAAGGTGGAGGCGAGGACGCGTTCCTGGGCGCGGGCGCCCCACTCCTCGACGCGGCGGCGTCCGCCGGGAAGGGCGCCGAGCACGCGGTAACGGAAGGTGTTGCCCACGATCGCGAGGACGGGCGCCCACGGCAGGCGGGCCGGAAGTCCGAGGTCACGCATGCCGGACAGACCGACGAACGCGGTGAGCATGCTCAGGGCGCGGGCCCGCTCGTAGCGCTGGTGCATACGCTCGACCAGGGCGTTCCCGTGGCCGAAGGCGCGCATGCGCTGGGCGTCGACGGTCACGCGGGCCAGGTCCCTGCCCGCCTGGGACTGTTCCCCCGCGGACAGCAGGATGTGGTAGTTCATCCGGTGCCGCACGTTCTCCTCGTCCGTGAGGAAGTCGGGGGCGACGCCCATCAGCCATCCGACGTAGCGCCACAGGTGCATGAGGTCGTCGCGTTGCCTGCGGCTGAGGGGCACCCCCAGCGCGAGGCAGCCCAGGATCACGGCGGCGTCGAACAGGCCCAGCGTTCCCGCCTGGTCGGCCTGGTTGACCGGCAGCCCCCAGCGCCCGCTGTCCCACCGCGGCTCGAACCGTGAGTTGACCAGGGCGTGCATCGCGCGCACGTGGACGGTCAGCCGCCACCCTTCGGCGCCGGGTCGCATGCCGCCGGGCCGGGTGACCTCGTGCGTCCACTTCTGGGTCTCGGCGAGGCGCCTGAGCGTGTTGTCGCCGCCGAGTCCCTCGGTGAGGACGAGGAGGTCGGCCGGTCCGCCGAAACGGTAGCCCCCGATCAGCGACAGGTCCAGAAGCACGTCGTTCGCGTTGCGGCCGAGGTAGCGGAAGGCCACGGCGCCCCGCTCGACCCGATCCCAGTCGACCCATTCGGGCACCTCGACGAGTTCGTCCATGAACCGCCTGAGCGCGGGCGGCAGGTCGTCCGCCCGGTGGGGCGCGTCGCGGAGGGCGGCGGCCACCTGGCGGTGCGTGACACGGCCGGGGTCGCCGGGGGGAAGGCTCATCGCCCCGGCCAGGTCGGCTCCGAGTTCGTCACGCTCCAGCAGGGCGGCGCGGAGCCGTTCCATGAACGACTCGTCGACCTCGGCGCCGACGCGGGTGAGCCGGAGCATCGGACGGGAGATGTCCCGGCCGCGCTGTTCGGCCTCTCGGAAGCGAGTGGGGTGGCGCTCGGTGACAACGGGGGTCATATCCACATTGATAACGCGATAAATCACCCGCATCCAATCCGCATATGCCCGGAATGCGCCTCAGCAGGGACAATGCCGGACCACGGTGTCGTGGCGACCGGCTCGTCGGGAGAGCCTTCGCTCCGCCGAACCGGTTCCGTACGGCCCGCACGTCCTTGATCCGGGGGCCGGACACGACCAGGGCCTTCCCGCGGTGACGGGGAGGCCCTGGTCGGGTGAAGGTCAGGAGAAGACCTGCTGGATGACGCTCTCGCCGTCGCCGACGATCCTGCGGAAACGGCGGGCCAACTCGACCGCCTCCTCCTTGGAGCGCACCTCGACCAGGGCGAACCCGGCCACGGCCTCCTTGGCCTCCGCGAACGGGCCGTCCGTCACGGTGATCTCCCCACCGGAGGAGACCAGCCGTACGCCCGCGGGCTCCAGGCCGCCGGTGGCCAGCAGGACGCCGGCCGCCGTCAGTTCCTCGACGAAGGCCGCCATCTCGGCGTACAGCCGCTCGTCGGGGGCGGTCTCGGAGGGCTTGGTGGTCATCAGGTAGCGCATGGTGGTTCCTCTTTCTCGGTGTGCTGTTCCATTCTCCGCCCCTACGTCGATCGAGCGATGTGACAGGGAACGATGGCGTTCCCTGCCACATCGCTCGTTCGACGTGTCAGCGAAGAACCCGGCGCAGAAAGGCCAACGACATGACCGCCGTCCAGCTCCCCCGCACCACCTCCACCACCGCTCCCGTCACCTCCCGCGCCTCGCTGACCTGCCTGGCCGTCGCCGCTCCGCTGTGGGCGGCCGTCTCGCTGGCCCAGGCCGCGACCCGCGAGGGCTTCGACCTGCTCCGCCACCCGCTGAGCGCGCTGAGCAACGGCTCCCTCGGCTGGCTGCAGATCGCCAACTTCGTCCTCGCCGGGCTCCTGACCGTCGCCGGGGCGAGCGGTCTGCGCCGGGCCCTTGAGGGCGGCCCCGGCGGGCGGTGGGCGCCGCGCCTGGTCCTGGCCTACGGCGTCGGCATGGTCGCCGCCGGTCTCCTCGTCATGGACCCGGGCGACGGCTTCCCGGCCGGCACGCCGTACGGCATGCCGCAGGCGCTGAGCTGGCACGCCTACGGCCACATGGCGGCGGGCACGCTCGCCTTCGGCACCCTGATCGCCGCCTGCTACGTCCTGGGCCACCGCTTCGGCCGTACCGGGGAGCGTGGGCTCGCCGTCGCCTCCCGCGTCGCGGGCACCGCCCTGCTGGCCGGTGACCTGTGGGCCATGACCGGCGGTACGGCCGGCTCCCTGACGCTGGCCGTCGGCGCGATCACGGCGATGCTCTGGATCTCCGTGGTCGCTATCCGCCACCGGTGAGGACTCTCGGGAAGAAAACCGCGGTCCGTGCGGGAAGACACGAACCGCGGTTTCCCGCATATCCCCGGGCGGCTCGCCTCTCGCCGCCCCCGTGGCGCATTGCGAATCTACCTGCGAAAAGAATTCCTACGTATACGCATTTCTCCTGATATCGACAGCTGTTTCTGCCATGCATCCTTTGTCGTGTCGCCGAAAAAACCGGTGACGCCCGTGGCTCCGGCCCCGGGACGTTCTCTTGGAGGAGGAGACATGAAGCCGACCACGAAGATGAAGAAGATCACTGTCCGTCGCGCCGGCGACGTCCGTCTGACCAGCGCCACGTGCTCCTGCCCTTACCCCCAGGCCAACTAGTAGCCGCCGGGTAACGGAACGAGGCTGTGCGCACCGATCCGTGCGCACAGCCATCCGGCCTCTCAGGGACCGGAACGACGGCGGAAGGGTTTGAAGGGCGTGGACGACGTCAGGATCGCTTTCCACGAGCTGAGCTTCGTCTCCGAGGGGGACGACGTGGTGGTCGGCAGGGTGGACGCGGACTCGTACGCGGTGCTGCCCAGCGACGGCGCCGCCCTGCTCAGGGAGATGACCCGGGGCATGCCGCCGGAACACGCCGCGCGGTGGTACGAGGCCACCTACGGCGAGCAGGTCGACATCGACGAGTTCCTTGAGACACTGCACGAGCTGGGGTTCGTCCGCTCCGGCGGTGACTCCGGCGACGGCCCCGACGGTGGCCCCGACGGTGGCCCCGAGGAGAGCACGGCTGACAGGCGGCTGCCGTTCCGCAGGCTGGGGGAGGCCGCCTTCTCCCCCCTCGCGTGGGTGCTCTACGGCGCCGTGTTCTGCGTGTGGCTGTTCACCGCCCTGCGTGACACCGGCATCCTGCCCAGCCCCCACCACATCTTCTTCACCGACTCGCTGCTCGTCGTCCAGTTCGGGATCATCTTCGGGCAGTTGCCGCTGGTCTTCCTGCACGAGGCCTTCCACATGCTCGCCGGGCGGCGGCTCGGGCTGCGCAGCAGGCTCAGCGTCAGCAACCGCTATCTGTACATCGTCTTCGAGACGCAGATGAACGGCCTGCTCAGCGTCGAACGCGGGAAACGCTACCTGCCGTTCCTGGTGGGGATGGTGTGCGACGTCGTCGTCTTCAGCCTGCTCGGCCTGGCCGCGCACCTCACCAGGACCGCCGACGGCGCCTTCTCACTGACCGGGCGGGTCTGTCTCGCGCTGGCCTTCACGGTCCTGATGCGCTTCGCCTGGCAGTTCCAGCTCTACCTGCGCACCGACCTCTACTACGTGTTCGCGACCGCGCTCAACTGCCACGACCTGCACAACGCCAGTACGGCGCTGCTGCGCAACCGGATCTGGCGGCTGCTGCGGCGCCCGGAACGGCTCGTGGACGAGGAGCAGTGGACCGAGTACGACCGCAGGGTCGGCCGGTGGTACGGCCCCTTCATCAGCCTCGGCGTCCTGGCCATGCTGCTCATCACCGTGTTCGGGTCGCTGCCCGTGGCCGTGCAGTACGTCCAGACCGCGCTGAGGAGCATGGAGGGTGGCGTGACGACCCCGGCCTTCTGGGACGGGGCGCTGGGGCTGCTCATCCTCGTGAACTGGTTCGTCACACCGGCCTACCTCGCCCGGCGCAAGCGCAGGCAAGCCCGCCAGGACCGGCCACGGGCGGTCGCCGAGCCGGCAACCACCAAGGGAGTGAACTAGAGATGCCTGCCCACCTGAGGATCGTCGGCGACCGTCGTACCGACCGGCTGCGCCGGGCCACCGAGGAGCCGGACGGCGGGCGCGCCGTCGTCGCCGTGTGCCACCAGCGGCTGCGCGGTCCCTACACGGGCGTCGACACGCTGCTGCGGGCCGTGCTGCCCGAGGCGTACGCCCGCTGGCCCGAACTGGTCGACCGGCACCGGGTCGAGCTGCTCTACGGCGTCCCCGAGCTGGCGGAGCTGGTCGGGGAGGCGCCGCAGCAGCTCGCGTTCAAGGGGCCGTTCGAGGAGCGCACCCGCTTCTACGGCTCCCAGATGATCCGGTGCATGAACCAGGGCATCGTGACGTTCCTCAACGAGCACGCGCGGCGGCTCGCCGAGGCGGGCGACCCGGCGCCGCTCCTGGTGTTCGAGGACGCGCACGCCGCCGAGCCGTCCACCCAGGAGCTCATCGCGCTGCTGCTGCGCAGGTCCGACCCCGGCAGGCTGAGGGTCGTCGTCTCCGCCGTTCCCGTGGCCTCCCTGACCGGGGAGCTCGAAGGGGCGCTGGCCCGCCACGCGGAGACCGTCCAGGCCGTGCCCGGCGAGCCCTCCCCCGACGGGCGGTCCGTTGAGGAGCTGGTCAGGGCGTACGTCATGGCGGACGGCATCAGCGACGACCCGGCCGAGATCGCCGCCTACGAGGCGGCCGACCCGGAGTTCGTCCGGCGGCTGCACGACCTGCGCGCCGAGGAACTGACCCCGGACGCGGACCTGGGGACCAGGATGGGCGCGCTCCCGTACCACCGCGAGCGCGGCGCCGACCCCGGCGGACTGGGCAGGGAGGCCCTCACCGAGGGGCTGCGGATCAGCGCGGAGATCGGCTTCTCCGCGATGACCCTGGACATGGGGCTGCGCGGCAGGGCGGTGACCGACCCGGTCGCCAACGCCGACGACTTCCGCCGGTTCACGGCGCTGGCGGCCAACGCGCTGGTGCCGCTGCATCGCCTCGACGAGTCGTTCGACCTCTACATGGACCTGCGCAGGCGGTACACCGACCCGAACGCGCACATGATCTCCAGCTACGGCATCGCCATGCTGTACACCCGGTTCTTCTCGCCCCGCGACCACGAGACGGCGCTGGCCTGGCAGAACAACGCGGTGGCCATCGCCGCCCTGCTCCCCGACGCCAGGGAGCGCACCCTGCGCCAGGTGTTCAACGACAACGCCCTCGCGCTCATCGAGATGCACCGGGGCAACCTGGAGCACGGCCTCGAACTCATCCGGGTGGGCATCGAACGGCTCGACGCCATGCTGGAACCCGACGAGTGGGTGGTGCACCGCTCGCAGCTGCTCTACAACAGGACCCGGCTGCTGGCCGCGCTCGGCCGGACGGACGAGGCCTACGCCGACTTCACCGTGCTGATCGAGATGGACCCGTACTACACCGACTACCTGTGCGAACGGGCCAAGATCTCACGCAGGCGGGGAGACCTCGACGCGGCGCTCGCCGACTACGACCGGGCGGTCTCCATGGCCCCGCCCTTCCCCGAGCTGTTCTACAACCGGGGCACCGCCCGCGCCGAGGCGGGGGACGCCGACGGCGCGCTGGCCGACTTCGGCTACGTGCTGGAGATGGAGCCGGACGACGTGGCCACCCGGATGCGGCGCGCCGAGCTGCTCCTCGGCCTCGGGGACTTCGAGGCGGCCGAGGCCGATGTCGTCGCGGGCCTCGAACTGCGGCCCGCCGACCCGGAGCTGCTGTGCATGCGGGGCACGATCGCCCTGGAGTACGGCGACGCCGAGCAGGCCGCCCGGTGGCTGGACGCCGCACTCGACGGCGACCCCGGATACGCGGCGGCGCTGGTCAACCGGGCGGTCGCGTCCTTCGAGCTGGGCCGTCCCGCCTCCTCCGTCGAGGACCTGACCCGGGTGCTCGACCTGCTCGGCCCCGACCCCGACGTGCTGCTCAACCGTGGCCTGGCGCACGAGGCCGCGGGCAGCGCCGACCTGGCGCTGCGGGACGTCGAGACCGCGCTCGGGCTGCCCGGTGCCGACGTGGCCGAGCTGGAACCCGTACGGAAGCGGTGCAGACGGCGGCTGGCCGGTGTGTGACCCGTGCGTTCACCTGCCCGTCCCTCGTTCGAAGGAGGCGACGATGCCGAGGCGCTGGGCGAGCAGCACGGCGTTGACCCGGTCGCACACCCCGAGCTTGCGGTAGAGCCGCTCCTGGTGCTTGGTCACCGTGCGCGGCGACAACCCCAGCCTGCGGGCGATGGCCACGGCGCTCAGGCCCGCGCAGAGCAGACGCAGCACGTCGTGCTCCCGGGGGGTGAGCCGTACGTCGGCGGCCGGGTCCGCCGCCCTGGTGATCGCCGTGTACGGCCTGACCAGCGTCTCCAGCGCCTCAAGCCGGGCCTCGCCCAGCGCGGTGCCGCCTGAGCCGATCACCCCGGCCAGCCACTCTCCCGCCGAGTCGGGGGTGACGTCCCAGCACCACAGGTCCTCCTGCCGGGTGAACACCCCCAGCTTCGGCCCGCTCCCGGCCAGCTCGCGCGCCAGGTCCTGCCCGCCGTGGGAGGCGGCCCACAGCAGACGCAGCGTGTCGGCCGGGACGGGATCTCCCTGCCCTGGTTGTCCGGGGTCGCCGGTCTCCGTCCGCGCGAGCGCTGACTCGTTCACCGTCATCGTCGCGGCGAGCATGGCGAGCAACATCGAGACGATTCGATGCACCCGTTCTCCTCCTTGCCTGATGAATGTGCCCTTGGTGAATGCCCCCGGTGCGATTCCACTACTAACCCAGTTCGGGCCCCCCGGCCATATCGCGGGTTGATTTGGGGGCCAAATGGGGGCCGCGTTTATTCCACCTTCCGTGAAAGGGGTTTGACCCGGTCCCGGCGTCGCGTTTTCCGGAAAAACGGGCCCTGCCCAGGGGATTTTCCCCTCTCCCGGCTGACCTGGTTTCTAGAGAAACCGGTGGGGCGTTCGCGATGGGTCACGCGGTCGCGACGGCGGTGACGTATGTCTGGCTCGGCATGGCGCCGGCCGGGGTTGACGCCCTCGTTCGCACGCCCACCACGCCTACATCGCCCTGGAGTCCGTCAAGGTCGTGGCCCTGCTGACGGCGGGGGTCCTGTTACTGTCCTGACGGTGGAAAGCCCGCCGTCCCCGGGGCAGACGGCCGCGACGAAGGAGGACCACCGTGATCGAACGGATGGACAACGTCGGCATCGTCGTCGAGGACCTCGACGCCGCCATCGCGTTCTTCACCGAACTCGGCATGGAACTTGAGGGCAGGATGCTGATCGAGGGGGCCTGGGCGGCCCGTGTCGTCGGGCTCGACGACGGCATGCGGTCCGAGATCGCGATGATGCGCGTCCCCGGCGGCCACGGCAGGCTTGAGCTGGCGAAGTACCACACCCCGGCGGAAATCCGCCCGGAGCCGGAAAGGGCGCCGGTGAACACGCTGGGGACGCACCGTGTCATGTTCGCCGTCACGGACATCAACGACACCCTCGACCGGCTGCGCGCCCACGGCGCCGAACTCGTCGGCGAGGTGACGCGCTTCGAGGACAGCTACCTGCTCTGCTACCTCCGTGGCCCGTCGGGCATCATCGTCGCCCTGGCCGAACAGATCGGCTGATCTCCCGAGGGGTCAGCCGACCAGTTTGAGGATCTCCTCGGCGACCAGGCCGGGCTCGTCCTGGGGGACCATGTGGCCGGAGCGTTCGGCCAGGACGTGACGGCCCAGGGGCTGGGCCTCGGCGAGTTTCCTGTGGGCGGCGACCAGCGCGGGGCGGAAACGCCTCTCCACCTTGCTCGGGGAGAGCGCGCCGCTGATCGCCGTGACCGGGACCGGCGGCAGCGCCGCCCCCGAGTCGCGCAGGCGGGCGAGGCCGCCGGCGAGCGCGGCGTACTCGGCGCGGGTGGTGCGCAGCTCGGCCACGCTGGTCATCTCGGCCAACGCCTCCTGCCGCATCTCCCGGGGGAACAGCGCGAGGACGCGGCGCAGCTCCGCCGGGACGACCTTGACGCCGAGGCGCGCCAGGCCGATCACGACGGACTGCATGGCCATGGTCATGGCCCGCACGCTTCGCCAGTAGTAGAAGTCGAGGTCCTCGACGGCCTGGTCGACGAGCACGAGCCCGGCGACCCGGCCGGGGTTGGCGGCGGCGTAGGAACGGATGATCGGGCCGCCCAGACTGTGCCCGGCCAGGATGTAGCGCTCCTCGCCCAGGGCGTCCAGCAGGTGCCCCAGGTCCTCGACCATGCGGTCCAGGTCACGGCGGTGCGCGTCGCGGTCGCTGCGGCCGAACCCGGCCCGGTCGTAGGCGACGACCCTGGTGCGTTCGGCGACCAGGGGCATGACCAGCCCCCACTCGACCCGGGAGGCGCCGAGCCCCGATTCGAGGACGACGACGGGCCGCCCCTGCCCCTGACTGACGTGGTGCAGCCGCCGTCCGTCCGGCAGGGTCGCGTACCCCTGCTCTCCGAAGACACTAGACATTGACGTTCTCCTCCCGGACGGGAACCAGCTCAGCACGGATGGTACGGGCCGTCGAGGCGATGAGGACCCCGGCGAGCAGGCCGGGCAGGGCGATCGAGGCGACCGCCCCCGCCGTGCCGTACGTCCTCTCCACGGTGTTCAGCAGCGCGGCCCCGGCCAGGCCGCCGATCGCCAGGCCCACCCCGAACAGGCTGGCCATGTAGCTGCGCCTGGCCGGACCGGTGACCGCGATCATGATCAACGTGACCATCGGGACGATCATCGGCGTCAGGACCAGGCCGGTGAAGAAGGCCAGTAGCGTCAGGGGCAGGACCGGGGCCGCCGCGCCCGCCGCGAAGGCCAGCGCGGAGCAGGCGATGATCCGGGCGGCGACGACCGGCACCCTCCCGGGGTCGGCCTGGAAGATCGCGTCGAGCCGCCTCCCGAAGGAGACCAGCGCGACGACGGCCCCGGCCGAGGAGACCGCCGTGAACAGGCCCCGCACGTCGGTCTCCATGCCCCAGCGTTCCTTGAGGTGGACCGACAGGAACGTCGCCGCCGGGACCAGGAGCATGCCGTAGGCGACGAAGGCGGCGAAGACCCTGCGCAGCGTCGGCGAGCGCAGCGGGCTCCCGTCCGGCGTCATCTCCTCGCGCCGCCCGATCCCCGGGTCCCGCAGCCGCAGCGCCGACAGGCAGCCGAGCATCGACAGCACGCCGAGCACCGCGTAGACCGCCCGCCAGTCCAGGCCGAACCAGCCGGACAGCGCGGAGACCGTCAACGGGCTCAGGATCGCCCCGGCGGGCATCGCGGCGCCGTACAGGGCCAGGACCCTTCCCCGTACGGCGGGCGGGTAGACGTCGGCCAGCAGCGGGGAGTGCAGCGCGATCTGGCTGCCGTTGGCCAGCCCGCTGACCAGCAGCAACGCGCCCAGAGTCCAGATGTCCCCGGCGAAGGAGATCGCGAAGGTCGACCCGCTCCAGACGAGGCCGGTGACGATGGAGACCAGGGCGCGGATCGGACGACCCCTGACCACGGCCGACATCAGGAACGGCGCCACCCCGACGGCCAGCAGCTGGATCGCGAGCAGGGAGGTGAGGGTGCCGGTCGAGACGCCGAACGAGCTCGTGATGTCCGGGGCGAGCACGCTGAGGGCCTGGTTCACGAACGCGTCGGTGATCGCCAGCATGCCGACGGCGAAGACGGGATAGAGCCTCATGCGGGCCTCATGACGGGTCGAAGACGATCGGCTTGACCTCACCCCGGCTGTACAGCGCGGCCTGGCCCGGCATCGCGACGCTCCAGGAGCGCATGCCGTCCCCGCCCAGGGCGACGATCCGCAGGCAGGGGCCGCCGGCGAAGGCCGTACCGCCCGCGTAGTAGGTCGAGCGCAGGGAGACGTCGAGCCCGAGCGCCCCGCCCCGGCCCGGCGCCCCGGTCGGCAGCCGGTGCCCCTCCCCGTAGACCTCGTACGTCCGGGAGGCGGCCCGTTCGACGGCGCCGAGGAGGTCCTCGTCGTCGGAGATCCGTTCCCGCCAGGCGACCCAGGCCGTGGCGTCCGCCGAGTCCGGGGCGGCGTGGCCGTCGAAGGCGAGCAGCCGGTGCAGCAGCCTCCGGTGCTCGGCGGGCCAGGCGCCGACCCGGCCGAACTCGGCGGCGGCGGCCTCGCGGAGCCTGGCCTGCCAGACCCCGGTGTCCGGCCACCTGTCGTCGAGCGCCCACGCGGTCACCTCCTCCAGGCTCACGGAGAAGGCCCTGGGCAGCAGTTCGGCCAGTCGCCTGCCCCGGCTGGTGTCGCGGCCCGGCTCGTCGTTGAAGACGTCCGGGTGCCAGCGCTCCGGCGCCAGGGCCGGGTCGGGGGTGACGGTGTCGGGGGCCGTGTTGCAGTTCTGCAGGTAGCCGGAGGCCGGGTTGACGATCCGCACCAGGTCGGCGGCGGGCCTGACGCCGAGCCAGGCGGTGGCCGAGGTGTTGCCGTCGAGCACTCCCCCGCCCTGCCCCGGGGGCCTGAGCGGCACCCGCCCGGTGCGCTGGTAGAGGCAGTCGCCCGAGGCGTCGGCTGCCAGCACGTTCTGCGGCGGGAAGGCGCACGCGTCGAGCGCCGCGCTCAGTTCCCCCACGTCGCGGGCCCGCACCATGGCCGCGAACTGCCGCTCCGTCTCCCCGGCCAGCCCCATGTACGGCGTGCACACCACGTAGACCGCCTCGGCGTCCCTGGCCAGGACGGGCGCGACCACGCCGTTGTGCACGACGTACTCGTGGCCCTCGTGCCGCAGGACCTCCCTGGGCTCCCCGTCGTGGAGGTAACGGTCGCCCTGGACGACGATCCGGTAGGCGTCGGAGACCCTCGGACCCCCGGTGGTCAGCCCCCAGGCGCAGGTCCGGTTGTGGGCCAGCGGCGGCAGCATGGCCCCCAGGAAGCAGAAGCCCGCGTAGTGCAGGTCACCGGCCCTGACGACGGCCTCGTGCATGGCGAACGCGCCGCCGAAGGGCAGGTGCGGGTCGCTGACCACGAACGTCTCACCGGTCGCGGTCCGCCAGGGCCGTACCACCCAGGCGTTCGAGCCGAGCGGGGCGTAGCCGACGTCCTTCTCCGAGGCCGGTTCGTTCGAGAGCACCCCGGCGGCGCGCAGCGCCTCGACGCCGTCGGTGATGATCCAGAACAGCATCACCATCCGGTTGACGCCGATGGGCAGGGCGGCCTCAAGCGGCGGGGCCCAGTCGGGGACCCGCTCGGGGTGCTCCTCCATCCACGCGCCGATCCCGGCCACGAACGCCTCGTAGCAGGTCCGCAGGTCACCGGGCATGGACTCAAGTCCCCGCCTCGCCTCTTCGAGCACCTGCCAGCGCCGGTGCACGGCGTCGCGCTCCGGCTCGCCGAGTTCGCCGCGGACGAGGAGGTACTGCCTGAGCACGCCGTGCAGATCGTCCCGCGCCTGCGCGTACCCGAGCCCGAAGTAGGCGGCGGGCTCGGTGGAGGCGTCGATCAGCGGCGTGCCGTACGCGTCCCGGAGAACCCGCACTGAGCCCCAGGAATTGTCCATGCGTTAACCATGGGTGAAGAATGTCCGGAATTCCTTGGCCGATCGGACGAGGAATCACCCCGGGTGTTGGCCGATACTGCACGGATGAACCAGGTCGAGTACCTCGAACCGTCACTCGCCCAGGTGGTCGAGCGGATCGGCACCCGCTACGTGACGGTCGTCGGCGCCCCGCGTGGAGTCGAGGTCCCGGTCTCCGGGCCCGCGATCCACGATCCGCTGAGTTCCGTACCGCCCCGCCCCGGGTCGATGGTGCTGCTGGTCGGGCTGACCGCCGGGTCCCCCGAGGCCGCCGCGACACTGCGCGGACTCGGCGGGGCCACGGCCGCCGTGCTGCGGGCCGACGCGCGGGACGCCGCGCCGCTGGCCGAGGCCGCCGCCCAGGCGGGGGTCGCGCTGGTCGCGCTGGAGTCGGCCATGTCCTGGAGCCACCTGCACACGCTGGTCGAGGAGACCGTCCTGCTCGGCGAGAACCTGGTCGCGGCGCCGGGCGGCGACCTGGGCAGCGTCCCGGTCGGCGACCTGAACACGCTGGTCAACCTGATCGCCGAGACCCTCGACCGGCCGGTGGGGATCGTGGACACCCAGTGGCGGCTGCTGGCCTACTCGGCCGTACCCGGCCAGGTCAACGACGACCTGCAACGCGACGTCATCCTGAACCGGGTCGTGCCCGAGCGCAACGCCCCACGGGAGACCAGGCGGCTGCTGCTGACCACCGGCCGCGCGCTGCGTTTCCTCACCAACGCGCCCTACGACACCGCCGACCACACGATCTGGCGGGTCGGGGCGGGTATCCGCGGTGGCCAGGAACCCCTCGGCATGCTGTGGGTCCTCGAAGGACGTGACCAGCTTCCCGACGACAGGCTCGTCCTGGTCGAGGAGTTCGCCCGGCTGGCGGCGGCGCACCTGCTGCGGGCGCGCACGGCCAGGACGGCCGACCGGGAACGCCACGGCGAACTGGTCGGACAGGCCCTGGACGGCACCAACCCGCGGACCGCCTGCCGTCGCCTCGGTCTCGACCCGGACGCGGGGATCGCGGTGCTGGCCGTGGCCGGGCTCTCCCTCGGCGCCGACGACCCGCCCGGGGAACACCTGCTCGACGGGGTCGCCACCTACTTCGACGCCTACCGGCGTTCGGCGGCCTGCGTGCTGCGCGCCGAGACCGTCTACTGCCTGGTCCCGACGCCGGACCTGACGGCGCTCAGGGAGATCGCCGCCGACCTGGTCCGGCAGCTCGGCAGGCGCGGGCGGCTGGTCGCCGCGATCGGCGGGCGGGTCCCGGCTGAGGCGCTGCCGCGTTCCCGCCGCGAGGCCGACCTCGCACTCGCCGCCCTACGCGCCTCGGCCGCCGACCCGGGTGCGACGGCCGGATCGGGTACGGCGGGCACGGCGGCCGGATCGGGTACGGCGGTCGGATCGGGTACGGCGGTCGGATCGGGTACGGCGGTCGGATCAGGTACGGCCGGCGGCCCGGGTTCGGCGGTCGGCACGATCGACGAGGTTCGCGCGGCGGCGACGCTCATCGAGCTGCGCGCGCTCCTGGAGGACCATCCCGGCCTGCTCCTGCACGAGGCGGACCCCGCCCTGCCCACCGGGACGCCCTCCTCGGGAACCCCGTCCTCAGGAGCACCGTCCTCAGGAGCACCGTCGTCGGGGGCCCTTTCGGGAGCACGGTCTTCGGGAGCGCTGTCGGAGACGGCCGAGTCGGCGTTGGCCTGGATCGAGAGCCACGGGGACGTCCGGGCCGCCGCCCGGCGGCTTGGCGTGCACCCCAACACGCTCCGCTACCGCGTCCGCAAACTCGCCGCCGACGGCCTCGACCTGTCCGACCCCCAGACCCGCCTGGTCACCTGGCTGCGCCTGCGCCTCCTGTGACGGTCGCGCTTCCTGCGACGACCGTGCCGGGATCCAGCCGGTCCGGAACGGCTGTGCGAAGATCCAACCGGCCTGGGACGACTGTGCCAGGGCCCAGCCGCCTGGGGCGGCTACGCGAAGGTTCAACCGGTCTGGGCGTTCAGCGGGGAGCCCAGCGCCACAGTGGCGGGCCGTTGAGGGCGGCGACGTAGATCTCGCCCGCCGGGCCGACCGCGAGCTGGTGGGGGTCGGCGTCCTGGTCCGCCAGCGCCCAGCGCCGCGTCACCGACCCGTCCCCGGCGAGGGCGACGACGTAGCCGCGGTGCCGCCCGCCCTCCTCGTCCAGGGCGTCACCCCCGTCGAGCACGTACAGCACGTCACCGGGACCGACCGCCACGTCGTACGGCCTGCCGATCGCGGCCGAGGAGTGGGTGGCCAGGTGCCGGCCGTCGGCGGAGAAGACCTGCACCCGCGCGTTGCGCCGGTCGGCGACCACGACGTCACCGTTGCCCCGCAGCGCGATCCCGTGCGGGATGGAGAAGGCGCCGTCACGATCTCCCAGCTCGCCCCACGCCCCGGCGAACCGCCCGTCGGCGTCGAACACCCCCACCCTGGAGTTGCGGTAGCCGTCGGAGACGAAGGCCCGTCCGTTCCCTCCGGCCACCACGTCGGTCGGCCTGGCGAAGATGTAGGGGTCCCCGGTGCAGCGCAGGTTCGTCAGCGTGTTCCGTACGGCCAGGCAGGTGTCGAGGCCGAAGCCGTAGTCATGCCCGATCGTCCGTTCGAGCCGCCCGTCCCCGGTGAACACCGTGACGTGGTTGGTCGTCACGTCCGTGACCCACACCCGGCCCTTCCCGTCGACCGAGACGCCGTGCGGGGAGGCGAACATCCCCGCTCCCCAGGATCGCGTGACCTCCCCGGTGCCCGCGTCGAGGACGACGACCGGATCGACGTCCATCATCCGGTCCGCCGCGAACGCCCCGCCGCCCCGGTGCAGCAGCAACACCTCACCCGTTCCGGTCACCGCGACCCCGGACCCGATCGTGACCTCGGCGGGCGCCCGTCCCCACGGCGTCAGCGTCGAGCCCGGTGGAACCGTACGGTCGACGGCCTCGGAGACCACGGCCCCCCGGGGCGGGTTCCCGCGCAGGAACAGCCCGGCGGCCCCGGCGGCGAGCAGCGGTACGGCGGCCAGCAGGACCCGCCTGCGAACCCGCCCTCCCCGGGAGGGGTCGCCACCTCGGGAGGTGGCACCGTCCCGAGGGGAAAGGCCGTCGCTTCGCGAGGCCGCGCCGTTCTGGAAGGTCGTGCCGCTCTGAGGGACCATGCCGTTCCGGCAGGAGGGGCCACCGCTTCGGGAGGCCGTACCGCCCTGGGAGGCATTCTGAGGGGCGGCGTCGTTCTGAAGGGAGGCGTTCTGAGGGGCGGCGTCGTTCTGAGGAGAGGCGTTCTGGGGGGTGGCGTCGCGCATAGCCATGGGGCTCGCTCCGGGGGGTACGGGCGCCCCGGCCGTGGCGGGGCGCACACGGACCGGGTCACGTGTGCGCCCAGTGTCGGCCCCGTCACCGGGGAACCGCCATCGGGGACCTCCCCGATCATCCGGTCAGGGAGGTCCCGATGTGCGCGGCGGAGAACCTCCCAGCGCACGATGGTCGGAACCGGCGATTTTGAGGAAATCGAGGCGCCGAAGACGCCGACGACCGGGCGGATGATTCCGCCGCGCCGGTCTCCGGGTGAGCCAGAACGGCGTGGACGACCATCGCACGACGGGAATGTCACACCCCGTTCGGGGGCTCCTGCGGGTATTTGCGGGTTTCGGATTCTCCGAGTAGCCGAACGAGGTCGTCTGAGGCCGCCTCGTCAAGCGCCTCATGAATCTTCTTGAGGAATTTGGAATCACCCATCAGCTCACGTTGACGAGCCAGAAGATGCAGGTCGGGAGTGACGTCAACTCCCAGCTGCCGATGAAGGGTGAAGCTCTTGGTGGCGTAGTCGAAACCGATCGACAGATCCTTGATATCCGTGTGGATGATTCCCAGGTTTCGGAGCGCGTAAGCGACTCCGGCACTGTCACCGATCTTGTGTGCGCTGGCCAGGATCCGGCGGTTCTCTTTGATGGCCCTTCTGTGCGGCCCTCTGATTCGAGGGCCTATGACCAGCATGAAAAGAAAGAAGGGTATGCCGGTGTATCCAATTGTGAGAAGCAGGGGATCCGGGGCCGACGATCGGGGAACGTTCGGTGAGGTGAGGCCGAGGTCGTCTCCCACAAGCGAAATGCAGAGCAGCAGACCGACGACGGCCACCCAACGCTTCATAGGACCCCCCGTCAGGGCGTGGCGAAGTGACGTCACGGAGGGGCCGGTGCGGGAGCCGACCCTCTCCGACAGCGGGACTTTCTCACGATTTGGAGGGTGCGCGACAGACACAACAACGGCGAGGTGACGGCCACACTGCCGTACCGGTGGGGTCAGAGCCGGTAGAAGTCGGTGTAGTGGTTGGGGGAGAACCAGACGACGCCGGTGGAGCGGTTGACGACGATGCGGTAGGCGTCACGTGCCGCGCCCCTGGCCCGGGAGTACACGTCGTACTCGTAGTAGGTGGCACCCGAGGGCAGTTGCCCCTCACGGTTGTAGAACTGACCGCCGGTGTAGTTGTACCGGCCATCCGGCCAGGAGTACCACCCGCTGCTCGTCGGGTATCCCTTGGCCGCCCAGGTCGAGGCGGCCGAGCGGGCGTCGGAGCACCGGGAGACGGTGCAGGTCGAGTAGACGGCGGCGTCGGCGGGGGTGACGGCGACCAGGCCGGTCAGGAACGTCATCACGGCGAGCGTGACGGCGAGCGGAACGGACCGGAGACGACGGGGGGCGTTCACGGGGCCTCCTCACAGACCACGAAGGGGCGGACACCGCCAGGATCACCGGGGGATCGCGCGACGAGGACGACGCCCGCCGAAGGCGGGATGAACTCTTCGTGGCCCGGAGAGGACATGCGTTTCCCTGCCAGGAACCGCGATTCCCCGCCACAGTTTCCGGATGCCCGTGTGAAGTCTCTCCGTCCATCCCAAATTCCAGGTGTCCGCCGCGCCTTTCGGTCACCCGCCGAGAAATGGCTTTCCGCCCCGCCAGATCACCACCGGAGCAGGCAAGGTCCGTGCCCCGAGCCGTTGCGGCAAGGCTCCCCACGAGCGCCTGGCAGTGGCACTCCCGCGGCCCCGGTGCCAAAGGGGTCCGGCGCTGTGAACGGGCGACCCGGATGGGGATGAGCCGAAAGCGTCCGAGAAAAGAGGCGCGGGCTTGGCGGGACCGCCGACGATCTCTGCCAATGAGGTTCGTCGCCTGTTCGCGTTGTTAACCCGCCGCCCATCGACGGGCAGCGTATCCGGCACTGGTCGGCCTGGCGGTTACGCCACCGCGCGCTCGAAAAGCCCATTACCAGCGACAACACAACAAGGATCGATAAGTACTACTGGAGCACCGGGGTCATGCAAACTGTCCATTGACAAATGTCTGAAATTTTCTGATGATGATCCAGTAAAATCCAATTGCTCAGGCGAGGCTGTCGCAGCGGAACGTTGCGATGTTCAGCATGGATACACCTCACCATTTCGCCCCCAACATGGCCAACGCTTCTGTGGCACCTGACGCCTGACATCAGAAGAAGGGTCTTAATGAAGAGCGGACTCGCATTTGCAGCAGCCCTCACGATTGCGATCCCACTGATTCCCGGTCTCGCCATGGCGCAGCCAGGCTCCGCCGCCAAGGAACCGATCACCCTGTCACGGGACCAGCAGCCCAAGGCCGACCGTCCCACGCTGAACAGACTCTCCAAGGAGGCCAAGGCGCAGGGCATATCCCTGAAGCAGGCTCTTGATAAGTATGCCGCCAAGGAGTTGAAGAACAACCCTTCGGTACAGGGCGACATGCCTGACGGCCCCGTCCCCGACCCAACCATCAAGGTTGACGGCATCCCGTTCTCCGAGCTCATCGACCTCAATCGGTACGCGCAGTCAGAAAAGATCTCCTTCGAGGAGGCCATCGATCGCTACGCCTGGAGTCCGGCGATCAACCCCCTGGCCTCCCGGCTGCGCTCGGAGTTTGCCGAGGTGATCGCCGACATCGCCATAGTGGACGAGGGCCGTGGAGTCCGTATCGGCTTCAAGGGCGAGGTGCCGGCCAAGGCACTCGAACTCGCGAAAACCCTGCCGGTGGAAGTAAGGCTGTTCCCTGGACGCGGATTCTCCGAGGCGGAGTTACAGGCGGCGCGGGAAGCCGCGCTCCTCAGTCTCCACCGAAGCGGGAAGGTCGCCTCGACGGTAGGCAGGTACAACGCCGAAACCGGCGAGGTGAACATCACCGTGAGGCTGAAGGAAAAACCGTCCGACGATGCGGCGCGTTCACGCGCGGTTACGTCAATCCAGCCTTCCGCCCCGGACAACCCCGCCATCAAAATCAACATTCAGCTTGACGACAATCTACTGCTGCGGAGGACCGACAAGTATATCCGCGGCGGCGGGCTGCTCAACGGGTCGAATAATTGCACGAACGGATTCAACGTTATTTCGTCCACCGGCGCCAAAGGCAGCCTCACCGCAAGGCACTGTGCTGACGGCAGTCAATACTACACATACCGCAACCACTCTAATTACGACACCGACACCACGACTCTGTCGCGATGGTTCCGCGCGCAGGATTACGATCTGGCCAGATACGACAGCAGCAGCACAACGAGCATGACGCAGACCCGCACGTTCTACTATGACTGGAACCTCCCCAGATACGCCCACGATGTGGGGACGTCTCCCGTCGTCGGACAACCGGTCTGTAAGTTCGGCAGGACCACAGGCGCCACCTGCGACAACATCACCGACACGAACGTCGACATCAGTGACGAGGACTGGATCACCGACGGCAAGACGTACAAGGGAAACATCGTCACCGACGACATGGTGGACCCGGGAGACAGCGGGGGGCCGCTGTACTACGGGAACAGGGCCTGGGGAATCACCTCCGCGGAAAGCTACTCCGTGTTCGACACATCGGCGTACTTCGTGGCCACGGATCGCGTCAACGACTCGACCGGGCTGGGCAGCAACTGGAACGTCTGGACATGCCCCACATGCTGAGGCCGATGCCATCCGTGAGCAAGTAGAACACTTTTAACGAGGTCACTGCTGCGCGAGGGCGGGCCGCCGCGTCTACGACCGTCGGCGCGTCCTCGATCTATTCAAGACCGGACCGAATGGATCGGGTCGGCCGAATCACAAACTCGCCGGGGCCCTGACCCCACATGTGGTTCAATGATGTGATGCACACGGGTGATCAGGCAAGAAGATACGCATGGCTCGTCGCATTAGCGGCCCTTCCAACGCTTACCACCGGATGCTCCAGCAGTGGATTGAGCATAGAGGGAAAAGACCCTCTCACCATCGTCCACCGCTCCTCGATTTCCATGACGGCCATAATCATGGGCACACTGAGGTACGACGCCGAAAGTAAATGTCTCAGACTGGTGATGCCCGGTCCTGGAGATCCGCAGGCGACACCCGTATGGCCCGATGGAACCCAGCCCGTCATCGACGGCAAGAGGCGTGGCGTGGACGTGCCCGGCATGGGTCCTGTATTGGAAGGCGACAAAATCACCGGTGGTGGTGGCGCTTCCACTTGGCGCAAAAACCCACCGGCAGGCATCAAGATTCCCGACGGTTGCCTGCCGGACGGCCCGGATGGCACGGTGATGATCATCAGCAAGGTCACCAAGGTCGAACGATCCTGACAGGAGGCGTGACGGGCGGTGCCGTAAGTCTCCGAGGGTGGAAGGCGTGCCGCACACGCGTTCCACGAGGTGCTCCGCATCGAGGCGTTCACGGGACCTCCTCACAAGCCGCCGGGATCACCACGGGACCGCACGATAAGGACGACGCTCGCGAAGGCGAGGTGACTGGAGATTCCCCGCCGCAGTTTCCGGATGCCCGTGTGAAGTCTCTCCGCCCGTCCCAAATTCCAGGTGTCCGCCGCGCCTTTCGGTCACCCGCCGAGAAAGGGGGTTTCCGCCTCACCGGATCGACCACTCCTCGTACCGCACCGCCCACGGTCCGCGCTCCGGCGCCACTTCCGTCCCTCAGGCCACACCCGGACCACCACCGGAGGCGAAATCCATGAACATTAATCGAAGTGACGTTCCAAACCGTGGTTTCTAGGGTTCACTTGTTCCATGAGAAATAGTCAGACGGTTGTAGAACTGTCCACCGTCACACTGTCGGTCGGCTGACCGGATGTCCGCTTTCCGATCGGTGGTTGTCTTCGCCACGGATGGCGTGAGCACGTTCGACATCGGGGGGATAGGCGCGATCTTCGCCGACCGCCTCGAAGCCGAGCTTCCGCCGTTCGACTTCACGGTGTGCGCAGAGCGGCCCGGTCCGCTCCGCACCGACCTGGGCCTGTCGATGCACGTCGAGCACGGTATCGAACGCCTCGACAAGGCCGAACTGATCATCCTGATGCCGGGGTACGACACCCGCCCCGAACCCACCCCCGAGTTGGTCGCCGGACTGCGCGCGGCCAACCGGCGCGGCGCGATCATCGCCGCCTTCTGCACCGGCACCCACCTGCTGGCCGCGACCGGGTTGCTCGACGGACTGCGCGCGAGCACCCACTGGCACCTCCTGGATGACTTCGCCCAGGTCTATCCCAACGTCACCGTGACCGCCGACACCCTCTACATCGACGAGGGGCTGGTGATCACCGGCGCCGGGATCATCGCGGGCATCGACATGTGCCTGCACCTGCTACGCCGCGAACACGGCGCCGCCGTGGCCAACGTCGTCGCCCGCGCGTTGGTCGCCGCGCCGCACCGGGACGGCGACCAGGCCCAGGTCATCACCCGCTCGGTGCCCGGCGACGAGGACGCGCTGTTCGCCGGGGTCATCCACTGGGCCCGCAACAACCTGGACAGACCCCTGCTCGTCAACGACCTGGCCGCCCAGGCCCTGATGAGCCCGCGCACCTTCGCCCGCAAGTTCCGGGCCGCCATGGGCACGACGCCGCACTCCTGGCTGCTGGCCCAGCGGCTCAGCCGCGCCGAGGAGCTTCTCGAAACCACCGAACTGCGGATCGAGGAGATCGCCCGGCTCGTCGGATACAACTCCGTCGCGGTCTTCCGCGAGCAGTTCGCCAAACGGCGGGGCCTGTCACCCCGTGCCCACCGCCAGCGCTACAGCCGCAGCCCCGAACCGAGTTACCCCTCCATGGCGGCCGGCTGAGAACCACCTGACAGGGCGGGGGTCGATGGCGGCAGAACCCCCGCCTACCAGGGGCCCATGCAGTACATCCCATATATCCTACCAGGATAGTGGGTATGATGGACGCCGTGTCAGGATCTCCATCTGTCGTCATCGTGGGTGGTGGCGCGAGCGGCACCTTGGCCGCGGTCCATCTCCTCCGTCTGGCGCGGGCGCGTGCCATGCCACTGGAGATCATGTTGATCGACCAGTACGGCAGGCACGCGCAGGGCCAGGCCTACTCGACCACCGACCCCCGGCACCTGCTCAACGCCGCGACCGACAGGATGAGCGGGCTGGACGACGACCCGGGGCACCTGCTGCGCTGGGCCCGGGACAACGGGCTCGACGTCGACGGCTCCGGCTACCTGCCCCGGCAGGCCTACGGGCGCTACCTGCGTGGCCTGCTGGCCGCCGCCGAGGACCGGCCCGTCCGGGTGGTGCGCCGGGTGACCGCCACGGCGACCGCCCTCCTGCAGTGCCCCGACGAGGGCCCCGACGTGCGGGTCCAGCTCTCCGGAGGCGGTCGGATCGGTGCCGACGCCGCCGTGCTCGCGCTGGGCAACCGCCCCCAGGCCCCCTGGCCGAGGGTCGTGGACGCGGGCAGCCGCCGCTACGTCGCCGACCCGTGGGCCCCCGGCGCCCTGGCCAGGATCCGTGACGGCGCGCCGGTCCTCGTGGTGGGGACCGGGCTGACCATGGTGGACGTGGCCCTCACGGTGACCTCCGCGCACCCGGGCACGGTGGTGCACGCGCTGTCGCGGCACGCCCTGCTGCCCCTGCCCCATCCCTGCCCCGTGCCGCCCCCGGTCCAGGCGGCGATCCCCGAGGGACCGCTCGGCCTGGCCGCCCTGCTGCGCGCCGTACGGCTGGCCGTACGGGACAACGGGGGTGACTGGCCCGCAGTGGTCGACGGCCTGCGCCCGCGGACCCAGCGGCTGTGGGCGAACCTGAGCCCGGACGACCGGCGGCGCTTCCTCGACATGGTCGCGCGCCACTGGGAGGTCCACCGGCATCGCATCCCTCCCGCGACGGCCGCCAGGATCGGTGAGTTGCGGGCGAACGGCAGGCTGCGGGTGCTCCGCGGCCGGCTGGTCCGGGCCACGACCGGCCCCGAGGGGATCAGCGCCCGGGTGAGCGCCGACGGCACCACCAGGCGGCTCGACGTCGGCTGGCTGGTCAATGCGACCGGCCCGGGAAGCGGCGTCGCCGGTGATCCCTTCCTGTCCCGACTGGTCGCCGACGGCGTGGTACGGCAGGACGCGCTGCGGCTCGGGATCGACGCCGATCCCCGCGGCGCCGTCCTCGACGCGACGGGCCGGCCGAGCGACCGGATCTTCACGCTGGGGCCGACGCTGCGCGGAACCCTCTACGAGACGACGGCCATCGCGGAGATCCGTGCCCAGGCCGCGGCCCTGGCCCCTCGCATCGCCGACGCTCTGGCCCTGGCCGTTCATCCACGGTGACCCTCAGGCCACCCAAAGCACACCTTGTGCACTTTCCTCACGCATAGTGTCATGAAGGCTACTCGTCCAACGGGCCGCCCTCCCAAGGACCGGGACGCTCATCGGCACGGGCGGACGCACGGCCCGGCGGAGCGCCTTCGAACAGGAAGGGAGCCAACGCCAATGACGGTGGCCCTGGACAAGAGCGTCGAGGACTTCATCACCAGCCCCCACCAACTGTTCATCGACGGCCAATGGGTCGACGCCGCGTCCGGCAGGACCTTCGCCACCCCGGACCCCGCGACCGGCCAGACCCTCGCGCACGTCGCCGAGGCCGACGCCGAGGACGTCGACCGGGCGGTACGCGCGGCCCGCAGGGCCTTCGAGCACGGCCCGTGGTCCAGGATGACCGCCTCCGAACGGGGACGGATCATCTGGCGGATCGGCGACCTGATCCTGGAGCACGCCGAGGAGCTGGCCCAGCTCGAATCCCTGGACAACGGCAAGCCCCTGTCCGTCGCGCGGGTCGCGGACGTCCCGCTGGCCGCCGACCTGTTCCACTACATGGCGGGCTGGGCCACCAAGATCGAGGGAAACACGATCGCCCTTTCGGTGCCGGGTTCGACCTTCCACGCCTACACCCTGCGCGAGCCGGTCGGTGTGGTCGCCCAGATCATCCCGTGGAACTTCCCGCTGCTGATGGCCGCCTGGAAGCTCGGCCCCGCCCTGGCCACCGGGAACGTGGTGATCCTCAAGCCCGCCGAGCAGACCCCGCTCTCGGCCCTGCGACTGGCCGAGCTGATCGCCGAGGCGGGGGTGCCGGACGGCGTGGTCAACGTCCTGCCCGGGTACGGCGAGACCGCAGGAGCGGCGCTGGCCGCCCACGACGGCGTGGACAAGGTCGCCTTCACCGGCTCGACCGAGGTCGGCAGGCTGATCGTCCACGCCGCGGCGGGCAACCTGAAGAAGGTCACCCTGGAGCTCGGCGGCAAGAGCCCCAACGTCGTCTTCGACGACGCCGACCCCGCCCTCGCCGTCCGGGGCGCGGCGAACGCGATCTTCTTCAACCACGGTCAGTGCTGCATCGCCGGGTCCCGGCTCTTCGTGCACCGCAGCCGGTTCGACGAGGTCGTGGAGGGGGTCGCCGAGATCGCCCGCGGCATCAGGCTCGGCCCCGGTCTCGACGCGGACACGCAGATGGGGCCGCTGGTCTCCGACGAGCAGCTGCGCCGGGTGACCGGCTACCTGGACTCGGGCCGCCAGGAGGGCGCCAGGACCGTGACCGGCGGCGACCGGCACGGCGACCAGGGCTACTTCGTCCAGCCGACCGTGATCACCGACGTGCGGCCGGAGATGCGGCTCGTCCGTGAGGAGATCTTCGGGCCCGTCGTGGTCGCCTCGCCCTTCTCCGACCTGGACGAGATCGCCGCCCAGGCCAACGACACCGTCTACGGGCTCGGGGCGGGCATCTGGACCCGTGACATCTCCAAGGCGCACGCCCTGGCAGGCCGGATCCGCGCGGGCACGGTCTGGATCAACTGCTACAACGTCTTCGACGCCGCCCTGCCGTTCGGCGGCTACAAGCAGTCGGGCTGGGGCCGCGAGATGGGCCACCAGGTCCTCGACGCCTACACCGAGGTCAAGTCGGTCTGCACCCAGCTCCACATCTGACCCCCACCCCGGCGCGCCCGCCGCGCAGGTCCGGGCGCGCCGGGCACTCCTCACGGAGCACATGTCTCCCTTCGCGACAGGCTTCAGGGCCGGGATGCCCTCTCCCGCGATCTCACCAGGGCGGTGAAGGCCTCGATGGCGTCGACGACCGCCTCGAAGCGGAAGGAGTGGTACAGGTCGAAGGCGTGGTTCCCGCCGTGCAACTCGACGTAGACGACGGGGGCGGCCGAGGTCTCGCGCAGGCGGCCGGCGAAGTGCCGGGCTTCGGAGACGGGCACGATCGGGTCAAGATCACCATGGGCCACGAGGAACGGCGGCGCGTCGGCGGTGATGTGGGCCAGCGGCGAGGACTCGGGCCCCTGGCCGAAGTAGGTGCCGTACCAGCCGTTCAGGTAGACGGCGCCGGACACGGAGGTGTCGGCGTCCTCGAAGCCCGGCTGGAAGGCGGGGTCGTTCTGGGTGAGAGCGGCCAGCGCCGCCATGTGCCCGCCCGCCGAACTGCCCGCGACGAACAGCGTCGACGGGTCGGCGCCGTACTCGTGGGCGTGCTCGCGCACCCACGCGATGACCTTCTTGAGGTCGATCAGGTGATCCGGGTGCTGAGCCTGGGGCCGCAGCCGGTAGGTGGCGCTGACGCACACCCATCCCTGACCGGCCAGGTGGTGGAGCAGGGGAAGCGACTGGCTGTTCTTGCGTCCGCCGGAGTAGGTGCCGCCGTGCAGGTGGATCATGACCGGTGCGCCCTGCGGGCGCGAACGGTGGTGGTAGACGTCGAGCAGGTTGCGCCGACCGGCGTCGCCGTACGAGAGGTTGGCCACGCGCCGGACGTCCAGGCGGCGCCGGAAGACGGGCAGGAACAGGACGCGCGCCAGCGGGGGACGGCGCCGCAGCCCTTCGGCGAGGTCGGCGTCGAGGGCGGCACGCCATCCGGTGCCCAGCCCCTGGTCCAGGGCGTGTTCCACCCGTGCCCGTTCCCCGAGCGCGCGACGGGCGACGACCGCGAGCCCGAGCGTGGTCACGGCGGCCAGGGCGACGACCGCCCACCCGCCTGCCGAGTCGATGTCGCCTTCGGCGAACGCCAGCGCCGTCGGGAGCAGCAGGAGCCAGAAGAAGGCCGCGAACGGCAGTTCGTTGGCGGCCAGGCCGAAGTAGTAGCTCACCCGGCCGAGCGGACGTGAGAACGGCACGGGCCGCAGCGCGAACAGCGTGCCGACCGCGACGAGCGTCACCGGGAACAGATAGCCGACGGGCACCGAACCTCCAAGCCTTTCCGCGCACCCCAGCCTCCCCGACCCGTCAGCGTCGCATCAACGACGGATCCGATAACGTCTTTTAACCCTGAACTAAATAACCCGGAGGCCGCCCGTGGAGATGCGAGAGATCGAGGTCTTTCTGGTGGCGGCCGAGGAGCTGCACTTCAGCCGTACGGCCGAGCGGCTGGGCATCAGCCCGGCCCGCGTCAGCCAGACGATCAAAAAGCAGGAACGGCGTATCGGCGCGCCCCTGTTCGACCGCACCACCCGAGTCGTGCGCCTGTCCCCGCTCGGCGAGCAGCTGTACCAGGCGCTCAAGAGCGGCCACCGGCAGATCGAGCAGGGGATCGCGGCCGCTCAGGCCGCCGCCGACGGCACCGCGGGAACACTGACCCTCGGCACCACCGGCCCGTACTCCCTGCGGATCAAGAACGTTCTCGACCTGTTCCTGGCCCGCCACCCGGACGCCCGCCTCCAGCACCGCGAGATCCAGCCGGCCTCCCCCCTGGACCTGATCAAGTCGGGCGAGCTGGACGTGGCCTACCTGTGGCTGCCGATCCGCGAGCCCGAGCTGACCGTCGGACCGGTCTCGCACACCTCCGAGGTGATGCTGATGGTCTCCGCCGACCATCCCTACGCGGGACGGGACAGCATCTGTCTTGAGGATCTCGGCGACTGCGTCGTGGTCGAGGGCCAGTCGATCCCCCTCCACATGGAGGAGGTCTTCAACCCTCGGCACACCCCTTCCGGCCGCCCCGTCCGCCGCGGCCCCAAGGTCACCACCTGGCAGGAGGCACTCAGTGTCGTCTCCTCGGGCCAGGCCACCGCCGGGGTCACCGCCGAGGCGGTCGACTTCTACCCATGGCCCAGCCTGGCCTTCGTCCCCATCCGGGACGCCCCCCGCTCCCGGTGGGCCTTCGTCTGGCGTACCTCGGACGAGACTCCGCTCGTTCGCGCGTTCGTCAGAGCCGCCGCCGACGCCCTGCGACCGGTGGAGTGACGGCTCTCAGAGGGCGCCGGAGAAAGTGTCGCAGTCGGCGGGGGCTCCCGTTCGGTAGCCGGTGGTGAACCACTTCATCCGTTGTTCGGCGCTGCCGTGTGTCCAGCCCTCGGGATCGACCCTGCCCTGGGTGCGCCGCTGGATCCTGTCGTCACCGACGGCCGCCGCGGCGTCCAGCGCCTCCTGGATGTCGGCGGCGGTGAACGGGCCGGTGTAGAAGCCGGTCTCGACGGCGTGCTTGGCCCACACCCCCGCGTAGCAGTCCGCCTGGAGCTCCAGCCTGACCGAGGCGCTCTCGGCCCCCCTGCGGTCGTCGCCGACCCGTCGTGAGGTGCCGATCAGGTTCTGCACGTGGTGACCGTACTCGTGGGCGATCACATACGCCTGGGCGAACGGACCTCCCCTGGCGCCGAAACGGCTCTCAAGGTCGCCGAAGAAGCCCAGGTCGAGATAGACGCGGCTGTCGGCCGGGCAGTAGAACGGGCCGACCGCCGAACTGGCCTGGCCGCAGCCGGTGTTCACTCCCCCGGTGAACAGGATGGTCCTGGCGTTGCGGTAGGCGCCCTTGCCGCGTTCGGTGAACGCCTCACGCCAGTAGGCCTGCACGCTGTTGACCACGCCGACCACCCGGCACCTGTCCGACTGGTCGGCGTCGCTGCCCTTGCGGCACTCGGCGCCCAGGTCGGAGCCGGAGGTCGCGGGGCGCCGGGCCCCTCCGTCGCCACCGGCACCACCGTCACCGCCACCGAGCAGCGCCGCCGGGTCGATCCCGAAGAACAGCGCCGCCACCACCAGCACGATCACACCGACGACACCGCCGCCGACCATGAGCCCCCCGCCGGGGAACCCGCCGCCACCGCCACCGACGTCCTCGACCTGGGAGGCGTCGAGGTCCACGTCGTCGCGAAAGTCCATCGGAGCCGCTTTCTCTGGACGAGATCTGCGCGGCCCCATTGTCTCCCCGATCTCCGTGTCGAGGAAGTCCGCCGGGTCGTCACGGCCTGCCCGCATTGGGCTTGGGACGGTGCTCGGACAGCGCGACAAAACGGACTCGCCGACCGGTCAGCCGTGCGTGGACGGGTCCTCCACTCGGCGTGCTCGACTGCTCCACGATGCCCGGATCCCCCGCACCACGGTCGTCGGGGTCGCGGAGCCTCAACGTGACCTGGTGGTACGGCGGGCCTACCCGTTCAGCAGCGCGCCGATGTCGCTCTGGCGGTAGCGGCGTTGGCCGCTGGGGGTTCGCACCGAGGGGATGCGGCCGGTCAGGGCCCACCGGTTGACGGTCTTGGGGTCGACGCCGAAGATGCGGGCGACCTCGCCGGGGGTGAGGAGTCGTTCGACGGTGTCCGGTCCGGTGGTGAAGGTGCCGTCGGGGGCGACGGCCTTGAGGGCGGCCATGGGGAACTCCTGGGGGTCTCAGTAGCGGAGGGTGTGCAGGATCTGGTCGTGGCGTGCCAGCGCTCTGGCCAGCCGGTGCAGGGTGGTACGGCCGAGCACGTCCCTGGCTCCGGCTCTGCGCTGGTCGGGCCGCAGGGGGTGGTAGCGGACGGCCCACCACCGGGGCAGGCCGGGCAGGTCGTGTTCCTCGTACCGCCAGGCGGGGTGGGTGCTGATGAGCAGGTCGATCAGGCGCCGTTCGTAGTCGGTCATGGTCGTCCCGGTTCGGAGGCGGGCAGGGAACACACGTCGTTCGGGCCGTGAGGTCAGGGCTTCGACCCTTTTCGCGGGGCGGGTGCCCGGCCCCGAGCCGGGGAGCATGCGGCCGGGCACCCTGGAGGAGGACCGGCCCCACGGATGGGGCCGGTGCGCCAGACGGCTCCCCCTTCCCCAACACGCTCGGCGTGTGTGGGAGCCGTCTTGCGAGGGTGTGCGGCCCAGGTCCCTCCTACCTGAGCCGCACGTTCATGGGGTACGGCGGATGAGGTTCCTCCGCCCGCCGTACCGGCTTCAGGAGCGCAGCAACCCGCGCAACGCCGTGGACCGGCCTGGCCCAACGGCCTGAACGGCCCGGGAGATCCGGGCGGACTGCCTGGCCCGAGCGCTCTGGAGAGCACGGGCGACGGCGACGGCCCGGATGCTCGGCGGCACCGCCGGAGACGCCTGGGCGGCCAGCTTGCGGTCCAACTCCTCGGCCGACTCCGCCCGCACCAACAGCACGTCTCCGGGACACGGCCTGCCGGGCAGGGCGCCCCGGTAGGCGCTCCACAGGCCGGACCGCGAGCTGTGGAAGACCAGCCAGCCGGGATGAGCCTGTTGCACGGTGTCACAGGCTCGATCGGAGAACTCGGCCCCTTGACGAGGCACCCGGGCCGTCGGCATCACGCGGCCCTCCCGTCCGGCGAACGTCCTCCGGCGGGCACCGTCTCCCCACCGGGCTCCTCGTTCCGTGCCCCGGAAGACGGACGACCGGCCCCACCCCTCCTGCGCCGAACCGGCGCCGGAGCAGGTCTCGTCGCCCGGATCATCTCGGCCTCCCGCATCCGCTCCTCCAACCCGTCGCCGGTGGGGTCCTCGACGATGACCGGCCGAGAACCGCCCCAGGCGGCGACCGCGTAGAAGCTGCGCCGTCCCAGGCTGTAGAGGACGGTCCAGTCGGCCCACGCCTGGTCGATCCGCTCGGCCTCCGCCTTCGCCGGGCCGTCCCACACTCTCCGGTACACCGGCTCGTACGGCTGGCCGTCGCGGTGCCGTCCGGTCACGAGGGCACCCCCTCAACAACGGTGCGGGCCTTCTCCTCCTGCGCGGCGATGACGGCCTGGACCTCCTCGAAGGTGTCGGCGTCCACGGCCGACTCCGCTCCGGCCCGTACGGCGAGGCGGGGGAAGGGCCGGTCGCGGAAGGCCCAGAACCGGCCCGCGCTGCTGATGAGCAACCGCCAGCCCGGGATCACCGGACGGTCGGGGGTGTGCTGCATGATCTGGACCTCCGTGATCCGATCAGAGGCGTGCCTGGGCGGGGTGATCGCCAGACGGGCCTGCCCTGCGGGACAAGAAACAGCCGGAACCCGAACACGAGCGCGGGAAACGGGACATCGGTCTCCGCCCCGGTACGGCCTGCCGCTCGCGGGCCGTACACCGCCGGAGTGGCCGGGCTGGCGCACCCTCGCCCAGGAGATCCCCGCCCGGGGAACGCCGGGGGCGGGATGCCGGATTCGTCGAGGCGGCGACGGCCGGGCAGGCGCGATGAACGCGGCCTCCGGCCCCCGCTCCGGAGTGACGACCGGCTTATCCACGTTCGGAACCCGCTCCGGAACGGCGACGAGATCGCCTGGGGACACCGGCGTCCCGTCGGCCGCCTCCGCAGGACCAGCCGGTACGGCGTTCGCGGCCGGAACCATCGCGGGCGCCCCCGGTTCAGGATCAGGATCGGGACGACACTGACCGGGCACCAGCGGAACCACCTCCCCCGGCGCGACCTCCACCGGAGGCCGAGGCGCCGGAAGAACCTGCGGGCCGTACGCACGCCGAGCCTGCAGCCGGGCGTCCATCAACACCCCGGACGGCTGCACGTACTCATGCCCGTCCTGGGCGGAACAGCCGTGGGCGTAGGGGGAATGCCCGCACCGAGCACACCCCATGGGCAGCGGCACGGCACCGGCGAAACAGTCGCACGTGTTCCGGCCGGGAGCCGGAGCACTACTCTTACTCACGTCAGGAGACACCTTCCTGATCAAGGACCTGTTCCGGCGGCGCAACGCCGGGCAGGTCCGTTTTTTACGCTTCGGATGTTTTTTATCGCTTGTAGGTTCGGATTCTTGTCTGCACTCGTATCTACTCATGTAGATCCGTCAGTAGCCGTAGTCACATGAGATGGCGCGTAGATACATCTCTACGTTCGTCTCGTGCATGACTACGAGCCCGATCGCCCGATCTGGATCCAGGTGGTCGAGATCCTGGAGAGCAGGATCCACAGCGGGGAGTACCAGCCTCGACACCTGGTCCCATCGGAGGCGCAGATGGTGCAGGAGTTCGGCATCGCCAGGACCACGGCCCGCAAGGTGGTGGCCTACCTTCGCGATCAGGGGTTGGTCTACACGGTCCCCCAGATCGGAACCTTCGTCAGCTACCCCGGCCGGAAGAGCGACTGAGGTGTGCTTGTCTCCCCTGACGGCCGACTTTCCTCCGTCAGGGGAGAACGCCTGCCGCCCCTGACGCACGGTTAGCGAGGGGCGATCCGTGCGTTTCTGTCATGATGACCTCACTCACTGTGGTGGATCTCACGAGGCAATAATGACGTGAGCAGCGCACGCAAGCAAGTGCTGCTCACTGGATTTTTTCTCAAGGGCACACCACACTTGGCGCCATGGTTCTCAAGTCCCCTACGGTGAGACACCGCAGACTAGGCCGCGAGCTGCGAAAACTCCGCGAAGAGACGGGGCTTTTGCCGGAGACCGCAGCGAAACAGCTCGGGTGGAGCAGACAGAAACTCAATCGGCTGGAGAACGCCCGAACCATGCCGAGCACAACGGACGTCGCGGCTATATGCGATTTGTACGGCACCGATTCCACGACAAAAGCCGGGCTTGTCCAGCTCTGCAAGGATGCGGGCCAGCGTGGCTGGTGGACGGCGTACTCCGACGTCCTGGCCGGAAGCTACGTGGTGTTAGAAGCAGAAGCCACGGCCATCCGCACGTGGGAGCCACTACTGATCCCCGGGCTTCTCCAGAGCGAGGGGTATGCCCGCACCATCATCCATGGAGGTCGGCCAACACTGGAAAAGGACGAACTGGAGCGTCGTGTGGCCGCTCGCATGACACGGAAGATCACCTTGTTGGGAGCGAATGCCCCGACGTTCCATGCGCTGATCGACGAAGGCGCCATCCGCCGCCAAGCCAACCCGGCAGAACTCATGGCCGTCCAGCTCGACGAGCTTCTCCAGATCACGGACCGACCTAATGTCACGATCCAGGTGGTACCTGCCTCGGCTGGACTGTATCTCGGGCTGCAAGGCTCCTTCTCGGTGCTCAGCTTCGACCCGGAGGACCCCAACGTCGGCTACACCGGCTCACCGGGTGGGGACTTGTTCCTCGAAGCTGCCGCCTCGGTGAATCGTCTTATGCTGACGTTCGAGCGCCTCACTGCGATGGCGCTGTCCCCCGAGCAGTCCGCGGACCTTATCGCCGCGGTGAGGAGTGACTATGACTGACCCTCGTCTGGCAGATGCCCGATTCCGCAAGTCCAGCCTCAGCGGCGCCGACGACAACTGCGTTGAGGTCGCCACCAACCTCCCCGGCCTGGTCGCCGTCCGCGACAGCAAAGACCCCTCCGGCCCAGCCCTCGCCTTCACCCCCGCCCAGTGGCGTTCATTCATCAGCCACGTGAACACCGGCGCCTTCGACGCCTGAGCATCTTCACTCCTGGAGACCCCGGCACCCACGGCGCCGGGGTCTTGCACGTGCGATGGGCCGCTCGCACAGTGAGGACCAGGAACCCAACACGTACGAGGGAGCGCCATATCAGCGGAAGCCTCGATGGCGCGCATGATGAATCTGGCCGAACAACTGAAGTGAGGAAAACCGTGGATCGCACCCAGACCCAGAACCTCACCTGGCGCAAGTCCTCCTTGAGCAGCGCAGATGGAGGCGATTGCGTCGAGGTGGCCTCACTGCCCGAAGGCGGACACGCCGTCCGCGACAGCAAAGACCCCTCCGGCCCCGCCCTGGCCTTCACCCCCGCCCAGTGGCGCTCGTTCGTCGGCCGCGTGAACACCGGCGCCTTCGACGCCTGAACGTCTTCACTCCTGGAGACCCCGGCACCCACACGGCGCCGGAGTCTTGCACGCGTGATGGGGCTGTCGACCGTGCCCTTCCAGACCGGCCCGGCCGGATGAGCTCGCCGCCGACGACGGGCGGTCAGCAGCAGAATTTCAGGTAGTTCTGCAGGTCGCCGAGGATGCGGGCGACACCGTCGCGATCGCCTCGATACAGCACCTCCTTGCCGTCGCGGCGGGAGGTGACGATGCCACCGCGACGCAGCAGGGCCAGTTGCTGGGAGGCGGCGGACTGGCTGACGCCAGCGCGTTCGGCGACCTGGTTGACCGACAGCTCGGCGCCTTGGGCGAACAGCAGCATGATCTGCTGGCGGCCGGGGTTGGCCAGGGCCTTGACGAAATCCTGGGCGGCCTGCGGCAGCTGCGGCGCGCACGTCTCCCCCGCCTCCTCCCCTGCCGTCGCGTCCGTCGGTGTGGCTGGTGATGTCGTGGTCTCGGCCATTCCTGCTCCCTCCTGTCCCGCACCCTACCCTCATACCCACTTATTGACATATTATGAAATGACGGTACGTTCTGCGGCATGCCTGTCGACAACGACCACGTTCTGATCGTCGGGGCCGGGCAGTCCGGCCTGGCCGCCGCACACGCCGCCCTGGAGCAGGGGCTGCGGCCCGTGTTGCTGGAGTCCTCGGACCGGGCGGCCGGATCCTGGCCGCGCTACTACGACAGCCTCGCCCTGTTCTCGCCCGCCCGCTACAGCAGCCTGCCCGGAATGGCCTTCGACGGCGACCCTGAGCGCTACCCGCGCCGCGACGAGGTCGTCGCCTACCTGGAGCGCTACGCCGCCGCCCTGGCCGAGCGCGGCGCCGAGTTGCGCACCGGAGCCCGCGTCGAGGCCGTCCGCCCCTCCAACGAGCACGGCGAGCGCGGCTTCCTCGTGCGCCTGACCGACGGCCGCGAGTTGACCGCCCCGGCCCTGATCGCGGCCACCGGCTCCTTCGACCGCCCGCACCGCCCCGTCCTGCCCGGCCTGGACACCTTCACCGGCCCGGTGCTGCACGTCGCCGACTACCGCCGCCCGGCGTCGCTGCCCGGCGAGCGCGTCGTCGTGGTGGGGGCGGGCAACTCGGCGGTCCAGGTCGCCCACGAGCTTGCCGCCGAGCGCCGGGTGACGCTGGCCGGCCGAGCGCCGATCCGCTTCGTCGAGCAGCGCCCACTGGGCCGGGACCTGCACTTCTGGTTCCGGGCGACCGGGTTCGACCGGCTGCCGCTGGCCCGCGCGGAGGCTCCGCCCGCCTCACCGGTACTCGACGACGGCCGCTACCGCCGGGCACTGCGCGAGGGCCGCTACGCGCGGCGGACGATGTTCACCCGGCTGGACGGCGATCACGTGGTCTGGCCCGACGGCGGGCGCGAGCGCGTCGATGCGGTGCTGCTGGCCACCGGCTACCGGCCGAACCTGTCCTACCTCGCCGATCTGGGCGCGTTGACCGCCGACGGACACCCGCGCCAGCGCCACGGCCGGTCCCTGACCCACCCCGGCCTCGGTTACCTGGGCCTGGAGTGGCAGCGCACCCCTTCCTCCAACACCCTGCGCGGAGTCGGCTCCGACGCCCGCCGGGTCGTCGCCGCGCTCACCCGCCATCCGCGCACCCGGGGTTGAATGGCACCGCCTTCACGCGCCTTCTGATTAGACACACCTCTAATTTGACATACTTCTAAGTCGTGGGGCATCCTGCCGACGAAGCTACTTAGACATCCTTCGAAACAGCGCGGACCGGTACGGCCCGTGTGAACGATGAGGAGAGGCGCCATGAGTGGATGCTGCGGTCCCGCCACCGTCGAGTTGGAGGCCAGTCGCCAGGCCGTACGGCTCGATGACCTGCCCGTCGTGGTCATCGGCGCGGGGCCGGTCGGGCTGGCCGCGGCGGCTCACCTGGCCGAGCGGGGCCTGGACTTCGTGGTGCTGGAGGCGGGCGAGCGGGTGGGCGCGTCGGTGGCCCGGTGGGGTCACGTCCGGGTGTTCAGCCCGTGGAAGTACGACATCGATTCGGCCGCACGCCGTCTGCTGGAGGCCGACGGCTGGAACGCCCCCGACCCGGAGTGGCTGCCGACCGGGGCCGAGCTGATCGAGGACTACCTGGCACCGCTGGCCGAGCTGTTCGGTGACCGAGTCCGTACCGGCGCGAAGGTGACGGCGATCAGCAGGCTCGGCTACGACCGGGTCCACACCGCCGGTCGTGAGCGGGCGCCGTTCCTGGTCCGCCTGGCCGACGGCGGCGAACTGCACGCCCGCGCCGTCGTGGACGCCTCCGGCACCTACGTCACCCCGAACGTGCTCGGCGCGTCCGGCCTGCCCGCGCACGGCGAGGCCGACGCGGCCGACCTGGTCGACCACGCGCTGCCCGACGTGCTCGGCGCCGACCGCGACCGCTACGCCGGTAGGCACGTCCTGGTCGTCGGCGCCGGTCACTCGGCCGCCACCACACTGCTCGCCCTCGCCCAGCTGGAGGACACCCCGATCACCTGGGCGATCCGCGCGGGCGACGCCACCCGCGCGTACGGCGGCGGCGAGGCGGACGCGCTGCCCGCGCGGGGGGCGCTCGGCACCCGCCTGCACGCCCACGTCGAAAGCGGCCGCATCCGCCTGGTGACCGGCTTCTTCACCCACGCCGTCGAACGCGACGGTGAGCGGGTGCGGGTGATCAGCCGTGACCCGTCCGGCCACGAGCGGAGCGTCACGGTGGACCGGATCGTCAGCGCGACCGGTTACCGCCCCGACCACACCATCGCCGGTGAGCTGCGCCTCGACCTGGACCCGGTCCTCGGCTCCACCCGGGCCCTCGCGCCGCTGATCGACCCGAACGCGCACTCCTGCGGCACGGTGCCCCCGCACGGCGCCGACGAGCTGGCCCACCCGGAGGACGGCTACTACGCCGTGGGGGTCAAGAGCTACGGCCGTGCCCCGACCTTCCTGCTGGCCACCGGCTACGAGCAGGCCCGCTCGGTGGTCGCGGCGCTGGCCGGCGACTGGCAGGCCGCCCGGGACGTCCAGCTCGACCTGCCCGAGACCGGCGTGTGCTCCTCCGGCCTGGCCGAGGCCCAGGAACAGCGGGTCGGCCTGGCCACCGGGATCAGCGGCGGCCTGCTGTCCACCCCGCTTCCCCTCGCCACCGTGAGCGCGACCGCCGGGACCTCCCAGGGCGGCGGCTGCTGCGGCTGACCCGAGCGCCCCGAACGTCCCGCGTGGGCTTCCTACTCGGCGTGCTCGACCGTGGTTTTCGGGAGGGCGAGCATCACGAGTGCCGTGACCAGGTAGAGCGCGGCGGAGACGATCAGGACGACGCCGAGCGCGTGGCCGTACTCGGGCAACCCCGGTGCTCCGGTGGCCGAACCGGTGACGGAGGTGAAGAAGACCGTGCCGAGTACGGCGATGCCGACGGCGCCGCCGATCTGGTTGACGGTGGACAGCACCCCGCCCGCCGCGCCCGCGTCGCGTCCGGGGACTCCCGCGAGGACGACGTTGACGAGAATGGGCGCGGCGAGACCGAGCCCGAGGCCACCGATGAGGAGCGCGAGGGCGAGCAGCCAGTACCCGGGATCGTCTCCGTCCCTGACGAAGGACCACAGGACGAGCTGGGAGGCCGCGACGGTGAGCGAGCCGGTGACCAGGAGCGTTCTGCCCGCCCTGGCGGCGAGGGCGACGCCGAGGCCGGAGGTGACGATCGAACCGAGCGCGTACGGAAGGATCACCAGGCCGGTCTCCCACGCGGTCCGGCCGGTTCCGTTCTGGAGGTAGACCGAGAGGGTGAGGAAGTACGACCCGATGCCGCCGAAGAAGAGCACCGAAGCGGCCAGGCCGACCGTGAAGGCCCGGATTCGCAGCAGAGCCGGGTCGAAGACGGGTTCGTCTCCGCGTCCGGTGAGGCGGCGCTCGTGGACGAGGAAGATCGCGAGCACGATGGCTCCGGCCGCCAGGAGGGCGTAGCTGCCCCAGGTCCATCCCCATGCCTCGGTCTGGACGATCGGCAGCAGCAGGAGAAGGATGCCCGTGGCCGCCAGGAGCGCGCCGGGGAGGTCCAGCCGGGCGGTCGAGGCGGAGCGGGACTCCGGCAGGACCTTCGCGCCGACGACGAGCGCCAGGATCGAGACGGGCACGTTGATCCAGAAGATCGTGCGCCAGCCCAGGCCGAACAGGTCGGCGTCGACGAGCAGCCCGCCCAGCAGCGGGCCGGCGACCGAGGCGAGGCCCTGGACCGCTCCGTAGGCGCCGAACGCCTTGGCACGCTCAGCCGGGGCGAACGACGCCCGGATGATCCCGAACACCTGCGGGACCATGATCCCGGCGGTCAGTCCCTGCCCGGCCCGCATGCCGATGAGCGCCCCCGGATCGGCGGCCAGCGCGCACAGCGCCGAGGTGACCATGAACCCGGCCAGTCCGATCATGAACAGCCGCCTGCGGCCGTACCGGTCACCGAGCCGTCCACCGGTGATCAGGCCCGCGCCCAGGGCGAGGGCGTAGGCGGCGATCGTCCACTGGATCTGGGCGTCGCCGGCACCCAGGTCCTCGGCGATCGCCGGGGCCGCGACGGTGACGATCGTCGCGTCGAGAAGGTCCATGAAGGAACCGAAGAGCACCACCAGCAGCGCGGCGCCGGAGACGGGTGCCGGAACGGCCCCGATGGTGCGAATGCCCTTTCGGGGGCTCGGGGAATGGGTCATGTCGACCACCGTCGTCGGCGTAGTTGCCATCGAGTGGCCGCTATCGGGGGGAGAATCGAAGAATCATGGCCACCACCTCCGCGCGGGCGCTCAAGCTGCTGTCGATCTTCGGGATCGGCGCGACCCTGACCGCCGAGGAACTCGCCGCCCGGCTCGGGGCGTCGGTGAGAACCGTGCGCCGCGACATCGACACGCTCCGGGACCTCGGGTACGAGATCGAGGCCGTCCGCGGAGCGGGCGGCGGGTACCGGCTCGGCCACGCCACCCGCCTGCCACCGGTCGTCTTCGACGAGGACCAGGCCGTCGCCGTGGCCGTCGCGCTCCAGACCGTGCCGACGGTCCTGTCCGGCATCCGCGAGAACGCGGCCCGTGCCCTCGCCACGCTGCACCAGGCGATGCCCGCGCGCAGCCGCCTGCACGCGGAGGCGTTCACCGTCTCCTCGGCCCGCAACTACTGGGAGTTCCCCGCGCCACCGATCGACGCCGAGATCGTCCGCGCCGTCGGCAGCGCGATCAACCGGCGGCACCTCGTCCGCGTGGACTACACCGGCGACGGCGAACCCGTCACGCTCACACTGGAGCCGCACGACCTCGTGGTCTGGGCCGCGCGCTGGTACCTGGTCGCCTTCGACCCGGACGCCGACCGATGGCGCGCGATGCGCGTGGACCGCTTCACGCCGCACACGCCCACGCACACCCCCTTCGTCCGGCGTGACATCCCGCACGGCGATCCCGTCGCCTTCGTCATGACCGCGCACGACCGCGGGGACGCCGCCGCCGAATGGCAGTGCCGTGGCTCGGCCGTCCTCGCCCTGCCCGCCTCGACCGTCGCCAGGTTCGCCCCCGGTGGATCGACGGTCGAGTACGACACCGAGGCCACGTGCCGGCTCACCCTCGGCGCGTGGTCATGGCCGGGGCTGGCGGGACTGCTCCTCACCTTCGACGCCGACATCACGGACATCGAACCGGCCGAACTCCGGCAGGCCCTGCACTCCCTGCGCGCCCGGATCAGCAGGGGGCTCGAACCCACCACGCCACCTTCGCCAGGGCGGTGAGGCGGGCTCCGGCGTCGGCGGCGCCGGAGCCCGGGACACACCTCAGTTACCTATGGGAACCTGGAGCACGAACTCCCGGTACGCCTCGTCGAACTGCGCCATCGCCGCCGAAGGCGACGGCGGTACCTGGCCACCGCCTCCGGCCAGCTCACGCAGGCCGTCGGTGACGTCGATGGCGGCGGCCGTCAGCCACGGCGCGGAGACGGGCTGGAGGACACCGTTGGCCCGATCGAGCTGTCCGACCTGCTTCACGGTCACCGACGCGCCGTAGAGCGCCCGTACGGCGGATCGGAAGTATTCCAGCGCCTCGGCGCGAAGCCTGGAGTTGCTGGTCCCCCTCGCCTCGTGCAGAGTGGCGAACCCCCGGGTCAGATCTCCGACGTACTGGAACTCCTGGCTCACCGGCAGCACCCGGCTCGTACGGAAGGCGATCGCCCACTCCGGCGGGCAGGTCGTCAGGCAGGGCGGGGGCGGGCATCCAGGGCACCACCTGTTCACCAGAACAGGGATCTCCAGGCAGTCCAGGATTCTGCCCCACCATTCGATCTGCGTGCAGTTCCTGAGGTTTTTGGCCGAGGCAGACGTACTGGTGACTCCCTGAACCGATAACAGGGATACGAGAAGAGCGAGCAGACAAGCCGCCCACCGGCTACGTTTCACTGATCCTCCTGGGGGGTGCCGGGTGCGTTTTCCTCACGCGCACCGGGGCGATTTTCGTCCGGCTCCGGGCCGGAGCACCCTCGTTCTACATCTCCGTTATCCGCCGGTCCATCCTGACATCCGGCCCATGACGGCAAAGGCCCGTCCGAAAATCGATCCGCTGCGAGAAGGGCCAGGAAGACCGACGTTCACCGGCCTACGACTTTCCAGGAACGACAGGACCGAGAGGCCCGGAAACAACTGATCCCGATCCGCGCGGGAACCCGAATCACGGGCCTTTAAGATCATGAATTGGATTGGGCTAAGTGAACAACGGAATACCCCCGGAACGGGCCGGGCACATCGTGGGTGTATTCCACGGTCGAATACCGCCCCGAGGCTCGGCTAATCGCCCTTGTCGTTCACCGGGACCGACTCCGGTCCCGACTGCCGAGTTCACCGGTGAAGGGCGTTGTCCCGCGCCCGTCCGCGACCCGCCATTCATGGGCGGTGAAGGCGTGTCCTTCCCGGCGCCCGCATACGACGCGCGGTCCAGGCGCCTCCTCAGGACACGCCGACCGCGCGAAGGTGGACCGAGGCGGCGTCCCGGCCGATCCGGTCGTCGCCACTTGGGGCCGGGTACTCGAACCGGACCGTCCGCGATGCGACAGTTGGACCGCGCGGCATCATCCGTAGGCGACGACAGGGTGGCCATCATGCCTCTTGAGGGCGAGTACGGGCCGAGTCCGGCTCAGTGGATACGCGAACAGGTCGAGCTGTACGAGAGTTCGGACGGCACGCGGGGGACGACGCTCTGGGACACGGGACTGCCCGTCGTCATCCTCACGACGCGCGGCGCGCGAAGCGGCAAGCTTCGTAAGATCCCGCTGATGCGCGTGGAGCACGAGGGACGGTACGCGGCCGTGGCCTCCAAGGGCGGCTTCCCGCGTCATCCGGACTGGTACTTCAACGTCAGGTCCGACCCACGCGTGGAACTCCGGGACGGCGCCGTACGCCAGGACATGACGGCCCGTGAGGTCACCGGGGACGAGCGGGCCGAGTGGTGGGAGCGCGCGGTCGCCGCGTACCCGGCATACGCGGAGTACCAGGAGAAGACAGACCGGGTGATCCCCGTCTTCGTGCTGGAACCGGGTACCTGACACCGGGTGGGCGTGTCCCGTTTTCCCAGGTCGGCATGTTCCCTACGTGAGCCGGACACGCGGATTTCACGCGCTCGTGGTCCTGGGCGGGGACCGTTCGACCTATGAGCGCCCTCCTCGCCTCCGCTCTGCTCACCTCCCTCCTCTCCCCCGCCAACACCGTCACGAGCCCTCCCGCCAACGCCGTCACGAGCCCCTCCACGGACGCCGTCACGGGCGCCGCCGGGGAGTGCTCGGGGGTCGCCTCCGACTTCGACGCCGACGGCCGTCCCGACACCGTGGTCGCCGCGCCGTACGCCACGGTCGGCGGGGTTTTCCGCGCCGGTGAGGTGACCGTCAGGTACGGCACCGGCAGGACCGAACGGCTGGCCCAGGGGAGCCGGGGCGCGCCCGGCGCCGCGGAGACCGGTGACTCGTTCGGCTCGGCCGTCGCGGCCGGTGACTTCGACGGGGACGGGTGCGCCGACCTCGCCGTGGGGGCGTCGGAGGAGTTCCTCGACGCCAGGAGGCCCGGGGAGGACGGTGACGGGGTGGTGTACCTGTTCCACGGCTCGCCTCGGGGACTGCGCCCGGGGAAGGCGCTGGACGTCACGGGGTTCGGGCGGCGCGCGACGGGTGACCGGTTCGGCGCCGCGCTCACGGTCGGGCAGCTCGACGGCGACAGGGCCGACGAACTGGTCATCGGGGTCCCCGGACTCGGCGTCGGGGGCGGGATCGGCGTCTACGGCGTCAAGGGGCACCGGCCGTACACGCTCACCAAGGAGACCCCGTGGATCGCCCAGGACGCGCTGAGCACCGACGAGTTCGGGGCGACGGTGGCGGCCGGTGACTTCGACGGCGACGGCCGCGACGAGGTGGCGGTCGGCGCGCCGGGGGACGGCGGGCAGCGTTCGGGGGCCGGTTCGGTGACGATCCTGGACCTGGCCGCGCGGCAGGCGGGGGCCTACACCCAGGAGAGCCCGAACGTGAAGGGCTCGGCGGAGAAGTGGGACTACTTCGGCGCCGCCCTCGCCGTGGGGGACTTCGACGCCGACGGCCGCGACGACCTGGCGATCGGCGTGCCGGGCGAGGATCTCGACGCGAACGTGCGTGCCCTGGACTACGGCGCGGGCGCGGTCCACGTGCTGTACGGCTCACGCCGGGGGCTGAGCGCGCTCGGCAGCGAGATGTGGACCCAGAACACCCGGGGCGTCGTGGGCAGGGCCCGCTACGCCGACCGGTTCGGCACCGCGCTCGCGGCCGGTGACTTCAACGGGGACGGGGACGACGACCTGGCGATCGGCGTTCCCGGTGAGAGCGCGGTCCAGGTCCTGGCAGGGACCCGCTCCGGTGGGCTGACCAGGCACCACAACGTCCTCATCCCGCGTGGACGCGACGGTTTCGGCGCCTCCCTGGCCCCGGTCAGGCGGGCGGACGGCTCCCCCGACGATCTCCTCGTGGGCTCCCCCGACCACGGCACGGTGGTCCTCATCGGCGGTGCCGCACGCAAGGGCTCGTATCCGGGGCTGTCCGCCCGGCGGCTGCGCCCGCACGGGTCCGGTCCCGCCGGGTCGCTGTACGGCTACGCCCTCCTGCCGTGAGAGCACTCGGGGGCGTGCGTACGATCGAAGGCGAAGCACCCGTTTCCAGTAAGGATGTGTCATGGCTGGTCTGGGAACCGGCGAGATCCTCATCATCGCCCTCGTCCTGGTGGTCCTCTTCGGATCGAGGAAGCTGCCCGACATGGCCAGGTCCGTCGGCCGGTCGCTGCGCGTGTTCAAGGCGGAGACCGCCAGGCCGCACGCGGACGACGAGTCCCGGCCCGTCCCGGCCGCCTCGCTTGAGGAGCAGGCGCGCCTGCTTGAGGAGCAGGCCGCCCGCCTGCGCGCCCAGGCCTCGAAGGCCTAGGGTCACAGGACCGTCAGCCCCCGGTCGGTGAGGATGGCCGCCGCCTGCCCCGAGGTGATGACGGCCCCGGCGAGGGAGCGCAGGTCGCGGTCGTCGGGCTGACCGAGGTCGGTTCCCCGCAGGTCGGTCCTGGTGAACGTGGTGTTCACCAGCCGTGCCCTGATGATCCGGCAGTCGGTGAGGACGGCGTCGGTGAAGTCGCAGCCGGACAGGTTGGCCTCGTCGAACCGTACGCCCTCGATCTCCTGCTTCCTGAAGGAGCAGCCGGACACGTCGGCCAGGGTGAGGTTGGAGCGCGAGAGGGTGAACGGGGTCCCCCGGGTCCCGGTGAGGGTCGCGCCGATCATCCGGCAGCCGGTGAAGCTCACGTCGGTCAACAGGGCGTTGCCGAACCGGGCACTCGACAGGTCGGCGTTGACGAAGACCGCGTCGGTCAGCTCCGCGTTGAGGAACCTGAGGTCGGCCCCTCCCCCGCCGTCGAACCTGGCGCCGTCGAGGTCGGCGCCCCGGAAGTCGGCGCCGTCGAGCGCGCACCGGTCGAACACACACCCCACGAGGACGGCCTCGCTCAGGTCGGCCCGCCGCAGGTCACAGTTGACGAACCTGTACGGCTCGGCCGCCAGCACGTCGGTCAGCGCCATCTCCGAGAGGTCCAGCCCCTCCACGTCCCGCTGGGTCGCGAGCAACTCCGTGACGTCCATGCGTAGACATCCAACCAGAGCCTCAGCCGACCCTTGACGAGATCGCCAGAGCAAAAAGAGAGCACTGCTCTTGACTTCCACTCCGCAAGGGAGCACGATTGACCCATCGAGAGCGCCGCTCTCGAAAACAACGAGTGCTCACGGAGGAGACATGGAAACCCGGTTCCTGCAGGTCGACGGTGGCCGGATCGCCTACGACGTCGAGGGTGACGGCCCGCTGGTGGTCATGATCCCCGGCATGCTCGACAGCCGTGAGTCCTACCGGTTCCTGCGCCCGCTGCTCGTGCGGGCCGGATACCGCGTGGCGACCATGGACATCCGCGGCTGCGGGGAGTCCTCGGCCGAGTGGGCCGATTACTCCTACGAGGCCCAGGGCCGCGACATCGCCGCCCTGGTCGGGCACCTGGACGCCGGGCCCGCCGTACTGGTCGGCAACTCCTACTCCGCAGGGTCCATCATGTGCGCCGCCGCCGAGACCCCCGCCCTGGTCGCCGGGGTGGTGCCGATCGCGAGCTTCGTCCCCAACCTGCCGACGGGGCCGGTCAAGAGGGCGCTGCTGGCGCTGGTCGGCAAGGCCCTCGTGGCCTTCCCCTCGGTCTGGGGCGCCTACCTCAGGTCCGCCTACCCCAGCGCGCCGCCCGCCGACCTCGCCGGCTACCGCGCCCGGTCGGTCGCCGCCCTGCGCACCCGCAGGAACGCCACCCGCGCCTACGTCTCCGCGCCCCCGATGAGCGAGGCCTGGCTTGACCGGGTCACCTGCCCGGCGCTGGTCGTCATGGGCACCGCCGACCCCGACTTCGCCGACCCCGTGGCCGTCGCCGAACTCCAGGCGGCCAGGATGAACGCCCCGCTCACGCTGGTCGAGGGGGCGGGCCACTACCCGCACGCCGAGTTCCCCGAGGTGCTCGCCGGCTCCCTGCTGCCCTTCCTCGCCCGGGTGCACGCCCGGGTCGCCGTGTGACCCGGGGACGCCGAAACCACGGATACCGGACTGCCGGAATTCCCACGAAGTGCAGCAATAGAATGAAATGACCGAAATCTCGTCCTATTTCTCTCCAGACAGGAACCTTTCCCACCGTTCACGCGTCTGTTATCGCGGGGAGAGACGATAGGAGACAAATGCCCGAAAAGCCGGGGTTGTTGACACGTGTCATCGCGGGATTCAAGGGTGAGGTGCCCGCGACCACCCTGGAGGCGTTACAGAAGGCGGGGATAGGCGTCTACCAGGTACTCGACGAGGTCGAGGTCCTGCGCAGGGGCATGGCGGTCGAGGGAGTCGACCCGTGGAGCGCCTCCGAGGCGGTCGCCGCGCAGCAGCTGTACTCGTGGAACGCGTTCGTGCTGCAGACACTCGGCGACAAGATGATCGAGGCGGACTACCGCGCCGACGCCAAGACGGTCGGCTACCTGCCACAGGTCACCGCCGAGCAGGTGTGGGCCTTCTTCGGCCAGGTCGAGGGATGGCTCTCGCTGGCCCGCCAGGCCGCGGCCAACCCCGGGTTCAAGATCGCCGACCCGCGTGAGCTGCCCGCCGACCTGCCCGGCTGGGTCGAGGTCCAGCCCTGCCCGCGCGCCCACCTGGAGGCGATGATCGCCGCCGCCGCCGCGATCAAGGAGCACGCGGAGCTGGCGCTCGGCCTGCTCGAACAGGCGGGCGTCCCCGAAGAACGGCTCGCCGACCGCGACCGGCTGCGGCAGGTCGCCGCGCGGGCCGCGACCGCCGCGGACTACGCGATCAACATGTACTCCCCCACCGCGGACACGCAACTGCACGAGCTGATCGAGGAACGGCTGCGCGGCGCCCTGGAGACCTACCACCACCTGGGACAACTGGTGGCGATGCCCACCCTGCTCAGGACGTACGGCCAGAGCGGCACCCCCACGGCCCCGACCGCTCCCGCGCCCCCGCAGCAGCAGCGCAGGAAGCTGCCGCGTCCCGGCCAGCCCGGCTTCGACCCGTGGTGCCTGACCGACCCCAAGACGCTGAACCGGTGGGCGAAGGACGCGCGCGCCCGCGAGTCGATCACCGAGCTGTGGCGGCACGACCCCAACCCGGCCCAGACGTTGCGTTTCCAGGAGGACATCAACGACGGGATCGAGCGCGGTGACGTCTCGGTGCTGAGCCAGCACTACTACTGCTGCCCGTGGGCGCCGATCTACCGGGCGAACAAGCCGATCCTGGTCGGCGACCGGCGGCTGCAGGCGGGGCAGGAGTTCACCTACGAGGCCTCCGCCGAGGAGATCCTGGAGACCGGGCGGTTCGTCAGGAAGATCATCAATGGTCCGTTCACCACGACGAACCAGGTCGACTACTGCAACCCCGGCGACTTCCACGACGACTGACGGACCTGCGGACCTGCGGGGAAAAGCCGCGTTCGCCTTTCAGAAAAAAAGACTCTTTCCCAAATGCCGTCAGACGGTTAGGTTTCCATTCAGTGTCACGTCGCGATTCTCACCGGTGACACGTCAGGAGATTTCTCCGTAATTCTGAGCAGTGGAGGAGTCCAGATGCGCACAAATCTGCGCAGAAACGCGATCCGGCTCGTCGCCGTGGCTTCGGCTTTCGGCCTGCCTCTCGCATTGGTCCCACCGGCCCAGGCCGATCCCGGGGTGAGCGCCGTACAGAGTCAGCTGGTCAAATCTGTGACGGCGCCCCTGGTCAAGAACCACCTGCGGGCGCTGCAGAACATCGCGAACGCCAACAACGGGACCCGCGCCGCGGGGACGAAGGGGCACGACGCCTCCGCCGAGTACGTCGCGGCGAAGCTGCGCAAGGCCGGTTGGCGTGTCACGCTCCAACCGTTCGAGTTCGGCTACTTCACGGAGAACTCGGCCGCGACACTGGCCCAGATCTCCCCCGACCCCAGGACGTACACCCCGACCGAGCCGGGCAGCTCCACCCTCGGCGACTTCTCGACCATGACCTACTCCGCCTCCGGCGACGTCACCGGGACCGTGCAGGCCGTGGACCTGACGCTGCCGCCGTCCCCGGCCCCCAGCTCGACCTCGGGCTGTGAGGCGTCGGACTTCGCCGGATTCACCAGGGGCAACGTCGCGCTGGTCCAGCGCGGCACCTGCGACTTCGAGGTCAAGGCGCGCAACGCCCTGGCCGCGGGCGCCTCGGCGGTCATCATCTTCAACGAGGGTCAGCCCGGCCGTACCAACACCGTTCTGGGACGGCTCGCCGGCCCCGGTGTGACCATCCCCGTGCTGGGAGCCAGCTTCGCCGTCGGCGAGGACCTGGCCTCCCCCGCCGGCACGGTCGTGCACATCAAGACCGACACCACCAGCGAGAACCGCCTCACCCACAACGTGATCGCCGACTCGCGCTGGGGCGACCCGAACAAGGTCGTCATGATCGGCTCGCACCTCGACTCGGTCGTCGACGGCCCCGGCATCAACGACAACGGCTCGGGCAGCGCGGCCGACCTCACCGTCGCCGAGGCGCTCGGCAGGATCCCCACGACCAACAGGCTCCGCTTCGCCTGGTGGAGCGCGGAGGAGCTCGGCCTGCTCGGCTCCCAGTACTACGTCGACAACCTGCCCGCCGACCAGCGCGCGAAGGTCAAGCTGTACCTCAACTTCGACATGGTCGCCTCCCCCAACTACGCGCTGAAGATCTACGACGGTGACGACTCCGACCAGACGGGCTCGCCCGCCGGTCCCGCCGGTTCCGCCGAGATCGAGAAGCTCTTCGAGAAGTACTTCGACACCCTGCGCCAGCCCCACAACGGCACCGACTTCGACGGCCGCTCCGACTACGGACCGTTCATCGAGGTCGGCATCCCCTCCGGTGGCCTGTTCACCGGCGCCGAGGGCATCAAGACGGCCGAGGAGGCCGCGCTGTTCGGCGGCGTCGCGGGCCAGCCGTACGACGGGTGCTACCACCAGGCCTGTGACACCATCGCCAACATCAGCGACAAGGCCCTCGCGCTGAACACCGGCGCGATCGCCACCGCCGCCGTGGTGTACGGCTTCAGCAGGAACCTGCCCGGTTCCGGGGCTCCGGCCGCGGCCGCCCCCCAGAAGAAGTCCCTGGCCGCCGTGTCCGCCGACGGTCGCGTCAGCGGCTGACGACGGGCACGCCCCCGGCGAGACTCCTGACGGCCCCCGGTCACCCGACCGGGGGCCGTCCCGCGTCACGGCCCGGACCGGCCGCACCCGCTTCGCCGTCTCACTCGACCGAGACGTCCCCCAGGGACTCCAGCAGCACGCGGAGCGTCCCGGCGAGCCGTTCACGATCGTCGAGGTCCAGTGCGGCCAGCAGCCGTGCCTCGTTGGCCACGTGCAGCCCGACCAGTTCCTCGACGATCTCCCATCCCCTGGGCGTGAGCCGTACGGGCACCAGGCGGCGGTCCCTGACGTCCCTGACCCGCTCGACCAGGCCCCTGGCCTCAAGCCTGTCGATCCTGTTGGTGATCGCCCCCGAGGTGACCATCGCCGCCCGCAGCAACGCCACCGCCGTCAACTCGTACGGCGGGCCCGCCCTGCGCAGCGTGGCCAGCACGTCGAACTCCCAGTGCTCAAGCCCGTGTGCGGCGAAGAACTCCTTCAGCTCGCGCTCGAACAGCCGGGAAAGGCGCGAAATCCGGCCGACGATCCCCATCGGCCACACGTCAAGGGTCGGCCGTTCCCGCTCCCACTGGGCCAGCAACGCGTCCACCGCGTCACCCATCGCACCTCCCGGCCAGAGCGCCACGGCCCATGTCTTCCCGTCGGCAAGGGTAGCGGCGAGGGGCCGTACCGGTGCGCGCCACCGGATCACATCGTGACAGGTCGTGCCGGAGGGGCCGGGAGGCGGCCTGAGGCTAGAGCTTGAGCAGGCCGAGGTCCACGGTCTCGGCCATCGCCTGGGCGCCCGCGTCGTTGAGGTGCGTGTGGTCGCCGCTGTCGAACTCGGCACGCAGGTGGTCGGGCCGCTCCGGATCCTGCACGGCCGCCGCCACGTCGAACACCCCGTCGAAGACGTCCGTGCCGCGGATCCACTCGTTGACCGTCCGCCGGATCTCCCGCACCTCGGGCGAGTCCAGCCCGGGGTAGGTCGAGTCGGCGAACGGGCCGATGGTCGCCACGAGGATCCGCAGGCCCGCCTCGTGGCTCCTGCGGGCCAGTTCGGTGAACCCGGCGACGAGTTCCCCGGCCGTCACGGGCGGCTGCCCCCACATGCCGGGCAGACCCAGGTCGTTGATGCCGAAGTTGACCAGCACGTGGCTCACACCCGGCACCTGGAGCACGTCGCGCTCGAAGCGGGCCAAGGCGTGTTCGCCGATCCCGTCGGCCAGCAGGCGGTTGCCCGCGATGCCCTGGTTGACCGCCCAGCCCCGTTCCAGCCGCCGGTTCAGCAGGTTCGGGGAGCGCCGGTTGGCCCCCGTGGTCGTGCCGACCCCCTCGAACCAGGAGTCACCGAAGGCGACGGCGACCGTGGTGCCCTCGGGGGCGAGCACGTCGACCCCGGTGACGTAGAAACGCGCGCCGACCTCCCGCGCGCCGGGAAGCGTCGTCGCCGAGACGGCGTCGCCCTCGACCACGTACCCGGTCTCGGCGGGCTGGTGGGAGAAGGTGGCCAGGCCCGTCTCCTCGGGGAGGTACAGGCTCAGCACCAGGTCGGTTCCCGCCTCGACCGCCAGCTCGACCGGGTCGCTCACGACCTCGCCGCCCGCCGGGACCGTCGTGCCGTCCCGCCCGTCGAAGCGGAGCCCGGTGTCGGTCTCGGGGTCGATCTCCCCGCCCCGCCCACCCGCGGGCCGTACGGCGACGCGGGCGGCGGCGACGCTGAGCGGGTCGGTGCCGTACCGGTTGCTGAGCCGTACGCGCAGGGTGGTTCCCCCGCCGTCGAGGTGGAGGATCTGCCGCAGGGTCATGCCCGTGAAGGAGAGCGGCTGGTTGAACGAGAGCTGCGAGGGGTCGATCACCGCGGACCTGAAGGCCGCCACCCATGTCGTGGTCACAGTCGTCCCAACCCATGGTCAAACAGCCATATTCCATCCAGGAGGCCGTGCGTCGCCGAGCCCTGGAAAGGTGAATTGATTTCCGTCCGGCATTCGCCCGTCAGGTGAATTCCGACGCCCCCGGATTTACCGGAGACCCGCCCCCGGCGGGGTATTCGAACTGATCTGCGACAAGCCGGAGCCCCGTCCCCGCCGGGGATGGCGGGCGAGATGAACCCTTCCCTACAGGCATGAAATGTTCTCATCCCGCAATCTCCTCTCCGCCCCCTTTGCGTGAAGTCGGCATATGATCGACAGGCTCTATAGCTATATGACTCGATGTCGAGCCAAAGACCGGAGGATCATCCTTGTCGGGAAACTTGGACTGGTCCAGACTCACGCCTGACAGCGCGAAGCCTGTCGACCTGCGCACCAACCAGCCGCACTCCGCCCGGGTCTACGACTACATGCTGGGGGGCAAGGACAACTTCGCGGCCGACCGCAAGGTCGCCGAGGAGGTCATGGCCCTGTCGCCCTACCTGCGGACATCCGTACGGGCGAACCGGAACTTCATGATCCGCGTCGCCCGCCACCTCGCCTCGGACCTGGGCATCACCCAGTTCCTGGACATCGGCACCGGGTTGCCGACCTCGCCGAACCTCCACGAGGTCGTGCAGCAGGTCAACCCCGACGCCCGGATCGTCTACATCGACAACGACCCCATCGTGCTGCAGCACGCCCGCGCCCTGCTCGTCGGTACCCCGACCGGCAGGACCACCTACATCGACGCCGACATCCACGACCCGCAGGGCATCCTCAACGCGGCCGAGACCCAGGACACCCTCGACCTGAGCAAGCCCGTCGCCCTCTGCCTGATCGCCATCCTGCACTTCATCCCCGACGAGAACGAGGCGCACGAGATCGTCAGGCAGCTCATGCGGCCCCTGCCGTCCGGCAGCGCCCTGGCCCTGTCGACCATCGCGATCGACGCCGCCCCCGAGCGCGTCACGTCGGCGGTCAAGGCCTTCAACGACCGCGGCATCGCCTCCAAGACCCGCACCAGGGCCGAGGTCGACCTCTTCTTCGAGGGCCTGGACATCGTGCCCCCCGGCCTCGTCCCCGTGCACCACTGGCACCCCGACGACGAGGCGCGCTCCCTCAGGGACGACGAGGTCTCGATGTACGGCGGCATCGGCGTCAAACGCTGAGCCCCCGGTCGCCCCGCCCTCCCCGGGTGGGGCGGCCCGTGTCGTGGCATGCTGGCCGGGTGACACCCGAGGACCTCGCCCACCTGCGCCGGGCCCGTGACCTCATGGACCGTGAGTACGCCCGCCCTCTCGACGTTCCCGCGCTCGCCCGCGCCGCGTTCATGTCGCCCGGCCACTTCTCCCGCAGCTTCAAGGCCGCCTACGGCGAGACACCGTACAACTACCTCATGACGCGCCGCATCGAGCGGGCCAAGGCGCTGCTGCGCCGGGGCGACCTGTCGGTGACCGAGGTCTGCGTCGAGGTCGGCTGTACCTCCCTCGGCTCGTTCAGCTCGCGCTTCACCGAACTGGTCGGCGAGAGCCCCAGCGCCTACCGGGCACGCGACCACAGCGGGAACGCCGCCATGCCCGGCTGCTACGCCAGGATCATCACCCGGCCGAGCAGAATCCGAGAAGCCCCCGTTGAGGACGCCTGAGTACGGTTTCCCCCATGGCACTCATGCTCTCCCACGTCTTTCTCGAAGTCCGCGACCAGGACGAGGCCCTCGCCTTCTACCGGGACGTTCTCGGCCTGGAGGTCAAGTCCGACGTCGTGATCGAGGGGTACCGCTGGCTCACCCTCACCACCCCCTCCCAGCCCGACGTCGAGATCGTCCTGAACCAGGTCGGCACGGTCTACCCGACCGACCGCGAGCAGCTCGAAGCCCTGCTGGCCAAGGGGGTGCTGAACGGCGTCTTCTTCAAGGCCGACGACGTCGACGCCACCTTCGAGAAGATCCGCGTGTCCGGGGTCGAGGTGCTCCAGGAGCCCATCGACCAGCCGTACGGCGTCCGCGACTGCGCCTTCCGCGACCCCTCCGGCAACATGATCCGTTTCTCCGGACCGCAGCTTCGCCGGTCCTAGAGTCCCGGCCTCCACTCCTGGGCCAGGAGACCGAGCAGCACCTGGTCCAGGAACTCGCCCATCACCCAGGCCGAGGAGCGCGCCACGCCCTCGCGGACGAAGCCGTTGCGCTCGGCCGAGCGCAACATCGCGACGTTGTCCGCCAGCGTCTCGACCTGCAGCCGTTGCAGGCCGCGCACGACGAACCCGTAGTGACACAGCACCGCGACCACGTCGGTGCCGTAACCCCTGCCCCGGGAGGACGGCAGCAGCCCGAGCCCGACGTGCGCGGACCGGTTGTGGGTGTCGATGCCCCACAGCACCGCGGAGCCGGCCAGCGCGCCGCCGTCCAGCTCCACCACGGAGAAATGGACGTTCTGCTGGTTGGTGTCGTCCACCACGAACTGTGAGTCCTTCGAGCCGGGCGTGATCGGCCGCCACGGATGGCCCATGGCCCGCGAGGTGTTGACCACGTCTCCGTGGAGTTCGGCCTCCAGGACCGGAATGTCGTCCTCGTGCCGAGCCCTGAGCCCTACCTTGCTTCCCCTTAGCATGCGAGTTTCCTACCCGACCAGCCCAATATGCGGCAAACCAATAAAAGTGATCGATTTCGGGTGGCCATCCGCAGGGCACTAGGCTGGCCGCATGGCGGAGATCTTCGTCCCGGACGGGTCGTGGACATTCGACGGCGAGACCCTGAGGATCGTCCCGGGTGGCGACAAGAACATCCATGAGCTGCGCAAACTCGTCGGCGAGCTGACCATACCGCTCGCCGCGATCAGCAGCGTCTCCTTCGAGCCCGCACGCAAGGGCGGCAACCTGCAGCTCCGGCTGCGGCCGGGCACCGACCCGCTCACCGACGTCGCCGCCGGACGGCTCACCGACCCCGCCGACCCCTACCGGCTGTCGATCCCCAAGGACCGCACCGGGGCCGCGGGCTACTTCGCCGACGAGGTGCGCGCCTACCTGGAGGTCGGACGGACCCCGGAGGCGCTTCCCGAGGGGTTCCTGCTGCCCGGGCCCGCCGTACCGATCTCCGCGACCGCGGGCGACGGCACGGTGAACTTCGACGGCCACACCGTCTGGCTCGACTGGACCGGCTTCGCCAAGACGGCCAAGCAGTCCGCCGGGTCCCGGATGTTCCCGCTGCGGGAGGTGACCGGCGTCGAATGGGCCCCGCAGTCGGGCATCGGCTACGGACGACTCCGCTTCCACCTCAGCGGCGTCCCCTCGGGGAAGTCCCCGGAGGAGGACCCCAACTGCATCTCGTGGGGGGTGCAGCGCTACGGCGGCTCGACCGTCCTGGTCGCCGCAGCCGTGCTCGCCCGGCTGCCACGCCGTACGGCCGTCGCGCCCACGCCGGCCCTCGACCCGAAGGACGAGCGGGAGAAGCTGGTGCGCCGGGTGGCCGAGCTGGAGAACCACGACGCCATCCTGCGCCGCCTGGGCGAACTCGGCGAGCTGCGCCGTTCCGGCGTGCTCACCGAGGACGAGTTCACCTACGCCAAACAGGCCCTGCTGGCCCGCCTCAACGAGGAGTGACCCCTCAGAGCGCTCCGAGGTAGACCCAGGCGCCGCCGTGCCTGACGAACCGGCTGTTCTCCTCCATCTCCCCCGGCACGCCCCGCTCCAGGTAGTGGGCGCGGAAGCGCACCGTCCCCTCGGTGTGCACGGCGCTGCCGCCGGTGGTCTCCAGGATCTCCAGGCGCACCCAGCGCGTCCCGCCGCCGAGGTCGAGGTGCCCGGGACGGGTGCTCGGGTGCCAGGTGCGCAGCAGGTAACCGGCGTCCCCCACGCTGAAGGCGCTGAACCGGGAGCGCATCAGCGCCTCCGCCGTACTCGCCGCCGCCTCCCCCCGGTGCAGCGGACCACAGTGGTCGCGGTACGGCACGGCCGCCCCGCAGGGACACGAGGTGGCGGAGGGGCGAAGCTGGGTGCGACGTGACATTCCCTCATTGTGCCTGGCCGATTCCGCGTGTGGTTCAGCGCCGGATCGTCCAGTCCGGCACCCAGGTTCCGGCGGCTTCGTGACCGGCCGCCGTGGCGGCGAGATACGCGCGGAGGGCCGCCAGCGCGGGGTGGGGGTTGTCACGGCGCCACAGGAGCGAGTGCGGGTAGACGGGCGTGGGATCGGTCACCGGGATGCGGCGAAGACCGTGGTCGGCGGGCCAGACGAGGCGGGTCCGCTCGCTCATGAAGGTGGCCAGGGCCGGGGTGTCGGCGACGGTGTCGATGAGCACGTCGGAGCCGAAGTTCGGGCCGGTCGCCTCGATGGTGAGGCCGAACTCGGCGACGAGGTCGTCGTAGTAGGCGCCCCACTCGGTACCGGGGACGATGCCGGGCATCCAGATCCGGTGCCCGACGAGCTGGGCCATGGTCACCGAACGGGCGCCCGCCAGCGCGTGGGCGGGGCCGGTGAGAAGCTGGAGCGGCTCGTCGAGCACCCGGACGGACTCGACGTCCTCGGGAAGGGGTCGGCCGGGCATGGCGACGGCGCGGAAGGACGCGTCGATCACACCGGACCTGATCGCCGCGACGGCCTGCTCGATGTCGAACAGCATCACCACGTCGAGTTCGATCTCGGGATGAGCCTGGTGGAAGCCGCGCATCAGGCCCGACGTCGCACCCCGTGAGGCGATCACGTCGACGCGCAGCGGACGGCCGCCGGGGCGCACGGACGCGACCGCGCGCTCGGCGACCCTGAGCAGCTCCCGCGCGTGGGGCAGGAACGCCTGCCCGTCGATGGTGAGCTCGGCACCACGCGGCGTGCGGGTGAACAGCCGAACGCCGAGGTCGCGCTCCAGCGTGGCGACGCGCTTGGAGACGGCCTGCTGGGTGACCGCGAGCTCTGCCGCGGCCTCCTGGAACCGCCCCGCCTCCGCGGCGGCGACAAAGGTCCGGACGACTTCTAGATCCATGCCGACACCCTAGCGACACAACCATCGGTTGTGGCCTGATGGCCTTCCGGTTGTTTGATCGCAGGGTGTGACTCTCGCTTTGATACTCCCGATCGCCGAACGGTTGTGTGACGGCGACCATGAGAGACGGGCGGCGGTTCGGATGGCCTTGAGAGACAGACACCGGCTGGGACGGTCGTTCGGGTGGCTCTGGGGGGCGTACGGCACCAGCGCGCTCGGCACCTGGCTCGCCTTCGGCGCGTTCCCGCTGATCGCCGTCCAGGTGTTGCACGCCGGACCCGCCGAGGTCGCGGCGCTGTCCTCCGTGGGGGCGGCGGTCGGCGCGGCCGTGGCGGTGCCGCTCGGCCCATGGGTCGAGTTCCGCCGCAAACGGCCGGTGCTGATCGGGATGGACCTGGCGCGGTTCGCGGCGCTGCTGACGATCCCCGCCGCGTTCGTGCTCGGCGTGCTCACCTTCGTCCAGCTCCTGCTGGTCTCGGTCGTCGTCGCGGCGGCCGACATCACCTTCCGCGCCGCCTCCGGTGCCTACCTGAAGACGCTGCTGCCCGCCGAGGACCTGCTCGTCGCCAACGCCCGGTTCGAGTCCACGACCTGGACGACCACGATCGTCGGACCCCCGCTCGGCGGTGCCGCGATCGGCCTCCTCGGCCCGGTGGCGACGGTACTGGCCGACGCGATCAGCTACCTCCTCTCAGCCCTGGGCATCCGCCTCTCAACCCCGAGCCGCCTGTCCTTCCTGAGCAGTCGTTCCTCCACCATGGACCGCCGCCTTGACACCCCAGACGACCGCCCCTCCGCTTCGGGTGACCGTACGACGGACGGTCGGGAGCCACGGCCCGGACGCCGGGAGGTCTCACGGGCCGGGGACGTGCTCGACGGCTGGCGGTACATCCTCGCCGACCCGGCGCTGCGGCCGCTGTTCCTCAACACCGCCCTGTTCAACGGCCTGGTGATGGCCGCCGACGCGTTGCTGGCCGTCCTGATGCTCGGCCCGCTCGGGTTCACCCCGTGGCAGTACGGCCTCGCCTTCGCCGTACCCGCGATCGGCGGGCTGGTCGGCTCGCGACTGGCCCGGCCCCTCGTCACCCGGTTCGGGCAGCACCGCGTCCTGGTGGTGGCCGGGACACTACGCGCGTTCTGGCCCGTCGGGCTCGTCCTCCTCGGGCCGGGCACCGGAGGACTGCTGCTGGTGATGGGCGTCGAACTCGGGCTCATCCTCTGCTGCGGGGTCTTCAACCCCGTCTACGCCACCTACCGCCTCGAACGCACCGCGAACGACCGGATCACCCGCACGCTGTCCGCCTGGGCGGTGACGACCAAGGCCTCGACGGCGCTCCTGACGGCGATCTGGGGCGTACTCGGCAGCCTGCTCGGCCCGCGCACGGCCATCGGCCTGGCCGGCGCGCTCCTGCTGGTGACCCCCCTGTTCCTCCCCCGTCGCCTCACGACGCCCCGCGCCGAACCGCCCCCGTCGCTCACCGAAAAGCCCACGGAAAAGCCCACCGGAACACCTGCCGAGGCGCCCGTCGAAGCACCCACCCGAACGCCCCCCGAAATCACCCGCTGAATCCCCCGCCGAAGCACCCACCGGATCGCCCGCCCAGGAGAGAAGATGACCGACACGACCCCGACGCTGGACTCCAGGACCACCGCGCTGCTCGTCATGGACTACCAGCGGGGAATCCTGGACGCGCTCCCCGACCCCCAGTCGCTGCTGTCACGGACGGCCGACGCCATCGCCGACATGCGGGCGTACGGCGCCGCCGTCGCCTACGTGCGGGTCGGGTTCACCGAGGCCGACTGGGCGGCGATCCCGCCGACCAACAAACCTTTCTCCTTCCTCGGACGGCAACGCCTCATGCACCACGCGGACGCCGCGACGGACATCCACCCCCGGCTCGCTCCCGAGCCCGGCGACATCGTCGTCCGCAAGACCCGCTTCGGCGCGCTGTCCACGACGGACCTGGACCGGCGGCTGCGGGATCGCGGAGTCACCACCCTGGTCATCGCGGGCGTCACCACCGGCGGCGTCGTGCTGTCCACCGTCACCGACGCCGCCGACCGCGACTACCGGCTCCACGTCCTCTCCGACTGCGTCGCCGACCCCGACCCACAGGTTCACCGGGCCCTGATGACCGGTGTCTTCCCGAGGGTGGCCCACATCATCGACACCGCGGAACTCCGCTCACTCCTGCACACGAAGTGACCGTCCCCTTCCCGGAAAGCCTTTCCCCAGGACCCTCTTCCCCGAGGCGTCCCTGCCCGGACGGAGGGCCAGGGCGGTGGCCATACAGGCGACCGGGAAGGCGGGCAGGACGTAGCGGTTGTCGAAGTCGAGCGCCGCGACCGGCGCCACCAGCAGGAACAGCGCCACCACCCACGGCAGCAGGGCCGTACGGCGCCGCCGCAGCATCCCGAGTCCGCCCAGCAGCAGAACCGCCCCCAGCAACGGACCGTGCAGGAAGGACGGATAGGAGTAGGCCGCCAGCAACCCCGCGTACGGCTCGACGGAGGACAGCCCCCGGATGCCCGGGTCGTACTCCTGGCGAACCTTGTCGATCAGCGGGAAGTCGGGCAGCGGCCAGCTTCCCTGAGGGAAGGAGAGGGCCGAACCGACCCGCTTGGGATGGGCGACCGGAGCCCAGGCGAAGGCGAGCGAGGTGTCCGCGGCGACGTCGCGGAGATAGTCGAACGGCTGGGCGGCGATGGCACGCAACGCGAACGACCGGGCCAGGTCGTTGTGGGAGAACCGGTCCCCGGGCAGCCGGTTGAGGGAGGCGTCCGCCGCCCAGACGTACTCGGAGGCCGCGTCGACGACCGTGCCGTTCGGGCACAGCACGGCCTCCCGCGCCGGAGGCCTGATGACCGAACAGTCGGCGAAGGTCATGGTGCGCGCCCACAACGCCACCCCGTCCGAACCGCTGAGCGCGAATCTGCCGTGGTTGGCGGCGTACCAGCCCGCGTAGGCCGTCAGCGGCACGACCCCGGCCAGCGCCAGCGCCACCACGGGACGCCATCCCGCCCGCCGTACGAGAAGGTGGAGCAACAGCAGGCCGAGCAACGGCACCGCGACGGTCCTGGTCAGCCCGGCGAACGCCGTCAACAGGCCCGCGCAGGCGGCCGCCGGGACCGTCGGCACCCGCCGCCACAGCAGAACCGTGAGCGCGGCCACCACCAGAAAGATCAACTGGGTGTCGGAGAGGACGGCGTGCTCAAGCCGTAGGAACCCGGGGTCGAACAGGACCGGCAGCGCGGCCAGGGTCGCCCCCCAGCCGGGCAGCGACCGGCGACGCAGCGTCGCGTAGACCATCAGCGCGATGCCCAGCCCCATGACGTGCTGGACGCCCGCGATCACCACCACGCTGTGGAAGGGCCGCAGCAGCCACAGCAGGAAGGGGTACCCGGCCGGATGGAACTGCGCGGACGGCCTCATGTGCATGGCCGTGTCGAGATAGGTGAACGAGTCGTACCAGTAGAGCTGGGCGGGCCGGTAGCCGAGCATGACCAGCCCTCGTAGCGCCCCCGCGCCCACGAGGACCAGCACGAACAGCCGGTGCCGCCGCAACGCCGGGCCGTACGGCCCGCCCGGGAGCCGGATGCGTCGGCGCCGGAGCGGCCCGGGTGCCCCGGTGGTCGGGCTGTGCCCGTTTTCTCTCCGCCGCCCGACCCGTGGAGCGTCCACCGGCGTGTCCAGTTGAACTGGCGAATCTGGTGATTCGGCATCTGAAGGTAGGGAATATCCGGACTGGAACTCCGGGGGTGCGGACCGTGGGTTCGGCATCGATCGCTCTCCTGTTCCCGCGCGGGACGGCTTCCGCGTCGGTGGTGGAGTAGACCCGGTGATCGATAACCTGAACGTCACCAAATTTGGTTATGGCGGCGTTATGCGTGTTCCGGGATGCTGTCCGGGCGCGCGTTCCGTACCCGCCGGGGGATTCGACCGGACGAGGTGCGCGTTCCCGCGAACCTCACGGAGCATGTGTTCCGTGCGCGCCGGGGATTCAGGGGAGGATCGTTGCGCGTTCTGATCGCCGAGGACGAGCGCATGCTCGCGGACTCGATCGCCGAGGGCCTGCGCGCGGAGGCACTGGCCGTCGACATCGCCTACGACGGCGAATCCGCCCTCGAACGGCTCGGCGTCCACGACTACGACGTTCTGGTCCTGGACCGCGACCTGCCCGGAGTGCACGGCGACGACGTCTGCAGGACCGTGGTCGACTCGGGTGCCCTGGTCAGGATCCTGATGCTGACCGCGGCGGCCGACGTCCGCTCCCGGGTGGCCGGACTCTCCCTCGGCGCCGACGACTACCTGCCCAAGCCGTTCGCCTTCGAGGAACTGCTCGCCCGGGTGCACGCCCTCGGCCGCCGCGCCAGGCCCGCCGACCCGCCGATGCTCGAACGCGCCGGCGTACGGCTCGACCGCGCCCACCGGCAGGTCTACCGCGAGGGCCGTTACGTGCCGCTGGCCCGCAAGGAGTTCGGTGTGCTCGCCGAACTGCTGCGGGCCGACGGGGCGGTCGTCTCGTCCGAGGACCTGCTGGAGAAGGTGTGGGACGAGCACATCGACCCGTTCACCAACACCGTGCGGACCACGATGATGAAGCTGCGCCGCAAACTCGGCGACCCACCCGTCATCGAGACCGTCCCCGGCGTCGGGTACCGCGTCCCATGAAGCCGACCGCCAGAATGCGGCTCGCGGTGGCCTGCGGCGCGGTTTTCCTCGTCATCGGCACCCTGCTGCTCACCGGGGTCTACCTCCTGGTGCGCAACAGCCTGGAACCCCGTGACGGCCTGGGCAAACCCAAGTACATCACGATGGCCGAGGGGCCCTACGACGCGAACAACCGCGAGTACCAGGTGGCCGTCAGACGGACCGAACAGGTCCGGCGTATCTACCAGCGCGACACGCTGAACACCCTCCTCACCGTGGGAGGCGCCGGACTCGTCGTCTCCAGCGCGATAGCCGTCTGGTACGGCTGGTGGGTGGGCGGCTGGGCGCTGCGCCCCGTCCAGCAGGTGACCGAGACCGCCAGACGGGTCGCCCAGAGCCACAACCTGACCGAACGCATCGCCTACACCGGGCCACGCGACGAGGTCGCCGAACTGGCCGACGTCTTCGACACCATGCTCACCCGTCTCGCCCGCGCCTTCGACGGCCAGCGCCGCTTCGTCGCCAACGCCTCACACGAACTGCGCACCCCGCTGACCATCAACAGGACACTGGTCGACGTGGCCGTCAGACGACCCGACGCGACCGACGACCTCAAACGGCTCGGTGAGTCCCTGCTGCTGGTCAACACCCGACACGAACGGCTGATCGACGGCCTCCTCGCCCTCGCCGAAGGTGAGCAGTCCGTACTCGACCGGCGTCCCTTCGACCTGTCGGACGTGGTCGAGCACGTCCTCGACCAGGCGGGAGCCGAGGCGGGGGAACGCTCGGTGACCGTGCACCGGCTGCTGGACTCCGTACCGACCGCGGGAGACCCGGTGCTGCTGGAACGGCTCGTGCAGAACCTCGTCGAGAACGCCATCCGGCACAACCACGAGGGCGGCGAGGTGTGGGTGACCACCCGCCAGCGTCAGGACGTGGCCGAACTGGTCGTGGCGAACACGGGCCTGCCGGTCCCGCCGTACGAGATCGAGACGATCTTCGAGCCCTTCCGCAGGCTGCACGGTGACCGGCTACGCTCCGAACGCGGCAGCGGCCTCGGCCTGTCCATCGTCCGCGCCATAGCCGACGCCCACGACGGCACCGTGACAGCCCGCCCCAGAGAGGAAGGCGGCCTGACCATAACCACCGAACTCCCCAGCCCGACGTGACACTCCACCACCGGCACCCCGAACCCCATTCCCGCATGCGCGGGGAGCACCTCGCCGTGATCCTGGCCATCGCCGGAAAGGGGGGACCATCCCCGCGCGGGGATGGTCCCCGGTCCGCTGCCGACGCTCTGGTGGCCCCTGTGACGTGGCCTTCGCGGTCCCACCGCGTGTCGCGCGCCGTACCCGGCCCGTTCAGAGGTTCACCGCCGAGGCGGTCTCCTTCAGTTCCGTCTCGTCCATGTGCGCGACCCTGCTGGTGAAGAACCAGGAGTGACCGAAGGGGTCCTCAAGTTCGACCTGCAGGTCGCCGTGGAACTGCATCTCCACCGGCCGGATGACGCGTGCGCCTGCGGCGACGGCCCGTTCGGCGAACGTCTCGACGTCCGTCACGAAGACCATCAGATTGATCGGGGTGCCACCGATCGTCTTCGGGCTGCGGAAGCGGTATTCGGGGTATTCGTCACGCAGCATGAAGACCGCGTCGCCGATCCGGAACTCGGCGTGGGCGACCTTGTCGCCCTGGCGGGGGATCTCGATGCGCACGTCGGCGTCGAAGGCCTCCTTGTAGAAGGCGATCGCCGCCTTGGCGTCGTGCACGTTGAGGTAGGGGACGCCGCCCCTGTACTCCTCGGGGATGGGGTTCTGCTTCGTCGTTGTCATGACTCCATCCTTGGCACCGCGCCGACCTGCGACAACGACGAGATCCGAAACGGTCGCTAACCCCTGGGTTATCGATCGAGCCCGGCCAGGAGAAACGATTGGCGATCGAGTTCGGCCAGGAGGAGTGCGAGGAAGGACCGCACCCTGCTGGTCTGGCCGCCGACCGGCCAGACGGGCCCGTACTCGATCGGCGGCATGTCGACGATGGGCACGTAGACGATGTCGGGCCGGGCGTGGTACCGCGTGGCCTGGCCGCCCACGACGGCCATTCCCGCACCGCCGCTGACCAGCGTCAGCAGTTCCTGCCGTGAGGTCAGCACCTTCTCGCGCTGGATCGGACGCCCGCCGGGGGTCTGCGGCGGGATGAGCGTGTCCAGCAGATAGGCGGGGGCGTCGGCGGGCACGAGCACGGTGTCCCTGGCGAGGTCCTCCACGGTGACGCTGTCGCGGCGGGCGAAGGGGTGCCTGGCGGAGACGGCCAGCATGCGGGGGTCGCGCAGCAGCGCGGGCCCGCTGGACAGGTCGTTCTCCTGGACGGGCAGCTCGGTGATCTGCAGGTCGAGTTCGTCGTCGCGCAGCGCGCGGAACGCCTCCGACAGGTGCACCTCGCGGATGCGCACCTCGCAGTCCGGATGGCGGGCGCGGAACGCCTCCCCGGCGGCCATGATGGCCTCCCCGACCAGGGGACTGGAGAAGCCGATCCGCAGGGTGCCGGTGAAGCCACGCCCGGCGGCGACCGCCTTGGCGATGCCCTCCTGAATGCGTTGGTATCCGGCCTGCACGTCCTCTCGCAGCGCGTTGCCGACCGGGGTGAGCGCCACCTGACGGCTGGTCCGCTGGAACAGCGCGACGCCGAACCGGCGCTCCAGCTGCTTGATCGTCTGACTCACCCGGGCACCGCTGACGCCCAGCCGCTCGGCCGTACGGGCGAAGTGCAGTTCCTCGGCCAGGGTCAGGAAGATCTCGATGTCACGCCGTTCCATAACCCACAGGTTAGCGATCGTTGCGAAAGCCGTCGTTGTCGCAGGTCAGGGCAGTGACAAGGCTGAACACCATGAAGAACACGGCACGGGTGGACATCACCCTCGACGTCATCTGCATCTGGTCCTACCTGGCCTTCACCCGGTACCGGCGAGCCGCCGCCCGCTTCCGCGCGGAGGGCGGGCACGTCGATCTGACGATCCGTTCCTGGCAGGTGGAGCCGGGGGCCGTGGGCGGCCGGTCCAAGCTCGACCAGAGCCTGGACCGATTCGGTGAGAGCGGGGTGGCCCGGGTCAACGCCCTGGCCGCGGCCGAGGGCGTCCCGCTGGCCTTCGCCAAGGCGGTGACGGCCGACACCCGCCACGCCCACCACCTGATCGCCATGGCCGCCGACCAGGGCCTGGCCGAGGTCGTGACCGCTCGGCTGTTCCAGGCCCACTTCGTGGACGGAGCCCACATCGGCGACCTCGGCGTCCTGCGCGCACTGGCGACCGAACTCGGTGTGCGATGGGACGAGACGGTCCCCGTGCTCTGGGCTCGTGACGTCACCGCCGTGCCGGTGTTCCGCTTCGACGGCAAGCCCGCGCTCAACGGCGGCACCCTGTCGGAGGAGATCCTGTACGGCCAGCTGGCCATCCTCTAGCTCGAAGGAACCGGTGGGGCCGTGCCGCTCCCGCCGACAGTACGTCTCGGATCTCCTTCCCGACCCGTGTTGGTTTTTTCGACCATTCGGTCTAACTTTGGACCATGAGGTCGAAAGAATCCGGGAGTCCTTCTCGCACGCGGCGGGCCCGGCGGGAGGATCTGATCGCCGCCGCCGTCCGGGTGATCAGCCAGGACGGTTACCCGGCCGCCTCGTTGGAGCGGATCGCGCGGGAGGCGGGGACCAGCAAGGGCACCGCGCTGTATCACTTCGCCTCGAAGGAGGAGCTCTACCAGGCGGTCGTCACGACGCTGTTCGAGGACGGAGCGGCGTTCATGGCGGAGCGGCTGCGGGCCGCGAAGACCCCGACCGAGAAGCTCCGCACCTACATCGAGACCAACCTGCGCTTCATCACGCTCAATCCCGCGCACGTCGGAGCGACCCAGCGGATCATCGAGAACTCCGGCGCCGTCCAGGTCGTCCAGGTCGAGGACGCCGCCGCCCCGCTTCGGCGGCTGCTGGAGTCCGGCCAGGCCAGTGGCGAGTTCACCGTGTTCGACGCCGAGGTCACCGCCCTGTCGATCCGCACCGTCATCGACGGGGCGGCGTTCTACTTCCTCGCGCGTCCCGAGTTGGACCTCGATCACCACATCAGCGAGATCGTCGCGCTCTTCCTGCGGTCTGTCAGGCCGGTTCCGGCCGCTCCCACCGCCGATTCGGAGGAATGACCATGCCTGTCTCCCCGCTGCGCACGGCCAAGTTCCTGGTCGTCGCCTACGCCGTGTTGAGCGTGCTGACCGTCGCGGCGATCGCCGTCCTCTCCTCCGTGGCCCCGTCCCTCGTCACACCGCAGGCGTGGGTGCGCGGTGTCATCGTGGCGGCGACGTCGGTCCTCACCTTCGTGTTCGCCCGTCGCGCCCAGCAGGGGGGTGGCCGGGCGCTCCTGCGCCTGCGGATCGTGCTCGTCGTGATCCTCGTCGCCCTGGGCGGGGTCGTGCTGTTCCTGGCGCTGCCGGCCTGGATGGTCGTGGAGCAGGCCGTGTGCGGGGTGTTGCTGCTCGTGGCGGCGGTGCTCGCCTTCCGTGCCTCCCCGGTTCCGGCGAACGGACCGTGAAAGGAGGTCAGCAGACCGTGTTCCGCGGGGGCGTCCTGCGGTCTGTGAGGTAGCGGTCGATGTGGTCGCGGGCGCAGGGGTTGAAGGGGTAGAGCGTGTGTCCCGGTCCCTCGTGGCGGATGGTGACGCTGCCCGGCACCTGCCGTACGACCCGGGCGGTCATGGCGGACTCCACCCACGCGCCCGCGCCCAGCAGCGGCGGCAGGCCACTCGGCAGGGGCTTCGGCGGGTTGGTCGTTTCCACCGGCCAGCCGACGCAGGCCAGCGCCCCCGCCGCCAGGGTGAAGGCGGCCCCGGTGTCCGGTGCGATCCGGCGCAACCTGGTCAGCGCCGCCGCCGTCTCCGCGCGGTCGCGGAAGCGTGGCCAGTCGAGACATTCGGTGACGGGGGTCGTGAGGTCCGGATAGCGGGCGCCCCGCGGCGGGGCGAAACCCGAGGCGTCACCCCTGAGAGCGTCCTGGACGGCCCTGCCGAGCGCGGGCCACTGCTCCTCCCCCGCCCTGGCGAGGCCGAGCGCGAAGCTCCGCAGGTCCTGGGCGTCGTAGGACGCCTCGACCCGGCGGGCCGCGATCGGCGCGCGCTCCGCCTTCGCGAGCAGTCTGCGCCAGTCGCGGGCCGCGTCACCCAGGGGGCAGGTGTCCTCGTCGTCGCACCAGTCGAAGAAGCGCCGCATCGCCGCCTGGTTGTCGCGGGCGGACTCGCCGACCTCCTTCAGCCAGTCGGCTTCGCTGTGGTTCACGGTGCCGTCGAGCACCATCGTGCGTACCCGGGCGGGGAAGAGGCGGGCGTAGGCCTGGGCGTACAGCCCGGCGTAGGAGGCGCCGTAGAAGTTGAGTCCCTCCTCGCCGAGGGCCTGCCTGATCGCCTCCATGTCACGGGCGTGGTCGGCCGAGCTCATGTGGGCGAAGAACTCCGGGTCGCCGTGGCGGCAGGCCTGGGCGTATCCACGGTTGGTGTCGGAGAGCCTGCCGAAGTCGGCGTCGTCGGCCGGGAACTCCGGGTAGGGAACGCGGGTCCAGACGCACGGCAGGCCGTCGCTCCGGCCGCCGAACTGCTCGCCGTACCCCCGGGTGTCCCAGGTGACGACGTTCATGCGGGTGCGCAGGTTCGCCCAGATCTCCGCGTGGGCCTGGGTCGTGGCGATGCCGGGGCCACCGGGCCCGCCGTACGCGATGAGGACCGAACCTTCGGCGGTGCCGGTCGCGGGCAGGCGGCCGAGCCGTAGCGTGATCTTGCGCCCGTCGGGTTTGTCCCAGTCGAGGGGGACCGCGAGGTCGGCGCACTCCAGTTCGCTCTTCTCACCGGGGCAGGGCCGCCATTCAAGAGCGGCCCCACGCGCCGAGGCCGCCGTCGGGAGCGTCTCCGAAAGCACCGCCGAGGCCGCCGCGGGAAGTGCCGTCGAGGCCGGGAGTGCCGTGGCGATCGTCAGCGCGACCGTGGCGCCGGACATCCATCGTGTGATCATGCCGCCCCACGCTAGGGACGCCGTCCCACCCGGTCTGCCCGAGAAAGTGGACGTTTCCGCTAACGAAAGTTGACACTCCGGCCCTGTCATACCGCGCTTGGATTCCGGCCCGGCCCGCGCTCTCTTTCCCGCCGTACCGCGAAAAAACGATTTTTTACGGCTGCGCCACCCGGCCCCGGGGAAATGCCCGAGCGGGTGATGGCTATGCTGCGGCGCATGGACATCGTGATCCCGCTTTTCGACGGCTTCGAGCCGCTCGACGCGATTGGACCGTATGAAATCCTCGCTTACGTGCCCGGCGCGACCGTGCGGTTCGTCACGGCGGAACCGGGGCTGGTGCGGGACGTGCTGGGATCCCTCCCGGTGCACGTCCCGACCGGATACGCCGAGGTCGAGCGCTGCGACGTCCTGCTGGTTCCGGGCGGGGGAAGCTTCCAGGCCATGGTGGCCGACGCCGCCTTCCTCGACTGGGTGCGCCGGATCCACGCCGGGACCCGCTTCACCACCTCTGTCTGCACCGGCGCCCTGGTGCTCGGCGCGGCGGGCCTGCTCGACGGCCTGACCGCCACCACCCACTGGGCCGCGACCGCCGCCCTGGAGTTGTACGGCGCGACCTACACCTCCGAACGGGTGGTCAGGCAGGGCCGGGTGATCACCTCAGCCGGGGTCTCCTCCGGCATCGACATGGCCGTACGGCTGGCCGCCCTGCTCTCCGACGAGGTGACCGCCCAGGCGATCCAGCTCTACACCGAGTACGACCCGCAGCCGCCCTTCGACACCGGTTCTGTGGCCAAGGCCCCGGCCGAGGTCCTCGAACGGGCCCACACCCTGCGCTGACCGCTCCCTGTTTGTTTCCCGGGCCGGGAAAGCGTCCCACCGGTCCGGGAGAACCTTCTGCGGCCCCGGAAGAAACGGAAGGACACCGGAAAAGCACCAGAACAAATCCACCGTTTCGGTTTCTCGATGGCGTGTCGTTCACCCGCAACGCAACTTTTCGTTTTCCTGACACGTCCATTCCGGTGACGAAGACATTCCGGGGGACGAAAGGAAAAGCGATGACGCCTTCCCGTGGACTCGCTCTGTTCGCTCTCACCGCCGCGACAGCGGCCCCCGTCATCACGGTGGCTCCTGCCGTGGCGGCGGCTTACGGCGGGCCGGTGACCGGGGCATCCCCGAGACCCCGGTCACCGGCCCCGCCGGACGTGACGCCGGGCGCGCGTCACCAGGGCAGGGGGCCGTCGATGTCGAAGTAGCCGCCGGTCGGTCCCTCGGGGCCCACCTGGGCCATGCGGACGATGATCTCGGCCCCCTCCTCGACGGTCTGGTGGCCGGTGCGTCCGTTCAGGTCGGTCGCGGTGTAGCCCGGTTCGACCGCGTTGACCCGCATCCAGGGGAACGCCTTCGCGAACTGCACAGTGATCATGTTGACCGCGGCCTTCGAGGCCGGGTAGGCGAGTCCCGGGTAGGCGTACAGCGGTGTGCCCGGGGTGGCGACGCCGCTCAGCGAGGCCAGGCCGCTGCTGACGTTGACCACGACCGGGGCGGACGAACGCCGCAGCGACGGCAGGAACGCGTGAGTGACCCGCACCACGCCGAAGACGTTCGTCTCGAACACCGTCCGTGTCATGTCGCCGGTGGTGTCCGCGGTGCCGACCACGCCACCGTCCGGCAACCGCCCTTCGACACCGGCGTTGTTGACCAGTACGTCCAGCCCGCCCTCGGCCTCGACGACCTTCGCCGCGGCCGTGACGGACGCCTCGTCGGTGACGTCGATGAGAACCGTCCGCGCACCCAGTTCCTCCGCGGCCCGGCGTCCTCGTCCTGCGTCCCGGCTGCCGATGTAGACGGTGTGACCTGCCGCGACGAGCCGGCGTGCGGTCTCCAGGCCGAGTCCCTTGTTCGCTCCGGTGATCAGCGTTGTCGTCATGCCCCCATGCTCGGGCCCCGCTGTACGGTCGACCAGTGGACTCCTCGTCCAGGGACCGCCGATCCCGGGAAGTCCGGGCTTGGGCGGGGTCCGTGGAGGCGGTGGTTCCGAATACCTGGTAGGACAGGGGGAACGTCCGCCTGTGAGCAGCGGGCCTAAGAGGAGTTCCGATGTCACCGGAGAGCACGAGCGCACTGTCCGTATCGTCGGGCTCCCACGGGGACGCCGTGGTGGTCCGCGCGGTCGGCGATCTCGACTACGACTACGCGCCGGTGTTCCGGCGGCAGCTCGCCGAGCTCTGGGGCACCTCCCCCGCCCCCTGTCTCGTCATCGATCTCAGCGGGCTCACCTTCTGCGACTCGACCGGGCTGGCCGAGCTGTTGTGGGTGCTCCAGCGCAGCAGGGAGGCGAAGACCCGGCTCGTCCTGGCCGGTGCGAACCGTACCCTGCGCCACATGCTGGCCGTCACGGGACTGCTGACGTTCTTCGAGCTGGCCGACTCGGTCGAGGACGCCCTGGAGGGACGCTAAGGGAGGACACCGGGAAGGGTGACGTGCAGGCGGATGATCGTGCCCGTCTCCGGGGCCGAGCGGACCTGCACCAGGTCGCAGATCTGGTGCACCAGCCACATGCCCCGGCCGCGCAGCGAACGCGGGGAGGGCGCCATGCGGCCGATCATGGGGTCGCTCATCACCCCCGCGTCACGGAACTCGCAGATCAGCGACCCCTGCTGCACCCACGTGCGCAGAGTCCCGTGGCCGCCGCCGTGCGCGATGCTGTTGCCCGCGACCTCGGTCACCGCGACGAGGGTCTCCCGCAGCCGGTCTCCCGTCAGCCCGTGCGGCGCGGCGCAGGCGATCACCTTCTCCCTGACGGCCGCGAGGTCCCCCCTGGCGTAGGGGAACTCCTCGTACGGGTCGCAGGCGGGTTCGAGCTCCGCCCAGGAGAACGGTTCCCTGACGTAGTCGGAGGAGGGCCGCGAACCGTCGTCCGTCAACGTGTACGGATGACAGCGGCTGATCGCCCGCATCGTCTCGGGGTCGATCGTCGCGGTGTCGTAGGGGCACAGCAGCCACCAGGCGGGGGAACCGGTGAAGGCGAGGTTCAGCAGCCATTCGTGGTAGCGAAGCTCCTCGATCTCCGCGCCGCCCCGGCCGTGCCAGTCGGTCTCGCCGATGCCGCGCACCGGTCTGCCCTCCGCCGTCCGTTCGCCGATCCAGCGCTGCCAGGCGGGGATCAGCCTGGCAGGATTGCGGCCGAGCGCCTCGGTGTCCATGAACACCACGCCGGGGTCGGTGCCGGGCAACTCCTCGCGCAGCATCCGTTCGCGGTCCTCGGGTACGGAGATCAGGACGATCTCCCCTGCCGCCAGGGCGTCGTCGATGAAGGAGCGGACCCCGGCGAGGAACTGCTCCTCCCCGGAGTAGGTGTAGAGCTCGTGGCGCAGGCCCGCCGTGTCCATCACACCGGTGGTCTCGGTAGTCATGGCGTCAGCTCCACGCGTATCTCGCAGTTGCCGTAGCCGAGCATCTCCCAGCACGACCTCACTGTCGGATTCGCGCCCTCGATCGTGATCCGGTGGACCGAGGTGTCGGCGGCGGCCTCGACGAGCGCGCGCATTCCGGCGGCGTCCATCAGCTCCAGCTCGTCGAGATGGAGCCGTAATGTCGGTGAGAGCGCCGTCGCGGCGGCCAGGGCGGCACCGAACGCCGCGGCTCCGTCGGAGTCGACGACTCCGCACACGGCCCAGTCTCCGGGCCCCGAGCTGAACATCCGAAACGACGGTCCCGCGCGTCCGGTACCCAGTTCGCTGGGGTGCACACACGCCACATGGTCAAGGGTCGCGGCGCCGAAGCTGTCGTGGCCGTACGCGCAGACCATGATGGCCTCGTGGTCGGCCACCAACCGGTCGAGGCGCAGTTCGTGGTCGATCAGCGCCTCGATCCCGATCTCGGGTGGGACGAGCTGATCCATCACGGCCAGTACGCGCAGGGCTCGATATCCCTGTCGTCCCGCCATGTCGGCCTCGCGCCGTACGAGACCGAGCATCGGGCCGAGGTCGGGGGTCGGGCCGTCGCCCAGGACGGAGCGGGGGTCGACGAGGGTGGCGTCCCTGGGGACCTCCGCGGAGGCGATGGGGTCGAGGGGCGAGCCGACGATGACGACCTTGTCGCCGAACAGCTCACCGTCGGCCAGGAAGGCCGAGGTCACGGCCGCGTATCCCTGGTGGGGCTCGACGATCCAGCACACGTGCTCGCCGACGTCGACCAGGTCGAGTGTCGGCGTAGTGCCTGACTTCCGCACCGCGAACCACCCCGCTCTCGCCGCGTCACCCCGGCGTAGCCTACTGCGCCTGGATCAGCCGACTGCCCCACGAAGCCCGCCGGAACCGTACGGCCAGCCGACCGCCCAGAAGCCCCGTGGGCCGTACGACCAGGCAGCCGTCCCGAACCCGGGTGACCGTACAAGCCAGGCGGTCGTTCCGAAACCGGGCGAGCCGTACGGCCAGGCAGTCGTTCCGAAACCGGGCGAGCCGTACGGCCAGGCAGTCGTTCCGAAGCCCGGTGGGCCGTACGGCCAGGCGGTCGTGAAGGCCGGGGGAAGGGGTCAGGTCGCCTCGAAGGCCGCCGCGACCGCGGCCCTGACCCGGTCCATGACGCCCGTCGCCGAGGTGATCTCCCTGTCCAGGGAGGTCATGTCCACCTCGGGCATGCCGCAGGCCACCGCCCAGCCCCACGGGGTCAGGTCGCCGTCGACGTTGAGGGCGAAGCCGTGGCTGGTCACGCCACGGCTCTGCCGCATGCCGATCGAGACGATCTTCCGCCCGGTTCGCTTCGTCCAGACGCCGGTGAGCAGTGGCGAGCCGGGCGGGGTGTCGCGGCGCTCGGCCGGGACGTCGAGCGCGTCGAGCGCCCGCACCAGCCTGAGCTCCACCTCACGGACGTAGTCGACGATCCCCTCGTCGTCGCCCAGCTTGACGATCAGGTAGCCGACGAGCTGTCCGGGGCCGTGGTAGGTGAGCTGGCCGCCCCTGCCCGTGTTGACGACGGGAATGCCGTGGGAGGGGTCGGGCAGATGCTGCTGCAGGGTTCGTCTGCCCGCGGTGTAGACCTGCGGGTGGCTGAGCAACCAGAGCGTGTCGGAGCGCTCGTCGCGCTGCCGCTGACCGACCAGGTCGGTCATCCGTTCCATCGCCTTCTCGTAGTCGACCAGGTCGTCCTGCAGCAGTGTCAGCGGCCGTTCCCTCATGCCCCCAGATTAGTTGTCAGTAGCGAGTCGCCGGTGCCTTGGGGAGGAAGATCCACATCAGGACGTAGGCGACCCACATGGGGCCGGGCAGCAGGGAGAGCAGCAGCCAGAGGATCCGTACGACGGTGGGTGACCAGCCGAGGCTCTCCGCGATGCCGCCGCAGACTCCAGCGATGATCTTGTGGTTTCTCGAACGGTGCACTTCTTCTCCCCGTGTCGTGGTCTGTTCGTCTGGTTCAACGAGTGGCGGGAGAACCCCCGTTCCCTCGCCGACCCTGAGAAAACCCTGACAGGGTTCGACGGGCGGGCACCCAAGGCGAACCGACGCCCCAGACCGGACCGACGGCTCAGGCGGAGCGGCGACATGGACGGGCCGTGACCCAGGCGGGTCACGGCCCGCGTGGATCACGGCCCTCGTGGGTCACGGCCCTTGTGGGTCACGGCCCTTGTGGGTCACGTCCGGGTGGGAACCTCAGCGGCCGAGGATCCTGCGTACCCAGGTGTCGCGGGTCCGCAGCGCGTCACGGCCGAGCCCGCTGTCCGGGAAGTACATCTCGAAGCCGTGGAAGCCGCCGTTCCACACGTGCAGTTCGGCCTCGCCGCCCGCCGCCCAGATACGGCTGGCGTACTCGACCGACTCGTCGCGGAACAGCTCGGCCGACCCCAGCTCGATGTACGCCGGGGGCAGGCCGGACAGGTCCGTCGCCCTGGCGGGAGCGGCGTACGGCGAGACGTCGGGGCCGCCTACCCCGTCGCCGAGGACCGACTTCCAGGCGAAGAGGTTGGCGGCCCTGTCCCAGGTGCCGATCCCGTCGTACTGGTGGGTCGAGACGGACTCGTTGCGGTCGTCGAGCATGGGGACCAGCAGCAGCTGCCCGGCCAGCTTGGGGCCCTTGCGGTCGCGGGCCATCAGCGACATGGCGGCGGCCAGGTTGCCTCCGGCGCTGCCGCCCATGACGATCAGGCGCTCCGGGTCGTAGCCGAGTTCCTCGGCGTGGTCGGCCGTCCAGAGCAGGCCGGCGTAGCAGTCCTCGGCGGGTCCGGTTCCGGGGTTCTCCGGGGCGAGGCGGTACTCGACGTTGACCACGACGAAGCCGAACTCGACCACCATGTCGACCAGGCGGGGGGTGTCCATGTGCCGGTCGCCCATGACCAGGCCGCCACCGTGCATGTTGTACAGGCCCGGCGCGCCGGGCACGCGCTCCTTGGGCCGCAGGATGGTGACGGCCAGGTCGGGGGCTCCCGGCCTGCCCGGGATCGTGCGTTCCTCGGCCTCGACGGGCCTGTCGCCGATGACCACCGCGGCGGGCTGGGCCATGGCCTCAAGTCCGGCCCGGGAGGCGGCCAGCGTCTCGGCGTTCAACGGCTGGGGCGGGCTGTCGCCGCGCATCGCGGCGAGCAGTTGTCCGAGCTCGGGGTCGAAGGGGACGGGGGAGACAGTCGTCATGGGGACCTCGGTCGTTGTGGAACGGCAGGCAGGGACAGCCTAAATCGCCCTTTTCTCCCCCTTCACCTGGCCCCTCTTCGATATACGATTTTTATATACGATTTCCTGGTCCGGCCCCTGTCCGCCTCTGGAAGGCGGACAGGGACCGGAGCGCCCGGCCGTCGAACGCCCACTTCGACGCCGGCTAGTCCAGCTGCTGCAGGGCGACGTGCCAGGACCCCGCCTCGGGCCTGAGCCCGGACAGCAGGCGGTCGGCCTCCCCCGAGGCGGCCTGCAGGTCGGAGCCGAGGTCACCCCCGCGCGGCAGCCGGTCGCGCCGTACGACGGCGACCGTGACCTCCGCCGAACCGTTGCCGAAGAACTCCCACATGACGGGCTTGGCGCCGCAGGGTGCGGACCTGGCGAGGACCCCGGTCCTGTCGGCCTTGTCCGCCCAGATGAGAGCGTGCAGATCCTCTCCCTCGCAGCGGACGTACACCCGGCCCTTGCCCTCCACCGTGCCCTGGAAGGCGTGCTTCTCGTTGATCTGGGTGAGGTGACCGCCCGCGACCTGGTGGCTGTTGGGCAGGCCCCCGAGGTTGAACTCGCCCTGGGTCGCGAGGCGGGCTCCGTTGTCCAGGCAGATGTCCGGCGAACAGGAGGCACTGGAGACCCCCTGGTCGTGGATCGCGATCTCCCACAGGGCGGGGCCACGAACGGCGTCCGCGAGCGCCCGGTCGTACCCCTTGGGAGACTGCTCCTCGGGAGACGGATCCTTGGGGGTGTCCTCGATCGTGGTGGGAACGGTGAACACCTCGACCGTGACGGAGACCCCGGCGGTGAGCCCGTCGAGGCTGCCGAACGCCGTCCACTCCTGTCCCCGCTCGTTCTCCCCGCAGGTGCCCACGTCCACCCGGTCGCCGTAGCGCACGAACACCCGGCTCGCGTGGGCGCAGTTGACGCGGTAGGAGGTCTTGTCGCTCTTCGGGACGAACGAGAGCCGCTCCGCCTTCCCCGTCTCCTCCGAGCGGACGCCCGCCAGCCGTACTCCCTCTTCGCCCACCTGTTTGATCGGTTCGCCCACCTGGGCCATGATGCTGCCGCCGCCCCGCGTGCCGCCGGACAGCAGGGTCGGCGTCAGGACGAGCGCGGCGGCGGTCACGGCGGCGACCGTTCCCACCGCGGCCCACCTGCGCCGTCTGATCCTCCTGCCCTCGGTGAGGATGTCCTCAAGCCGGGCGCCGCCCCCGTGGCCGCCCGTGCTGCGTTCGGCGAGCAGTTCCCTCAGGTCGTGCTCGGTGTGGCTCATCGCTGTGCTCCCGTCATCGTCCGAACCCCCTGGTCGACCCGCAGCCGGGCGAGTGCCCTGCCGAGTTGGCTCTTGACCGCCCCGACCGAGCAGCCGAGCACGCCGGCGACCTGGGCCAGGGTCATCTCCTCGAAGTAGTGCAGGACGACCACGGCGCGCTGACGCCCCGACAGCGTGCCGATCGCCGTCCACAGCGCGTCCCGGTCGCCGATCTCCCGGGTGAAGTCCCGTCCGTCGTCCCGGTCGGGCATCACCTCCGTCGGGACCTCGCCCCGCCAGCGTCGCCGCCACCAGGAGGCATGGGTGTTGGCGATGATCCGGTACACGTACGGATCGGGGTCGCCGTCGATCCGGCGCCAGGCGAGCCATGCCCTGGCCAGCGCCGTCTGCACCAGGTCCTCGGCGATCGCCCAGTCTCTGGTGAGGAGGTACGCCGTTCTTCGCAACCGTTCATGACGTTGCGCGACGTACTCCGTGAACTCGGTCATCTTGTCCTCCAGAGTGACGTCCTCATGGAGGACTACCGGTTGGCCCACGGATTCGGATGACACCGGCGTATCGGCCGAATGACCGGGTCACGTCAGGTGCCCGGCTCCGCTAGCCTCGCCTACGTCACGCACGTACTCCGGGACGGAAGGTGCCCAAGTTGATCGGCTGGTTCGAAGCGGTGGTCCTCGGCCTCGTTCAGGGGTTGACGGAGTTTCTGCCGATCTCCTCAAGCGCCCACATCAGAGTCGTCTCCGCGTTGTTCGGTTGGACCGATCCCGGCGCGGCGTTCACCGCCGTGATCCAGATCGGTACCGAGGCGGCGGTCGTCATCTACTTCCGCAAGGAGATCTGGGAGATCATCTCCACCTGGGTCAGGTCCCTGTGGACGCCTGACCTGCGCTCCCACCACGCCGCCAGGATGGGCTGGTACATCATCGTCGGCACGCTGCCGATCGTCGTGCTCGGCCTGCTGTTCAAGGACAGCATCGAGACCGTCTTCCGCGACCTGCGGCTGATCGCCACGACCCTGATCGTCTTCGCCGTGATCCTCTGGTTCGCCGACCGTACGGCCCGCAACAAGCTGACCCTGCAGCGCCACCTCAGCTTCCCGCACGCCCTGATCTACGGCTTCGCCCAGTCGCTGGCCCTCATCCCCGGCGTCTCCCGCTCCGGCGGCACGGTCAGCGCGGGTCTGCTGCTCGACTACCGCAGGGAGGAGGCCGCGAAGTACTCCTTCCTGCTGGCCATCCCGGCGGTGCTCGGCGCGGGCGTGCTGGAACTGTTCAAGATCGGTGAGGCCGACAGCCCCGACTGGGGGCCGACGATCCTGGCCACCGTGATCTCGTTCGTCGTCGGCTACGCGGCGGTCGCGTGGTTCCTGAAGTACATCAGCACCCACAGGTTCACCGGCTTCGTGATCTACCGGATCATCCTGGGCCTGGTCATCATCGCCCTGGTGAGCACGGGCGTCCTCGACCCCATGTCCTGAGGCCCCGTGAGAACCCCGGCAAAGCCCTTCGTGAGGTCCCCGGCGGAGCCTCACGAGAACCCCGTGAGATCCCGGTAGTTCCCCGTGCGCCCCGGCTGGTCCGCCCTCCCCGTCCGACACGCCCTGCCCGAGCTGTCCGCCGCCCTCGACGAGTACGGCACGGCCGTGCTGACCGCGCCGCCGGGGACAGGGAAGACCACGCTCGTCCCGCTCGCGCTGGCCGGGCTGGTCGGTGACCCGCCGGTCCGGCCGTTCGTCATGGCGGAGCCGCGCAGGGTGATCGTGGCGGAGCCGCGCAGGATGGCGGTGCGGGCCGCGGCGCGGCGGATGGCGTGGCTGCTCGGGTCCGAGGTCGGCGGGCCGGTCGGCTTCGCCGTACGGGGGGAGCGGCGGGCGGGGCCCGAGACGGTCGTCGAGGTCGTCACCACGGGTGTGCTGCTGCGGCGGCTCCAGCGTGACCCCGAGCTCGGCGGTGTGGACGTGGTGCTGCTCGACGAGTGTCACGAACGCCACCTGGACGCCGACACCGCCCTGGCCTTCCTGCTGGACGTCAGGTCCGCGCTCAGGCCCGACCTGCGGATCGTGGCGGCCTCGGCGACGGCGGACGCGGCTCCGCTGGCGGCGCTGCTCGGCCAGGACGGGCCGCCCGCGCCGGTCGTGCGGGCCGAGGGCGTCGCGCACCCGGTCACCCCGGTCTGGGCGCCCGCCCCCGCCACGGTCGCTCCCCCGCACGGCCTGCGGGTCGATCCGGCCTTCCTGGCCCATGTCGCCGCCGTCGTACGGCGGGCGCTGGCCGAGCACGAGGGGGACGTGCTGTGCTTCCTGCCGGGGGTCGGGGAGATCGCCAGGGTGGCCGCGCATCCCCTCGGGGACGTCGAGGTGCTCCAGGTGCACGGCCAGGCCCCGGCCCGGGTCCAGGAGGCCGTGCTCTCGCCGGGCACGCGCAGGCGGGTGGTGCTGGCCACCTCGGTCGCCGAGTCGAGCCTGACCGTTCCCGGGGTCCGGATCGTCGTGGACTCCGGGCTGGCCAGGGAGCCGAGGACCGACCACGCCAGGGGGCTCGGCTCGCTGACCACCGTGCGGCTCTCCCGGGCCTCGGCGACCCAGCGCGCGGGCCGGGCGGGGCGCGAGGCCCCCGGGGTGGTCTACCGGTGCTGGTCGCCGGTCGAGCACGAGCGGCTGCCCGAGCACTCCGCGCCCGAGATCGCACTGGCCGATCTGACGGGTTTCGCCCTGCAGGCGGCCTGCTGGGGGGACCCTTCCGCGAGCGGTCTGGCGTTGCTGGATCCCCCTCCGGCCGCCGCGATGGAGGCGGCCCGCCGTACCCTGCACGCGCTCGGCGCCCTCGACTCCCCCGGGGGTCGTGTCACGCCGAGGGGCCGGGAGATGGCCGGGGTGGGGGTCCATCCCCGCCTGGCCAGGGCCCTGCTGGACGTGGGGCCGGAGGCGGCCGAGGTGGTGGCGCTGCTGTCCGAGCGGCTGCCGGGGGACGCGGGGGACGACCTGGTGGCGTTCTGGCGTGCCGTACGGCGGGGCGGGGACGGTTTCGCCGCCCGCTGGCGTCAGGAGGCGCGGCGGCTGGCCCGCGACGCGGGCCGCGCCTCCCCTTCGGGCATGGGGGACGACGCGGTGGCCGGGCTGGTGGTGGCGCTGGCCTATCCGGAGCGGGTGGCCAGGCGCCGGGGCGGCTCCTATCTGATGGCCTCGGGGACGGCCGCCGAACTGCCCTCCGGGTCGCGGCTGGGGAGCGCGCCGTGGCTCGCGGTCGCGGTCGCCGACCGGCCCGCGGGGTCGGCCGCCGCCCGGGTCAGACAGGCCGTGGTGATCGACGAGGAGACCGCCAGGCTGGCCGCCGCCCCTCTGTACGACCGTGCGGAGGAGGTGGTGTGGCGGGTCCCGCCGGGCGAGCGGCGCGGTGACGTCTCGGCCCGCCGGGTCGAACGCCTTGGCGCCGTCGAGCTGTCCTCGGTCCCGTTGCCCGACGCCGACGTCAGGCCCGCCCTCCTGTCCGGCCTGCGCGCCGAGGGTCTGTCGATCCTGCGCTGGACCCCCGAGGCCGTCGCCCTGCGGGAACGGCTGGCCTTCTGCCACCGGGCGCTGGGTGAGCCGTGGCCCGCGGTGGACGACGACGCCCTGCTCGACGCGGTCGATCTGTGGCTTGAGCCCGAACTGTCGCGGGCCCGCCGCAGGGCCGACCTCGAACGGCTGGACGTGGCGGGCTCCCTGGGCCGGCTGGTTCCGTGGAGCGCGCGTCTCGACGAGACCGCCCCCGAGCGGATCGAGGTGCCCAGCGGGTCGCGGATCAGGGTCGACTACTCGGGTGAGCGGCCGGTGCTGGCCGTCAAGCTCCAGGAGTTGTTCGGCTGGGACGAGGCGCCCAGGATCGCGGGGGTCGCGCCGGTCGTCCACCTGCTCTCCCCCGCCGGGCGGCCCGCCGCGGTCACCGACGACCTGGCCTCGTTCTGGCGCGGCGACGGCTACCGCTCGGTCAGGGCGGAGCTGCGCGGGCGCTATCCCCGGCATCCGTGGCCCGAGGACCCGCTGTCCGCGACGGCCACCCGCCGAACCAACCCCCGGCGCTGACCCCTCACCACGGCCCTCACCACAGATCCCCACCGCGGGTCGTCAACGCGAACCCTCGCCCCGGCCCCTCAGCGCCGGGCGAAGGGTCCCTGGTCGTCCTCTCTGTCACCGAGCGTGCCGAATTCCGGTTCACACATCGATGATCACGCGCTATCTTAGTGATATCACTCCGATAGCAAAGGTGGAGCACATGGAACGACGTGCCTTCCGGATCAACGGTTTCGCCGTTCTCCTCGGACTTCTGGTCCTCCTCGCCGTCCTGGCCGGGATCGCGTTCTCCGGCGACGACGTCGTCAAGATCGTGGCCGGGGTCGTGGCGGTGCTGACCCTGGTCGTCCTGGGCAGCGGCTTCGTCGTGGTCAACCCCAACGAGGCCCAGGTCGTGCAGTTCCTCGGCCGCTACGTCGGCTCGGTCAACGACGCGGGCCTGCAGTGGGTGCTTCCCTTCACCACCAGGCGCCGCATCACCCTGCGGGTGCGCAACTTCGAGACGGCCAAGCTCAAGGTGAACGACGCCGACGGCAGCCCCGTCGAGATCGCGGCCGTCGTCGTCTACCGGGTGACCGACACCGCCAAGGCGGCCTTCTCCGTGGACGACTACGAGGAGTACATCGCGATCCAGTCGGAGGCGGCCGTGCGGCACCTGGCCACCAGCCACCCCTACGACTCCCACGAGGGCAGCGGCACCAGCCTGCGCGACGGCGCCGAGGTGGCCGCCGAGCTGACCACCGAACTGGTCGACCGCACCGAGCTGGCCGGGGTCGAGGTGCTTGAGGCCCGCATCACCCACCTGGCCTACGCCCCCGAGATCGCCCAGGCCATGCTGGTCCGCCAGCAGGCCGCCCAGGTGGTCGCGGCTCGCACGCACATCGTCTCCGGCGCCGTTGGTATGGTCCAGCTTGCACTCAACCGGCTGGCCGAGGAGGGCGTCGTGGAGCTCGACGAGGAGCGAAAGGCCCAGATGGTGTCCAACCTCCTGGTCGTCCTGTGCGGCGACCGGGCTACCCAGCCGGTGGTCAACGCCGGCAGCCTGTATGCCTGAGCGGAAAAAAGTCCTGCTCAGACTCGATCCGGCCGTCTACGAGGCGATCGCCAAGTGGGCGGCCGACGATCTGCGGAGCGTCAACGCCCAACTGGAGTACGCGCTGCGCCTGGCGCTCAAGGGGGCGGGCCGCGATCTGCGGCGCGCCGGGGCGGATAACGCCGATGAGCCGGACAAGTCATCTGATTGAGATGTGATGCGCTTCCCCTGGCGCACTTGCCGGATAACACTCGGTTCATGTCCTGGGTGGGAAGGTCCGCAGCCGAGATAGCCGAGGCCGTACGCCAGGGGGAGGTCACCGCCCCCTCGATCGTCGAGGACCACCTCCGGGTGATCGCCGAACGCGACGGACGGATCGGGGCCTTCCGCAGGGTCCGCACGGAACGGGCGCTCGCCGAGGCGCGGGCCCTGCAGGAACGCGAGGACCTGGCCACGCTGCCGCTCGCGGGCGTGCCCGTCGCGATCAAGGACGTCGTCGCGGTCAGGGGCGAGTCCATGCGGAACGGCTCCGCGGCCACCTCCTCCGTCGCGGCGGCCGAGGACCACCCGGTGGTGGCCAGGCTCAGGGCGGCGGGGGCGGTGGTCGTCGGGATCACCAACGTGCCCGAACTGTCCCTGGCCGGTTTCTGCGACAGCGTCTACGCCGTCACCCGCAACCCGTGGGACCCCCGGCGGACCCCCGGCGGCTCCTCCGGCGGCAGCGCCGCGGCGGTCGCCGCCGGGATGGTCCCGCTGGCCCACGGAACCGACGGCCTCGGCTCCCTGCGCGTCCCCGCCGCCTGCTGCGGGATCGTCGCCATCAAGCCCGGCCAGAAGGTCGTCCCGCCCCCGGAGCACGACTGGTACGGCATGGCGGAGAACGGCCCGCTGGCCACGACCGTGACCGACCTGGCGCTGGCGCTGGCGGTGATGGCGGGCGACATGTCCCTGGCCCTGCCGACCACCTCCCACCGCACGTCCGGCTCCCCCGGCTCTCCCGGCTCCTCTGGCGACGACGGGGCGCTGTGGAGCGACGGAGGACGTGGCGCGCCGATCCCGCCGCGCCCCTCGGGACTGCGGATCGGCGTGGCCCGCCTGCCGGTGCCGCCGGGCTTCGCGATCGACCCCGAGCTGCAGCGGGCGGTCGTCGAGGCGGGCCACACCCTGGCCGCCGCCGGGCACACCGTGGTCGAGCACGAGACGCGGCTGCCGAGCTGGCTGGGCAGCGCCACGATCGCCGCCTGGTTCGCCTGTGCCCTGCGCGAGACCCGGGGACTCGACGCCCGCAGGCTTGAGCGCCGTACCCGGGCACTGGCCAGGGCGGGCAGGCTGCTGGCCAGGATCGGCAAGGACGGTTCGCGGGGCAGGGAACGCTGGCGCGCCCGGGGCGCCGACCACTGGTTCGGCAAGGCCGACGTGCTCATCACCCCGACGCTCGCCGCCTCCCCTCCCCCCGCCGAACGCTGGGGCCGCCGGGGGCTGCTGGACAACACCCGCGTCAACCTGACCTACGCCCCGGCGACCGGCGCCTGGAACATGGCCGGCTGGCCCGCCATGAGCGTGCCGTACGGCTGGCACTCGACGGGCATGCCCATCGGCGTGCAGCTCGTCGCCCCGCCGGGAGGTGAGGCCCGCCTGCTCGGCCTGGCCCAGCAGTTGGAGGCCGCCCACCCCTGGCTCCGCCACGCCCCTTCGTGAAGAGGTCCGCCGGTCCGTGGCGGAGGGTTCCGCCACGGACCGGGGCGGTCACACGCCGGTCGGGTGCCAGACCGTCTTGGTCTCCAGGAAGGTGGTCATCCGCCGGGTTCCTGGGTCGGCGTACCAGTCGGTCACGGGCACCGGGCGCAGGACCCGCTTGAGGTTCTCCGCCGCGGCCTCCTCGCACGTGACCGCCAGCTCCGCGTCCGCGACGCCGGTGAGGTCGAGGGCGTTGACGTCCATGTGCGAGGCCAGCCAGGGCGCGATCTCCGCCGTCGAGCCGGTCAGCACGTTGACCACCCCGCCGGGCAGGTCGGAGGTGGCCAGCACCTCCGCCAGCGTGACGGCGGGCAGCGGCGCCCGCTCACCGGCGACCACGACGCAGGTGTTGCCGGTGACGATCACCGGGGCGACGACCGAGACGAGGCCGAGCAGCGGGTCCTCGGGCGCGACGACCGCGACGACCCCGGTCGGCTCGGGCGTGGAGAGGTTGAAGTACGGCCCGGCGACCGGGTTGGCCGCCCCCGCCACCGCGGTGATCTTGTCGGACCATCCGGCGTACCAGACCAGCCGGTCGACGGCCGCGTCCACGTTCCTGCCCGCCTCGGCCCGGCCCGCGCCCGCCGCGACCAGCTCCGCGACGAACTGCGCCCGGCGCCCTTCGAGCATCTCGGCCACCCGGTACAGGATCTGACCCCGGTTGTACGGCGTCGCGCCCGACCAGCCGGGGAAGGCCTTACGGGCCGCCGAGACCGCGTCCCGGGCGTCCTTGCGGGACGCCTTCGCGGCGTTGGCCAGGAAGTCGCCCTTGGAGGAGGTCACCGGATAGGACCTTCCGCTCTCCGAGCGTGGGAACGCCCCGCCGATGTACAGCTTGTAGGTCTTGCGTACGGCCAGCCGTACGGGATCGGTCTTACTCATCGCCCCGCCCTCTCCACGTGCTCTCCTGCTGGGAGAGCCGGGCGGGCACGAAGACCTGACCGCAGCGGCTCACCCCGCACCGGTGGGCGAACCAGCCGCGCAGCGCGGGACGGCCCGCCCTGGCGAAGCCGTGTCCCCTGGTCGCCTGGCCACGGCGGCGACGGCGCCCGGACTCGCGGTGGTCACACATCGAGATACGCCTCCAGCCCGTGTCGTCCGCCCTCTCTGCCGTATCCCGACTCCTTGTAACCGCCGAACGGCGAGGTCGGGTCGAACCGGTTGAAGGTGTTGGCCCACACGACGCCGGCGCGCAGCCGGTCCGCCATCCACAGGATGCGTGAGCCCTTCTCGGTCCACACCCCCGCGGACAGGCCGTAGGGGGTGTTGTTCGCCTTCTCCACGGCCTCGGCGGGCGTACGGAAGGTCAGCACGGACAGCACAGGCCCGAAGACCTCCTCTCGCGCGATCCGGTGCGACTGCGCCACCCCGGTGAAGATCGTCGGCGGGAACCAGAAGCCCCGTTCCGGCAGCGGGCACACCGGGGACCAGCGTTCGGCCCCCTCGGCCTCCCCGGCGTCGGACAGCTCACGGATCCTGGCGAGCTGGGCGGCGGAGTTGATCGCGCCGATGTCGGTGTTCTTGTCCAGCGGGTCGCCCAGGCGCAGTGTGCTCAGGCGCCGCTTCAGTGCCGTGAGCAGCTCCTCGGCGACCGACTCCTGGACCAGCAGGCGGGAGCCCGCGCAGCACACGTGCCCCTGGTTGAAGAAGATGCCGTTGACGACGCCCTCGACGGCCTGGTCCAGCGCGGCGTCGTCGAAGACGATGTTGGCGGCCTTGCCTCCGAGCTCAAGGGTGAGCCGTTTGCCGGAGCTCGCGGCGGACCTGGCGATCCGGCGCCCCACCTCGGTCGAGCCGGTGAAGGCGATCTTGTTCACGTCGGGGTGGTCGACCAGGGCCGCGCCGGTCTCGCCCGCGCCGGTCACGATGTTGACCACGCCCGGCGGCAGGTCGGCCTGCTGACAGATCTCGGCGAACAGCAGCGCGGTCAGCGGGGTCGTCTCGGCGGGCTTCAGCACGACCGTGTTCCCGCAGGCCAGCGCGGGCGCGATCTTCCAGGCCAGCATGAGCAGCGGGAAGTTCCACGGGATGATCTGGCCCGCGACGCCCAGCGGCCTGGGGTCGGGACCGTACCCCGCGTGCCCGAGCTTGTCGGCCCAGCCCGCGTAGTAGAAGAAGTGCGCCGCCACCAGCGGCAGGTCCACGTCACGGGACTCGCGGATCGGCTTGCCGTTGTCGAGCGTCTCCAGTACGGCCAGCTCACGCGAGCGTTCCTGGATGATGCGGGCGATCCTGAACAGGTACTTTGCCCGTTCGGAGCCCGGCATCGCCGACCAGGCGCCGAAGGCCTTGCGTGCGGCGCCGACCGCCCTGTCCACGTCGGCCTCGGTGGCCCACACGACCTCGGACAGGACCTCTTCGGAGGCGGGGTTGACGGTCTTGTGCGCGGTGCCGCCCTGGGAGTCGACCCACTCGCCGCCGACGAACAGCCGGTAGGAGGGCCTGATGTCGACGACGGCGCGGGATTCGGGGGCCGGTGCGTATTCGAACATCGATCAGTCCAGGGTGAAGTAGTCGGGACCGGCGTAGCGGCCCGTGGCCAGCTTCTGACGCTGCATCAGCAGGTCGTTGAGCACGCTTGAGGCGCCGAGCCGGAACCAGGCGGGGTCGAGCCAGCCGTCGCCGACGGTCTCGTTGACAAGCACCAGCATCTTGATCGCGTCCTTGGTGGTCTTGATGCCGCCCGCGGGCTTCACCCCGACCTTGCGGCCCGTGACGGCCAGGAAGTCGCGGACCGCCTCAAGCATCACCAGCGTCACCGGCAGGGTCGCGGCGGGCTGCACCTTGCCCGTCGAGGTCTTGACGAAGTCGCCTCCGGCCAGCATGGCCAGCCAGGCCGCGCGCCGTACGTTGTCGTAGGTCACCAGCTCGCCGGTCTCCAGGATCACCTTCAGGTGCGCCGTACCGCACGCCGCCTTGACCGCGGCTATCTCCTCGAAGACCTTGAGGTAGTCGCCGGACAGGAAGGCGCCTCTGTCGATCACCATGTCGATCTCGTCGGCGCCCGCCGCGACCGCGAAGGCCGTCTCGGCGACCTTGACGTCCAGGGAGGAACGGCCGCTGGGGAAGGCGGTGGCGACGCTGGCGACCCGCACCCCGGAACCGGCGAGCGCCTCGACCGCGCGGGGGACCAGGTCGGGGTAGACGCACACCGCGGCCACCTTCGGCACCGAGGGGTCACCGGGATCGGGGCGGACCGCCTTGGCGCACATCGCGCGCACCTTGCCCGGCGTGTCGGCCCCTTCGAGGGTGGTCAGGTCCACCATGCGGATGGCGAGGTCGATGGCCAGCGCCTTGGACGTGGTCTTGATCGATCGGGTGCCGAGCGTCGCGGCTCGCTGGTCGGCGCCCACACGGTCGACACCGGGTAGGCCGTGGAGGAGGTTTCGCAACGCGACGTTGGACGAGGCCACGTCGGCGAGCGAAGGAGTCATAGTCGACACCTCTCCAGCATGCCGACTGGTGTCTTCAGTTCCAAACCGGGTGTCGGCCAGTCACGGCACCGGTTTTCGTCAACATTCGCCGATTCCTTCGGGAAATCGGATGGATCTTCCCCCTGAGGGGGCGGGCGGGGCTGAAAAAACCCCCGTCCGCCCAGGGGTCAGCAGGTGGCCTCACCGGGCTGCGGGCCGACGTTGACGGCGGTCCACGCCGCCTTGGTCGCGGTCACCTCCGCGCAGCCGAAGAGCATCTTGGCCGCGTAAACGGTGGCCTGTCTGCTCCTGCCGTGCGTCCAGGGGTATGTCCTGAGCCTCAGCCCCGAGTAGAAGATCTGCCCGGCCTTGACGATCCCGATGCCGGTCAGCGTCGGGGGACCCCCGCAGACCGGGCTCGTCGGCTTGCCCACCGGGGTGGTGCCCTCGGCCAGCAGGTAGAACCAGTGGTTCTGCGGCCCCGCCGCCCTGTGCGGATCGACGTTCCAGGACACCGGGTAGCAGTTCGGGTCGCCCGCGAGGGACGGGTTGAACATGTAACGGATCGGGCCGGTGCCGGCCATGTTCACCTCCTCACCGACCAGGTAGTCCGGCCCGTCCAGGGCGACCGGGTGGTTGACGTAGTGCTCGTTCAGCGCGCCGAAGATGTCCCCGGTCGACTCGGCCAGCGCCTTCTCCTCGTCGTCTATTGGGGGTCCGCCGACTCCCACGGTCTCGAAGACGGCGTGGCCGTACTCGTGGGCGACCATGTCCAGCGAGACGAGTTGCTCGCTTTTCGCCATGTTGTGGCCGAAATAGACTGTGCTGCCGTTCCAGTAGTTGTCGACATCGCTCATCCCGACCCGTGCCGGATAGCTATTTCCCGCGCCGTTGACACCGTTGCGGTTCAGCCACTGTTTGAGCATGTCCGAGAACTTCTGCGCTCCGAACAGGACGTCGACACAGGCCGTCTCCAGGTTGGTGCCCTGCCCGTTGCCCCAGTTGTCGGTCGACTTGGTGTAGGCGGCGCCCGACATGCCCCCGCACTGCAGATAGGGGCGGTCGGGGTCGATCATGGAGTAGCGCCCCCCGGACGTCGCGGTCCGGATGGTCACCGGGTTGCCGTTGAAGCGGCTGTTGCCGATGCCGTGGGCGATCTGGTCGACGGACTCGACAACGGTCCCGTCGAGGGCGTCCACGAAGACACGCCGTGAGACGGGAGCCGCCTCCGTCCCTCCTGTGACGACGACCTCCCAGGTCAGCCTGGGGTGGTCGGTCGTCGCATGGATCAGCAGCCTGGGCGTGCCGGCCTTCTCCCCTGTCCCCGCGGTCTCGCCGAGGGCCTTGGCGGCGGCCTCCGCGGCGCTCACCCGTGGCGTCACGCCCGCCGCGCCGAGGTTCAGCGTGGCCCGCTGGCCGGTGACGACGGCGTTGACCACGGTGCCCGTCCTGTCGGTGGCGACGATCACCTCACCGCCGTGCACCGGCAGCCCGTGGTGGGTCCGCCGGTAGAGCAGGTAACGCAGGCCGCCCGGCCCCGAGGTGATCGTGGGAGGGGTGAGGGCGTCTCCCGGCGCGAGACGGAGTTCCTCCGCGTGCTCGCGGATGCTCCTGTCCGCGCCGGCGACCGCGCGCTGGTCCGGTGTTCCCGGGGAGGCTCCGGCGCTTCCCGTCAGCCCGGACACCCCCATCACGGCCACGGCCACGACGGCGCCCAACTTCGTTCTGGGGTTCATCCTTGAAGACTCCTTCGGTCAGGAGCCACAGCCGGCCGGGCTGCCTCAAACATGACACCGGAAACAACCCGTAAGAACCCCATAAACATCCATATTTCCAACGTATGGATGCTTTCTCAGGAAGCCTCGCTCTTGATCGGAAATCCCGGAACGGCGATGCTGACATCGATTTCCATGCACGACCGGTTAGGCGGAGGAGTTTCATCCGGTTAGTGAGGTGCCATGACCAAGCGGACAGTCCTGATCTCCGGAGCCGGGGTCGGTGGGCCGACGGCGGCCTACTGGCTGGCCAGGCACGGCTTCCAGGTCACCGTCGTCGAACGCGCCGGGACGCCGCGCTCCAGCGGGAACCCGGTGGACGTCAGAGGCCCCGCCGTACGCGTCGCGGAACGGATGGGCGTCCTGTCCCGGCTGCGCGAGGCCGCCACCGGCACGACGGGCCTCACCTTCGTCGACGCGGCGGGCAGGCGGGTCGGCCGGATGGACATGCGCGCCTTCCAGCAGCCGGACGAGGTCGAGGTACCGCGCGGCGATCTCGCGGCGATCCTGTACGAGGCGAGCCGCGACCACGCCGAGTTCCTCTTCGACGACTCCGTCGTGACCCTCGACCGTGACGGACGCGGGGTCGAGGTCACCTTCGAGCGCGCCGGGCCCCGCCGCTTCGACGTGGTGATCGGCGCCGACGGCCTGCATTCGCTGACCCGTCGGCTGACGTTCGGCACGGGGGACGGACTCATGCGCCACATGGGTCTCTACGTCGCGACGCTGCCGTTCCCCGGCCGGTCCGGGCCTGACCGGGACATCCTCATGCACAACGTCCCCGGCAAGGCGGTCGCCGTCAGCTCCACGCCCAGCGGCGCGTTCTTCCTGTACCGCAGCCCGGCGGAACCCGGCTTCGACCACCGCGACGTCGAGCAGCACAAGCGGCTGCTGACACGCGCGTACGCGGACGTCTCCTGGCGCGTGCCCGAACTCCTGGAGCGGGTGCGCGCCGCCGACGACCTCTACTTCGACTCGGTGAGCCGGGTGAGCCTGCCGCGCTGGTGGAACGGCCGGGTCGTCCTCCTCGGTGACGCCGCGTCCTGCGTCTCCCTGTTCGGAGACGGCTCCACCATGGCCATGGCCGGGGCGTTCACCCTCGCCGAGAAGCTCGCCGCGAGTCCGGACGACCCCCAGGCGGCCTTCCGCCGGTACGAGGCCACCCACCGGCGCCTGGTCGAGCCCAGGCAGCGGGCCGTCGGGCAGGCGTCGGCGCTCATGGTGCCCGCGACGCGGGGCGGCATCCTGGCGCGGAACCTCGCCACCCGCCTGTGGCCCGCCGTGGCCGCCGCCGCCCGGCTGAAGCGCTCCCTGCGCGCGGGGTAGGCCTCTGCGGGGCCGAACCCGTGGGGGCCTAAGGCGGCCCCGCCCCGGCCTAGGTATGCCCCCGACCGCCGGGGCCGTGGAGATAAGGCATCCGTCCGATGTGGCGACGGGGGCCTTAGGAGGAGTCTCGAAGGTGTAAGGAAATCGCACCACCGGGGGCAGTCGCCCCGTGAGGAGGAAGCCGAAATGGCTCCCGAGTTCCACCACCAGCTGATCGAGCAGCGCGCCGCCGACCTTCGCAGAGAGGCCGTCGAGTACCGCCGCGCCCGTGAGGCCACCCGGCGGCAGGAGGCGGAGCAGAAGCGACAGTCCTCCGGTGAGCGCCGCAGGGGTCTGTTCCGCAAGCCCGCTTCCGCATGACCACGCCACGAGGGCCCGGCCACCGGTATTCACCCGGCCGGGCCCTCCACCCCCCGTAGGTCGCCACCTCTTCCGCCGAGAGATAAATGGGAAGAAGAGTTCGTATAAGGCATGACATGCTGGAAGACATGGTGGGTCGGGCGGCAAGCCCCGTCTTCGTAGGGCGGGAGATAGAACTCGCCGCTTTGTCCGAGTCGTTTGAGCAGGCCCGGAGCACCGCGGCCGCGACGGTGCTGCTCGGGGGCGAGGCGGGGGTCGGCAAGTCACGGTTGATCGGGTTCTTCGCCGAGCGCGCCGCGAGCCGGGGGGCTCACGTGCTCATCGGCGGCTGCGTCGAACTGTCGACGGAGGGCCTGGCCTACGCGCCGTTCACCGCGGCGATCCGCCAGCTCGTGCGTGAGACGAGTGCCGAGGAGGTCGCGGCGCTGCTGCCGGTCGGCGGGGCGCGCGACCTCGCCAGACTGCTGCCCGAGTTCGGCGAGCCGAGCGGTGAGGTCGAGACCGACACCGCGAGGGGGCGGCTCTTCGAGCAGATCCTCACCCTTCTGGAACGGCTGGCCGAGCGCAACCCGGTGATCCTGGTCATCGAGGACATCCACTGGGCCGACCGGTCGAGCCGTGACCTGATCGCCTTCCTCAGCCGGAACCTCCGTACCGCCCCGGTCCTGATGGTCATGACCTACCGCTCGGACGAGTTACACCGCCAGCACCCGCTCCGTCCCGTCCTGGCCGAGCTCGGCCGGGTCGAGGGGGTCGCCCGGCTGGAGCTGCCCAGGCTCACCCGTGACGAGGTCGCCGCCCAGATGGCCGGCATCCTCGGCACGACCCCGGAGTTCTCCCAGGTCGGGCAGGTCTTCGAACGCAGCGAGGGCATCCCCCTGTTCGTCGAGGCGCTGCTCGAATGCGGCGTCGACTCCTCCTACCCCGACTCCCTGCACGACCTGATCCTCGGCGCCGTCGAACAGCTGCCCGACGAGACCCAGCGGCTGCTGCGCATCGCCGCCGCGGGCGGCATCCGGGTCGGCCACGACCTGCTGGCCGCCGTCAGCGGCCTGTCCGACGTCGATCTTGAGGACACCCTGCGGCCCGCCATCGCGGCCAACGTGCTCCAGGTCGCCGACGGCCGCGCCTACGCCTTCCGGCACGCCCTGATCCGCGAAGCCGTACACGACGAGCTGCTGCCCGGCGAGCACGTACGGCTGCACGCCCGATTCGCCGAGGAGATCGGCAGGGACCGCACCCTGGTCCCCATGGGCCGGGCCGCCATCGAGATCGCCCACCACTGGTACTCCGCCCGTGACGACCTGTGGGCCCTCATCTCGGCCTGGGAGGCCGCGGCCAAGGCGTCCAGGACCTTCGCCTACAACGAGAAGATGCAGCTGCTCGAACGGGTGCTCACGCTGTGGAACAAGGTTCCCGACGCCTCCTCGCGCATCGGCGTCGACCACACGACGGTCCTCGAAGAGGCCTCCGAGGCCGCCCACTCCTGCGGTGAGATCGACCGCGGCATGAAGTTCGTCAAGGCCGCGCTGGACGAACTCGACGAGCAGACCCAGCCAGGCCGGGTCGCCGAGCTCCTCGTACGGCTTGCCCAGTTCAAGATGTCGAAGCGCAGGCCGGGAGCTCTCGACCACTTCCGCTACGCGGCGCGCCTGGTCCCCGACCCGAGTCCGGAACGCGCCGTGGTGCTGTCCAAGCTGGGGTCCTACCTGATCTTCAGCGGTGAGGTGACGGAGGGGACCGCGCTCACCGAGGAGGCGCTGCGCATCGCCCGCGAGCACAACGACGAGTGCCTCGAAGCCGACCTGCTGCTCAACCTGGCCCTCGGTCCCTCCATCGAAGGCCGGCTTGAGGAGACGGTCGCCATCAACGAGACCGCCCAGGCCATCGGCCTGCGCAAGGCCTCCGGCCGTATCGTCCTGCGGGCGCTCAGCAACACCGTGGACGCCCTCAACAACATGGGCCGCTCCGCCGAGGCGGTCGAGCTGGCGCTCGAAGGCGAGCAACTGGCCAGGAAGTACGGCCGTTACCGCGTCTCGGGGACGTTCCTGGCCAACAACCGGGCCGAGGCCCTTGAGTCGCTCGGCCGGTTCGAGGAGGCCGCCCAGCTCGCCGAGCAGGCGCTCACCATGGACCCCACCCTGCGCACCCGCCACCACCTGCGCCGCATCAGGGCCGACGTGGCGGTCGCCCGGGGTGAGACCGAGGTGGTCAGGTCCGTGCTGAACGAGGTCGAGGCGTTCACCGTCCTGGACGAGTTCACCCAGGAGCGTTCGGCCAACTCCCGGCTCAGGATCGGCCTGCACCTGCTGGACGGCGAACCCCTGGCCGCGCTCGACGTCGCCGAACGGGTGGTCGGGGAGGCGCAGATCACCAGCAAGCCCATGCTCGGCTGGCGGGTGCTCTCCCTGCTGGCCGCGGTCGCCGAGGCCGCCGAGCCCATCGCTCCTGAGCGCGCGACGGCGCTGCGCGCCCAGATCCAGGGGGTCGGGGCCACGATGGGCGTGCACAGCCCGGTCGCCGAGGCCTACCGGCTCAGCGTCAACGGTGACCACGACGCCGCCGCCATCACCTGGGAACGGCTCGACCGGCCCCACCCCCGTGCCAAGTCGCTGCTCCACGCGGGGCGGGCGGCGGCGGGCGCGGGTGATCGTGAGGGCGCCGCCGTACGGCTGCGCACGGCGCACCCCATCGCCGTCGCGCTGTCGGCCCGGCCCCTGCAGGCGGAGATCGAGGCGCTGGCCCGCAGGATCGGGGTTTCCCTCACCGGGGAGGGCGTCCCGGCCGCGACGGCGCCGGCAACGGCTTCCGCGACGGCGCCGCTGACCCCTCGTGAGCAGGAGGTGCTCCGTCTGGTCGCCCAGGGACGGTCGAACCGCGACATCGCGGCCGAGCTGTTCATCTCGGCCAAGACCGTCAGCGTGCACGTCTCCAACATCCTGGGCAAGCTCGGTGTCTCCACCAGGGGCGAGGCCGCCGCCGCGGCCCACCGCCTCGCCCTCATCGGCTGACGTCCTGCATCATGTGATGCGTACGGGCAGCCATGTGAGGGGGAGCCATGCGGAGCGAGAACGGCGCCGCCTTCGACGTGACCGGTTCTCTCGCGGCCTCCTTCGCGGCTCCCGCCGTACGTGACGCCCCCGCCGAGGCGGCCGGGGTGCGTGAGGCGATCGCCGCCAACCTGCGCCGTGTCCGCCTGGCACGCGGTCTCAGCGTCCGTGAGCTGGCCGAGCTGACCGGGGTGAGCAAGGCGTTGATCTCCCAGGTCGAGCGGGGCGTCGCCAACCCCACGGTCGAGGTGCTCTCCCGGCTGGCCACCGCCCTCGAACTGACCTTCGGCGAGCTGACCCGCGTCAACCTGGTGGGGCCCGAGGTCGTCCGGCGTGGGGAGAACGCCCCCCTGCTGGTCGGTGACAGCGCGGTCCGCACCCTGTTCGCCGCCCCCGACCGCCGCCGTTTCGAACTGGCCGAGGGTGACATCCCGGCCGGGACCCGCAGTGCCAAGAGCTCACACGGCCGGGGGTCGGTCGAGCACGCCTACGTGGTCTCCGGGGAGGTGACGGTCGAGACGGCGGAGTGGTCGGTCACCCTGGCCGCGGGGGACGCCCTGCGGTTCGCCTCCGAGTCCGACCACCTCTACGTCACCGGCGCCCTCCCCTGCCGCGTCCTGACCCTGATCTCCTTCTCCGAGGACTGAGCCCCGTTCAGGGGATCTCCCGCGCGGGACCCGTCCTGAGCAGGGGAACGGCGAGCAGGGCGACGGTCAGGATCGTGGCCAGCCCGGCCACCAGTATGGGAACCCGCAACGTGGTGGCGGCGGCCAGCACTCCCGCCAGCCCGCTGCCCACGGGCATGAGGCCCCAGGCCATCATCCGGTAGGCGCCAGAGACGCGGCCCATCGCGCCCGGCGGGGTGAGGCGCTGGCGGCGCGTCGCGGAGAGCACGTTCCACAGCCCCACGCCCGCGCCCATCATCGCCACACCCGTCCAGGCCGCGGCGACGGTGCCCACCAGGCCGACCAGCGTGATCCCGCCGCCGGAAACGACCATCCCCGTGATCATCACCGGGCCGTCGGAGACCCGCCTGGCCAGGCGCGGGGCCAGCCAGGTTCCCGCCAGGGTGGCGACGCCGAACGCCATGACCAGCGACCCGACCGTACGGGGGCCCATGCCCAGGCTGTCGACGGCGTAGAGCGGCAGCAGGGTGTCGAAGGCGGTCGAGGCGACACCGGCGACCATCACCATGGTGGCGAGCGTGCGCAGCCCGGGGTGTCCCAGCAGGAGACGGACGCTCTCCCCGACCCCCGCCACCAGCCGGGTACCCGTCGCCCCGGCGTCGGCGGGGAAGGCGGGGAGGGTGGCCACGAGCAGCGCGGCCGCCACGAAGCTGAGCCCGTCGACGGTGAAGGCCAACACGGGGTTGACGGCGATCACCAGGCCACCGGCGAGGGGACCGATGACGGTCATGGCCACCGTGTTGACGGCGTAGAAGCGGGAGTTCGCCTCCTGAAGATCATCCGGTCCGGCCAGATGCACCATCATGACCTGGGAGGCGGGGTCGGCGAAGGTCTCGGCGAGCGTCAGCAGGAAGGCGAAGACGCACAGCAACGCCACCGAGTCCGCGCCCGCCGCCATGGCCGTCACCAGCACGGCCGTCAGTACGGCCCGCACCCCGTGCGCGGCGACCAGCACGGTCCGCGGCGGCGACCGGTCCACGACGGCCCCGGCGGGCAACGCGCCCAGCAGCCACGGCAACGTCTCCGCGAAGGCCACCGCGCTCGTCGCCAGCGGATCCCTGCTGCGCAGCGCGACATAGAGGGGAAGGGCCAGAAACCGCACCCCGTCCCCGCACAACGAGATCGTCCACGACCACCAGAGCCGCCGGAACCGCGGAGTCCGCACGCCCACCGGCGGATTTCCCTCGGTGGCGCCGTCGGCCCGGGCGTCCGCCATCGTCCACCTCCGTGTCATGGAAACTGAACGAGGCGGTCCCGATGCTATCGAAAAACAATCTTCTTACTAAGGGATTTTCTTCCGCCGGAGACGGCCTACCGCGCTTTCCCTACGATTCGGAAATGGCGGCCACGGCTTCGATCTCGATGAGGATGTCAGGCCGGAACAGGCCCGCGACCTGGACGAGGGAGCTTGTCGGAGGACGCTCCAGGTTGATGAACTCGTCCCGTACGGCCCGCACGGTCGCCAGCGCCGAGGTGTCCACCACGAAGATCGTCAGCTTGAAGACGTCGTCCCAGGTCGCCCCGCCCGCTTCGAGGGCGGCTCCCACGTTCCGCATGACCTGGCGGGTCTGCGCCTCCCAGTCACCCGCCGTCGCGACCGTCCCCTCGGCGTCGATCGGGACCTGCCCCGAGGTCCACACGATCCTGCTACCAGGGGGAATGCTCGCCACGTGGCTGTAGCCGTTGGTCGGCGGCAGGGTCGAGGGCGTTCCGAACTCGATGGATGTCATGGTCCCGTTCCTTGTGCTGTGTCACCCGTAACACCCGAAACTCTGCCAGGCCCTCCCGTTCACACGACCACGGGGTCGGGGCGTGAGGGCCTCCGTATCCGCCGACCCGGGACCGGAGAAGTGGAATTCTTTCCGCCCGGCCATGGAAATGGGATTTGTGTAGCGTGGCCATATGGATTTCTTCACCGCGCCACCGCCTCCCGAGCGGAAACCGATGAAGCGGGAAAAGAGACCACCCTGGCTCGGCCCTCCCGAGGATTTCGTCGGCGCCGTCGTGCCCGTCGACCGAACGCTGTTCCGCACGGAGACACTGGCCATCGTGCTCACCGACGCCCTCGCCTTTCCCGAAGGGGTGACGCTCAACGTGCGAATGGCGTTCCGCCGGCTGGAGGGAGTCAACGACGACGTCTGGTGGGACCGCCACGACCGGCTGTTCGATTTTCACGGCCATCACGGCTCCCGCCTCTCGGATGAGGTCATGCGGCTCGGTGTCCGTTTCTCCGACGGGTCGAAGGCGACGACCGTGGACGGCGCACTGGACGCCGAGGAACGGCCTCCCCCTCGTCCGGACGGTCCGGTCCTGCACTGCCGACGGTCGGGCAACAGATCGGGGAGCGACGACTTCGCCACCGGGCACTGGCCGTTGTGGTTGTGGCCGTTGCCGCCTCCGGAGCCGTTCGAGGTCGCCGTCGAGTGGCCCGCCTTCGAGGTGCCGCTGACGTTCACCGAGATCGACGGCGCACCGCTCGTCGCCGCCGCGAGGCGCGCGCACTCCTACTGGCCCTGACCCTCCCCTGGCCGGCGAACCGCGCGGGTGCGCCAGCCGTACAGAAAAAGGATTTTTCCGGATAAATCCGTCTATATGGGTGCGCCGTATCGATCGGGACACCGCACTTATGGGGTGCTATGTGGTGAAAAAACACCCGGACGGGCCGTGGGGTTGCGTACTTTGACCGCATGGATTTCTTCACCCCCCCTCCACGACTCGGCCGGGACCTGGCCTCGGAGGAGAGAGATCAGCCCCCGTGGGCAGGCCCCCCGAAGGATCTGCTCGGCGGCACCGTGGCCGTCGAGCAGACGCTGTTCCAGAGCGACTCGATCACGATCGTCCTCGCCAGTGCCGTCGCCTTCCCCGAGAACGTGAAGTTCCACGTACGGCTGGCGGCACGACGACTCCTCGACGAGGACGAGGACAGCTGGTGGGAACGGCGTGGCCTGATGTTCGAGGGACGCCGCAACCGGACCCGCCCCAGCCGCCTCCTTGAGGACGAGGTCCTGCGCTTCGGCGTGCGCCTGCCCGACGGCTCCAAGGCGACGACCGTGGACGGCAGGACGAACTCCGACGAGTGGCCGCCGCCGCGTCCCAAGGGACCCGTCCTGCGTCAGGGCGGCGGAGGCGGCGGGGGCGGTGGAGGCCGCCTGGCCACCGGCCACTGGAACCTGTGGATGTGGCCGCTGCCGCCGCCGGAGCCGTTCGAGTTCGTGGTCCAGTGGCCCGCGTTCGACGTGCCGCTGACCTTCACCAAGATCGACGGCGAGGCCCTCACCACCGCCGCGGAACGGGCCCGCTCCTACTGGTCCTGACCACCCGTCACGCGGGCCCGGCCGCCTCCGGCGCCCACACGACCACCGGTCACCCGGCGAAGAACACCGAGAACGCCGCCGGTCCCAGGAAACACACGGCCAGGACCGGCGGCTCCCTCGACCCGGCCCGGCTCAGGGGTCGGCGAGAGGGCGGTCGGCGAGAGGGCGCATCAGGGCCTGCAGGGTGGACAGGTCGGGAGTGGCTCCGAAGAAGGCCGCGTCGGCGGCCTCCACGACGCCGATGGCCCGCCGTGCCAGTTCGGCGCCCTCGTCGGTGGTCCTCAGCAACTTGGCCCGGGTGTCCGCCGGATCGACCTCCCGCCTGAGGAGGCCCTTGTCCTCCAGCCTGCGCAGCACCTGCGAGGTCATCTTCACGTCGGTGCCCGCGCGCCTGGCCAGGCTGAGCTGGTTGGGACTCTCGCCGTGGGAGTTCATCCACCAGGCGGTCGCCAGCAGCACGAACTGCACGTGGGTGAGGTCCAGCGGGGCGAGGGCGGCGACGATCTCCCGCTGCCAGCGCAGCGTGACGTGCCACAGCAGGAACCCCGGGCTCTCGTCCGGATGGGCGACCACGGCCTAACCCTCCTCCGCCCGCTTCACCAGCGCGGCCACCACGTCGGGGAAGTCCGCGGTGATCGCCGGACCGAGCTGGGGCCCGACCTCGTCCGCGGCCTGTCCGACGATCTCCGTACGGTAGGTCACCCGGGTCCGTCCCGCGTCGAGCCGCTCCAGCCGGTGCACGGTGCGCACGACGAACCCACCGGCGTCCATCTCGTCGGTGAACACCTCACCCGGCACGATCTCCACCAGGCGCAACTCGACGGGGTCCTCCCCCGGCGGGGTCATCCTGAACGCCGTGCCCACGGCGAACGGGCCGTCGACCTCGATCTTCTCGATCCCGTCGTTCCACTGTGGCCACGTCTCCATGTCGGACCAGCGACGCCACAGCGCCTCAGGAGCGGCGGTGGTCTCGACGCTGTGCTCGTACTCCCACATGGGTCTCCCCTTTGACATTTAGGATGCGCGCAGACTATCTTCGCGGCGCCTAACCCGTCAAACCCTCCCGAACCCGTCAGGCGACGTCCACGTGCAGGGATGTCGAGAACCCGGCCAACGGGCCCGTCCTCACCCACGGCCCGACGGACCACCACCAGGCCGTTCCCGCCGAGGGCGGCCCATGACCACCGGCACCGACACGGCGCCGACACGACGCCGAACTCGGCCACCACAAGGACTGGCAGAAGTCAGAACGCCGGTACCTGCGTTCGGCCGGGAGCGGCGGGGGCCCGTCCGCGATGTTCGCGGGCAGGCTGAAGGCCCAGCGCGGCGCGTACGCCGAGGCGGTGCCGCCGCTGCGCGTCGCCGCCGAACGCCGGCGCGAGGTCAGGGCGGCGCTACGACCCGGACGACCTTGAGCTGCTGACCAGGATGGTGGACCCGGCGAGGGAGTTCGCCGAGGCGGAGGCCGCCCTGACCCCCGGGTGACCCGGGCAGGCCACTGCGGCGTTAACCGAGCCAGCCCGGGGAGCCGTCGGGGACGCTGGCCAGCAACGTCCGCGTGTAGGGGTGGGAGGGGGCGTCGAGGACCTGGTCGACGGGGCCCGTCTCCACGCACCGGCCCGCCTCAAGCACGTAGAGCCGGTCGGCGACCTGACGGACGACCGCCAGGTCATGGGTGATGAACAGCATCGCCATGGACAGCCGTTCCCGCAGTTCGGCCAGGAGGGCGAGGATCTGCGCCTGCACCGAGACGTCGAGCGCGGAGACCGGTTCGTCGCAGATCAGCAGCCGGGGCTCACCCGCCACCGCACGGGCGATCGCGACCCGCTGACGTTCGCCGCCGGACAGCCCGGCGGGGCGCGTCCCGGCCGTGTCGCGGCTCAGGCCGACCGATTCGAGCAGCCGGGCGACGTCTCCCGGGGTGGCCGGGCGGCCGTCGGCGCGCAGGGCCTCGGCCAGGGTCGCCCCGATCGTGCGGGCGGGGTTGAGCGTCGAATAGGGGTCCTGGAAGATCATCTGCGCGGTGCGCCGGGCCTGGCGCACCGCCGTACGGCTCAGCCTGCCGTAGTCGGAGCAGTCGATCCCGTCGAGCAGGACCGTGCCCGCGTCAGGGCGTTCCAGCCCGGCGACGCAGCGGGCGAGCGTGGTCTTGCCCGACCCCGACTCACCGACCACGCCGACCACCTCGCCGGGCGCGACGGTGAGGCTCACCCCGGCGAGGGCGGGCCGGGCGGCCCCGGCGAAGGTTCTGCGCAGGTCACGCAGATCGAGCACCGGGGCGGCCGTGACCGGGGCGCCAGGCGCGACCCCCGGTGCGGGCGCGGGCCTGGCGGGCAGCTCGGCGGCGCGCAGGCAGGCCGACTCCCGGCCAGGCCGTACCGGCAGAGCCGAGGGCCGTACGGCCAGGCACCCGGGCACGGCCAGGGAGCAGCGGGCGGCGAAGGCACACCGGTCGGCGACCGCGTCGTGAGCCGGCACGGAGCCGGGGACGGCCGGGATGACGGCCAGACGCCGATCGGCGGGCGGTTCGGCCGCCAGCAGGGCCCGGGTGTAGGGGTGGAGCTGCTCGTCCCGTACGGCCGCCGCCCCACCGCTCTCCATGATCCGCCCGGCGTACATCACCATGACCCGGTCGCAGGTGGAGAAGGCCAGCCGCAGGTCGTGGGTGATGAGCACGAACGCCATGCCCCGGTCCCGCTGGATGCGCCGGACCAGGGCGAGCACCTCACGCTGGGTGGTCGCGTCGAGCGCGGTCGTCGGCTCGTCGGCGACCAGCACGCGGGGCCCGCCCGCGAGCGCGGCGGCCAGGCCGACACGCTGCCGCATGCCGCCGGACAGCTGGAACGGGTAGCGCCCGGCCACGTCCCCGGGCAGCCCGACCTCGGCCAGCAGCCTGGGCACCTCGGTCGCTGCGTCGGCCCCCTTCGGCAGCCCGTCGGCGATCTGCCTCCCCACCCGGCGCAGCGGGTTGAGCAGCGTGAACGGGTCCTGCATGAGAAGGGAGACCACGCCGCCGCGCTGCCGGGCGCGGGTTCGGGGGTCGTCGTCGACCCGCACGCCGTCGACGCTCACCCGGCCGGAGGCGTCGAGTCCCCTGGGCAGCAGGCCGAGCGTCGCCCTGACCGTGAGCGACTTGCCGGAGCCGGACTCACCGACGATCGCGAGGGACTCCCCCGGCGCGACGTCGAAGGAGACCTCGGACAGCAGGGTCCTGCCGGTCGCGGGCTGCCGTACGGTCAGCCCCTCGACCGTGATCCCGCCCTCTTGTGCCATCCTCAGCGCGCCCTTCCCCGCGCGTCCACGCGTTCGTAGAGCCAGTCACCCACGATGTTGAGCGCGGCGGCGACGGCGATGATCGCCAGGCCGGGGGCGATCACCGTCCAGGGGTTGGCCAGGAACTGGGTGCGGTTGTCCGACAGCGTCCGCCCCCAGTCGGGTGAGCCCGCCGCGACGCCGAGACCGAGGAAGGACAGCGAGGCCAGCGAGACCAGGGCGTAGGCGAAGTTGAGGAACACGTTGGCCAGCGCGACGGGCGCGATGTTCGGCCACACGTGCCGCGTCATGATCCGCCAGGAGGAGAGGTTCTTCATCCGGGCGGCCTCGACGTAGGGACGGTGCCGCTGTTCGAGTACGGCTCCGCGCACCACCCGTGTGTCGGTCGGCGAGAACAGCACGACCAGTACGGCGATGGCCAGGCCGTACCCGCCGCCGAGCACGCCCGCCACGACGATGGCGACCAGCAGGGCGGGCAGCGAGAACACCAGGTCGGCCCAGCGCATGACCAGCGCGTCCACCCAGCCGCCGAGGTATCCGGCGGGCAGCCCGGCCAGGTTGCCGACGACCATCGAGCCGAGGGCCACGCACAGTGCCCCCGGCACGGCCGTACGGGCTCCGGCGATCAGCAGGTCCAGCACGTCGCGGCCCAGGTCGTCGGTGCCGAGCGGGTGGCCGGGGCCGGGGCCGCTGATGCCCAGCATCAGGTCCTGGGCGGTGGCGTCCGGCACGATCCAGGGGGAGAAGGCGGCGGCGACGGCCGCCAGGACAAGCACCAGGAGCGCGACGGCCACACTCACCGGGGCGCGCAGCCACGCGGGCCGCGTCGCGCCTCTCCTGCGGACCTCCACGGCCTCCCGCGGACGACGGCCGGTGAACGGGCGCCTCACGAGGCCCTCCCGCCGAATCTGACCCTGGGGTCGGCCAGGGAGTAGCCGACGTCGACCAGGAGGTTGACGGCGGCGATGAGCAGGGTGAGCAGCAACGCGAGCGCCTGGACCACGGGCACGTCCTTGAAGGTGACCGAGTCGACCAGCAGGGAGCCGAGGCCGGGCAGCGCGAAGGTCACCTCGACCAGTACGGTCCCGGCCAGCATGCCGGTCACGACCAGCCCGGCGGCGGTGAGGATCGGCACGAGCGAGTTGCGCAGCGCGTAGGCCAGGACCCCGGCGCCGCCCAGGCCGCGTGCCCTGGCGAAGACCACGTAGTCCTGGTCGAGTTCGCGGATGAGCGCGGCCCTGCTGAAACGGACGAGCATGCCCACGGCGCCCACGGCCAGCGCGGCGGCGGGCAGCGTCAGGTGCCAGATCCGGTCGGCCAGGCCCTCGCCGGTGCCGTACACGGGGAACCAGCCGAGCCAGGCGGCGAAGACCACGAGCAGCAGCAGTCCCACGGCGAACGGCGGGGCGCTCAGCCCGACCACCCCGGCGGTGACCGTGAACCGGTCGGTCGCCCTGCCCCGCCGTACGGCTCCCGCGACGCCGAGGGGGACGCCGACGAGCACCGCGAGCAGCGTGCCGTACCCGGTGAGCGCCAGGGTGAGCGGCAGCCGTTCGCCGATCATGTCCGCGACCGGGGAGCCGGTCCTGATGGAGACGCCGAGGTCGCCGCGCAGGGCGCCGCCGAGCCAGGTGAGGTACCGCACCGGCAGCGGGTCGTCGAGGTGGTAGCGGGCCTGGATGGCGGCGATGGTCTCCGGCGTGGCGGGACGGGTGCCGAGCAGGGTCTGCTGGACCGAGCCCGGGGCGAGGTAGAGCAGGCCGAACACCCCGACGGAGACCAGCGCGACGACGACGGCGGTCCCCGCCAGCCTGCGCGCCAGAAAGGCGCCCCAGCCCCGCCCGGCACGCCGGACACGGTGACCGCCCTCTCCAGGAGCGGCCTCCCGGACGCCCCCGTGAGAGCCGTCCCCCGTGGCGTCCTCGCGCGAGCCGTTCTCCCGGACGCCCTCGTAAGCGCCGCCTCCCACGGCGTCCTCCCGGACGTCCCCGTGAGAGCCGTCGTCCCCGTCCGGCGGGAGGCCGTCCCGGCTCCGCCCGTCCATCACAGCACCCCGTTCTCCGTCAGCCAGGCGAGCACGCGGCCGGCCGCGTCGTGACGGTGTCCCGGCTCGGTCAGCTCGTGGCCCTCCCGAGGGTAGACGACGAGCTGAGTCCTCACTCCGGCCGCTGACCAGGCACGATAGAGCTGGTCCGCCTGCCCGGCGGGGGTGGTTCTGTCCTCGGCGCCGTGCAGGATCAGCGTCGGGGTGGTCACGGCTCCGGCGTGACAGACCGGGGAACGCGCGGCGAGGAACTCCCTGCCCTCCGGGGTGGTCGCGTCGGCGCCCCGGTGGTACAGCGGGTCGTAGCCGCCCGCGAGGTTGCTCGCGGTGGTGAAGCTGAGCCAGTCGGCGACGCCGGACATCACGACCGCCGCCCTGAACCTCCTGGTCCGCGTCACCGCCCACGCGCTGAGATAGCCGCCGTAGCTCAGCCCGAGCACCGCCATCCGCCCGGGGTCGGCGATCCCGGCCGCCACGAGGTGGTCGGTCCCGGCGAGCACGTCCCCGAGGTCCTCCTCGCCGACGTGCCCGATGACCCGGCGGGCGTAGTCCTGCCCGCGTCCGCTGCTGCCCCGGGGGTTGGGCAGCAGTACGGCGGCGCCCGCGTGCGCCAGCGGCAGCGCGAGCTGGTTGGACTCGGCGGGGGCGAAGGCGCTCGACCACAGCCAGGTCGGCCCGCCGTGCGCGATCACCACCAGCGGCCTCGGCCCCGGCGCCTCCCCCGAGGTCAGCAGCAGCCCCTGGACCGTGAGCCCGTCGGGCCCGGTCCAGCTCACCTCCTCCTGCCGTACGGCCAGCCGCGCGAGGTCGGTGTTGAGGGCGGTGACCTGATGCCACTCACCCTCGGTGAGGACGGCGAGCGCGATCTCCGGCGGTCGCCCGGCCGTCTCCCAGACGGCGGCGGCACGGGTGCCGGTGCGGTCCGGCGACAGCGACGGCTGACCGTCGCGCCCGCCGAGGGTGCCCCAGGCCGTCCAGCGGCTCAGCACCCGCCCTTCGGCGGTCATGGTGCCGCCGTGCGTGCCGGTTCCCGACCACCCGGTGAACCACAGGGTGTGCTCGTCGAGCCAGCCCAGGTCGGTGACGTCGTCCACGGTGGTCAGCCGGGTCACCGTACCGCTCTCCAGGTCGAGGTGGACGACCCGTCCAGAGACGATGGACAGTCCCTCGACCACGACGGCGGCGCGTCCACCGGGGGCCAGCCTGGGGCGGCTGAGCTGCCAGGAGGTGGTCAGCAGGGTCCGGGTCCCCCCGGTTGCCGGGTCGATCAGGACGAGGCCGGGCCGGTAGTACCCGCCGGGGGTCTCATCCGCCGAGGTCACGGCCAGGGCGAGGCCGTCGCGCCAGTCGGCCTCCCAGACGGTCAGGCCGGGGGTGGGGACGGGCCGCGGGGCCGGGTCCCCGACCCTGAGCAGGGCGAGCCGCCGCAGCCGTCCGCCCGGGGTCCTGACGAAGGGGTCGGCGGCCGGGTCGGCCACCCGGAGCCCGAGGTGGCTGCCGTCACGTTCGCTTCCGGGGTCGGCGAGCCGTACGAGGACGGTGCCGTCGGCGTCGGCGACCAGGTCCTCGATCTCCCCGCCGACCCCGGCCCGCCAGACGGTGACGAGGTCGTCGCCCGCGCGAACCTCGACGTGGTCGAGGGCCTGCCCGTCGCCCGAGGCGAGCAGCAGCCGCCCGTCGGGCAGCCAGCGGGTCAGCGCGTGCCCGCGTCCCGCGACCTCGGGAACCGGGGTGGGGACGGCGTCCGCACGGGTGAGGTCGAGCACGTGGGCGACGGGTTCGGCCTCGGACGGGGGCAGGACGCAGGCGACGCGGGTGCCCTCGGGGTGCAGCGCGACGGCGTCGGGCACCCGGAGGGTCGCCAGGGCCGCGTGCGCCCGCAGTCCCGCGTCCCGCGAGAGGTCCACGACGGTCATGGGCGGGTGGTGAGCTTGGCGGCCCAGGGGCCGACGAAGAAGTAGGGGCCGAACTCCCCGGCGCCGATCTTCGGCCCGAACGCGGTGGCCGCCTCTCCCCACCACAGCGGCTGGTAGGGAACGTCGGCCGCGGCCCTGACCAGCGCGTCGCCCAGCAGCTTGCCCCTGGCGGCGTCGTCGGTGCTCTTCTTGGCGTCGTCGAGCAGCCCGGTCACCTCGGCGTTGGCGTACTCGGCGATGTTGGAGCCGTTCTCCCCGGCGTAGGCGTCGTTGAGCAGCTGCTGGACGTACTCGGAGGGGTCACCGGTCGTGGCGAAGTACCACCCGAGGTAGACGCCGGAGTCGTGCTTGCCCAGCTCGGAGATCCACTGTTCGAGGGGGATCTCCTTGACCTCCAGCGTGATGCCGATGGTCTTGAGGTTCTCGGCGAGGGTGAGGGCCGCCCTGCCGAGCTGGGGGCCGCTGCTTGGGTAGGTCAGCACGTCGGAGAAGCCACCCGGCACCGAGGAGAGAGCCAGCTCCTCCTTGGCCTTGGCGAGGTCGAAGCCGTACTGCGGGATGCGCGCGTAGAGGTCCTTGACCTGGGCCTCGTCGAGCACGCCGCCCCACTGGGCCGGGTCGGGGACGGTCGTCGCGACCTGGCCGTGGCCGCGCAGCACGCTGCGCACGATGCCCTCGCGGTCCACGGCGTGGGCGACCGCCTTACGGACGTGGACGTCGTTCCAGGGCTTCTTGGCGGTGTTGAAGGCCAGGGTGACCAGGGACCGGTCGCTGGCCGTGCGGACCTCGACGCCGGAGATCGCCTTCCACTGGTCGATCTGCTCGGCGGGGACGTTCAGCGCGACGTCGACGGAGCCGCCGCGCATGGCCAGCAGCCGGGTCGACTCCTCGGGGACGAAGTCCAGCCTGATCTGCCGGTAGGGGACCTTGCCGCCCCACCAGGCGTCGTTGCGCTCCAGCGTCACGTGCGAGTCGGGCGCGAACTCGGTCACCTTGTACGGCCCGGTGCCGAGGATCTTCCCGGCCGGGGTGCCGATGTTCTCGCCGGTCGTCTCGACGAACTTCCTGCTCGTGATCTGCAGGGTGCCCGGGGAGGGCGTCCAGGCGAAGGAGGCGTCCGGCTCCTTCAGGGTGATCGTGACGGTGGAGCCGTCGGCCTTGATCTCGTCCACGTTGGCGTAGGCGTAGGCGTAGGCCGAGGTGGAGCCCTTCCTGGCGTGCAGGTCGAGGCTGGCCACGACGTCGTCGGCGGTCAGCGGGGTGCCGTCGGTGAAGGTCACCCCGGAGCGGATCCGGTAGAGGTAGGTCTTCGGGTCCTTGCGCTCCCACGACTCGGCGAGGGCGGGCTGGAGGCCGCCGTCCTGCCCGACGCCGACGAGCGCCTCCTGGCAGAGGAGGGCGACGACGTAGTTCATGATGCCCGCCTCCTTGCTCGCGTCGAGTGAGCCGATCGAGGAGGGCAGCGCGACCCTGAGCAGGTCGGTCTTCCCGGCGGCGGGAGAGGGAGGGGTCGAGCCGCAGGCGGCGAGACCGGGGACCGCGGCCAGGCCGCCCACGATGGCGAGGGATCTCAGGAGGGAACGCCGGGTGAGGGCGACGTCGGGGAGACCGGTCACGGAGACCTACTTTCTGCGACCAGCCAGCCTGTCTAGCTGCTGCGTCTACCATTACTATCCACTTGGCTCTGGAGAGTATTCGCCCGACGGCACCCCGGTCAAACCCACCTTCCGAATGGGAAATGCATGGACTCCCTCACCGTTTACAGCGCCCCCTGGTGCGGCCACTGCCAACGCCTGAAGTCCCAGCTCACCCGGGCCGGCATCCCCTTCACGGAGGTGGACGTCGACCACACCCCAGGGGCGATCGAGCGCATCACCGAGATCGGCGGTGGCTCCTGGCTCATCCCGACCGTGGTCATGCCCGACGGCACCGGCCTGGTCAACCCGAGCCTGCGGGAGATCCGCGAACGGCTCGGGTCAGCAGAAGGCGGGGCACCGGCCGCCCCGTGAGCCCCGGCTCAGGCGAACAGCGGCTCGACCAGCAGCACGACGCCGAAGACGGCGAACGCGGCGGCGGCGCCGTACTTGATGACCTTCTCCGGCAGGTGCTTGCCGAGCATGCGGCCGACCAGGATGGCCAGCGCGTCCGCGGCGACCATGCCGACCGTCGAGCCGAGCCAGGTGCCGAACCAGCCGTACTGCGTGGCCAGCGTGATGGTGGCCAGCATGGTCTTGTCGCCGAGTTCGGCGAGGAAGAACGCCACGGTCACCGCCACGATCGCCGACCTGGTCGTACGGCTGGCCTTCTGCTCCTCCTCGTCGGTCAGCTCGTCCCCGCGCAGCGTCCACACGGCGAACCCCAGGAACGCCAGGCCCGCCACGATCGTGATGGCCGTGGTGGGGATCAGGTCACCGGCCAGCCTGCCCAGGCCGACGCTGACGAGGTGGACGACCGCGGTGGCCAGGGTGATACCGGCCAGGACCGGCCACGGTTTGAACCTGGTCGCGAAGGTCATCGCCATGAGCTGGCTCTTGTCGCCGAGTTCGGCGACGAAGATCACGGCGAGACTGATCCAGAATGCTTCCAACGAGCTGCCCTTCCGCGCGCGGCCGGGCCGGAAGGGGCACCCGGGGAGTCTCGGGCACGACTTCGGCCCGGCGGCATCGATGTATGCCTGCCAGGCCGAAGGTCTCGTCCGCCTCGGCGTCTCCGCCTCAAGGCCCGCGCGACCGGGCGCCATGGCGCCAGTATGTCGATCACGCGATTGGGACTACTCCCCCTCGGGTGTTACCGGTCCACGATAACAGGCGCCCGCAAATGCCCTCACAGGCCGGTTCCGACCATCACGGGCTCGTTGACCAGCGTGACCCCGAACTTCTCCAGCACGCCGTCACGCACCTCGCGGGCCAGGTCGAGCAGTTCCTCGGTGGTCGCAGAAAGCTCGGGGTTGGTCATGGCCAGGGTGTGCTTGGTCGAGATGCGCGCCGGGCCGCGCCGGTAGCCCTTGGGGAAGCCCGCGTTCTCGATCAGCCAGGCCGCGGGGACCTTGACGGAGCCCCCGGGCATGTCCCAGCGGGGGAAACCGGGCACGCGCAGGTCGAGTTCGGCCGCCTCGGCCGCGCTGAGGACCGGGTTGGTGAAGAACGAGCCCGCGCTGTGGGTGTCCGGGTCCGCCGGGTCGAGCACCATGCCCTTGCCCGCGCGCAGGGCGAGCACGGCCTCACGGGCCCGCCCGAGCGGCACCCGCTCCCCCAGCTCGACACCCAGCCTGAGGGCCAGCTCCTTGTAGGCGACCGGCCCGGACAGGTCGTCGGCGGCCAGCTCGTAGGTGACCGAGAGCACGACGTGCCTGCCGAGTTCCTCCTTGAACGCGCTGTCGCGGTAGGCGAAGCCGCACTCCGCCGCGTCCATGTCCCTGACCTCGCCCGTCCCGCGGTCGTAGACCCGCACCCCGGTGATCGTCTGTGACACGTCCTGCCCGTAGGCGCCGACGTTCTGGATCGGCGTCGAGCCGACCAGCCCGGGGATGCCGGACAGGCACTCCACTCCGGACCACCCCTCGGCGACGGTCAGGGCGACCAGGGCGTCCCAGTCCTCCCCCGCCTGCGCGGTGACCCGGACCCTCCCACCCTCGGTCTCGGTCCGCACACCCCTGGACGCCACCCGCACCACCAGGCCGTCGAAGCCCTCGTCGGCCACCACCAGGTTGCTGCCACCGCCGAGCACGAGCACCGGCTCCCCCGCCGCGTCCGCCGCCGCGACCAGCTCGACGATCTCCTCCGCCGACCCGGCCTCGGCGAACGCCCTCGCGGCCCCGCCCAGCCCCAACGTCGTGTACGGCGCCAGCCGTACCCCTGCGACCCGCTCAGTCATGCGCTTCCCCACGCCCGGTGCGACAATCCGGCGACCAGCCTACGGGGAGCCGCTATGTGGAGCGGAGCAGGCCGAGCACCCGGTCGTAGGTCCTGCGCGACTCCCTGTCCCGGTAGGCGGGGTCGACGTCGTGGTAGCCGCGGTGCCGTTCCTGGTGGACGGGCAGGTCCCGGTCGAGGGCGACGACCGTGCCGGGCAGCAGCAGGGAGAACTCCAGGTCGGCGTTGCGGTAGTAACGCGCGTCACGGGAGAAACCGCCCGCCGCGAGCGCGGCGTCGCGGCGTACGGCGAACAGGTGGCCGAGCACCCCCTTGACCTCCCCGGGCCCCGCCTCGTGCCAGTCGTGGCCGTCCTCCCCCGGGTCGACGCCCTTCCAGCCTGCCGCGACCACGTCGTCCTCAAGCACCTTGATCAGGGGGGTGATCGCGTCGCCGTCCAGGATGGTGGAGGTCTCCATCACCACGTGCACGTCCGCGCCGTCGAGCTTCAGCAGTTTCGTACGGCTCTCGCCCCACCCCGCCGTGCCTCCCCGCCAGTGCGCGATCTCGGCCACATGCCAGGCCTCGACCCGGTGGGGGTACTCCTTGACCAGTTCCTCAAGGACCTCGCCTGCCCCGTCGACGTTGCCCAGGTCGAGGGCGATGATCCTGGCCTCGGTGCGGGCGACCACGGCCCTGACGCACTCAAGCAGGTCCTCCGGCCAGCCGTCCACCACGAGCGCGACCGTCACGCTCGGCGGCGCGACCGGCTCCTCGGGCTCGACCGGGGTGACCTCCTCGTCCAGCCGGGAGACCGACAGGCTGGCGTCCCACAGCAGCTGGGATTCGATCATCCGCTCGGGGTCCCCACGGTCCTCCCCGGTCCTGTCGCGGCCACCGGCTCCGGAGGCGTTCCCCGGCCCACGGTTCTTCCCGGCTCTGCCGGTGAGTTCGACGCCCTCGGGCTCCTGGGCGGGAGCGGCCTCGGTCCCGGCGACCCGTTCGGCCTCCAGGTCACCGAGCCGTTCCGGGCGGGCGCCGGGTGCCGCGGCCTCCCGCACCCGCTCGGCCTCCGAGGTGCCCTCCTCAAGCGGTACGGTGCCGGTCACCCGGCCCGCTTTCACCGATCCCTCGGCATTCTCCGGATTTATCGGCTTTTCGGGTACTGGTACGGCGCTGACCGTCGGCCACACCTCGAAAGACGGCCGGGGAACCAGGTCGAAACCCTCGCCGAGCGCGCGGACGAGCCAGCCCTCGGCCTCGATCTCCCCGCGCAGCGTCTCCGCCCCCGCGAGATCGTCACCGGTCCTGGCCCTGACCCACCGCTCGGCGAGAGCGGTCACGTGAGGTGGTACTTCGCTCATTCCAGGACGCTACCCACGCACGGAAGGAGAAATCAGGCGAAACAAATCCCGCCGGGCACGACACTCCGCCCCCGGACCCCGGGGCCCGGGGAGGCCGTACCGTCAGGCCAGCTGGACCACCGCGCGGGCCTTGGAGAGCACCCTGGAGTCGGCGGAACGGGCGGTCAGCGCGACCACCACGCGCTTGTCCTCAAGCTTCTGCTCGATGAGGCCGCTGACCGTGATGACCGCCCCCTGCTCGTCGTCCGGGACGACCACCATGGAGGAGAAGCGCACGCCGTAGTCGACGACGGCTCCGGGGTCGCCCGCCCAGTCGGTGACGAACCGGCCGCCCTGGGCCATGGTGAACATGCCGTGCGCGATGACGTCGGGCAGGCCGACGGCCTTGGCGAAGCGCTCGTTCCAGTGGATGGGGTTGAAGTCGCCGGAGGCCCCGGCGTACATCACCAGGTTGACGCGGCGGACCGGGTAGTCGACCGCGGGGATCTCCTGCCCCGTCTCGACGTCGTCGTACTTGACCGTCGCGGCCATCAGCCCGCCCCCCCGCGCTCGACGATGGTGTTGTAGGTCGTGCAGACGGGCTCGCCCTCGACCGTGGAGACGTCGCTCCTGACGGTGATGAGCTCGTTGCGGCCCACGCTGCGGATGTCGGTCACCGTCGAGACGGTGACCAGCTCGTCGCCGGCGTGGATCGGCCGCTGGTACTCGAAACGCTGCTCACCGTGGACGACCATGGCGAAGTTGAGCCCCAGCTCCGGGTCGGCCAGGATCGAGCCGCCCGCCAGGCTGAACACGATGGGGAAGGTCGGAGGGGCGATCACGTCCGGGTGACCGACGGCCCGCGCGGCCTCGGCGTCCCGGTAGACCGGGTTGTCGTCCCCGATCGCCGCCGCGAACTCCCTGATCTTCACACGGCTGACCTCGTAGGGCGGAGAGGGCGTGGACGCCCGCCCGACGAAATCGCGGTTCAGAGCCATCGTGCTCCTTTACGGATATCGAGCTGGTTGGGGGCCGCCGGTACGGCCACCAGGAAACCGTAGCCCTCCCCGGCCCCCGCGCGGCTGTCGGTCATGGTCAACACCCGGACAGGAAAGCTGTGCGAACGCGACAAACCGGCGCCCTCTCGAAGAGGACGCCGGTTCGCGTTGAGTTTGCGGGTGCTACCGAGGCAGCCGTCTCCCGAAGAGATGCGGGAGTCCTCGCGAGAACTAGCGGGTCTCGCGGTGCGCCCGGTGCGTCTTGCAGTTGGGGCAGTACTTCTTCAGCTCAAGCCGATCCGGGTCGTTGCGCCGGTTCTTCCGCGTGATGTAGTTGCGGTGCTTGCACTCCTGGCAGGCCAGCGTGATCTTCGGCCTAACGTCGGTGGCAGCCACTTGGGAGTGCCTTTCTACGTTCGGGACTGGGACAACCCGCACCGGTGCCCCGTAAGGGAGACCGGGAGGGTAGTAGCGGAGGCCGGACTTGAACCGGCGACACAACGATTATGAGCCGTTTGCTCTGCCTGACTGAGCTACTCCGCCTTGGAGCCATCTGAGTGACGGCCCCCGCAAGGATACCCGACCTGTGGACTGACTGCGTACTTGCGCAGGTCAGGGCCATCTTCCGGGTTCCCCCGGTTATGCCCCGTCCACTCGCCGGGTCCTTGAGCGTCTTGCGGTGGGCCTCAACGTCCACCCAAGCCGAAAGCCCCAACCGATTGGTCAGGGCCTGGAGGCTGTCGAGCCCCTTTACGGAATCGAACCGTAGACCTTCTCCTTACCATGGAGACGCTCTGCCGACTGAGCTAAAGGGGCCTGCCCGCTCTGACTTGGCGTCTTTTCTTCGCCTTGTCGCTGCGGACAGGTGTAACCATACACGGCTCGGCGGCGTGATGCGAAATCAATCCGGATCATCACGGGACCGGGGCCCGCGCCCACGCCAAGTGGTCACCAAGTGCCACATAAGCGGCCTCTCGCATCGTGGTCTCACCACGAGACACACCACCGAGGAGAGAGCCGTGACGACCCCCGAACTTCTGGGTTTCCAGATCACCCATCGCGCCATGCGAGGGGAGACCCGCCGCCTGGCCGTACTCGCCACCGAGCTGGCCGAGGGAAGGCAGACGGCCGACGTGGCCCGCGCGGCGGCCGTCGGCGCCTACGTCACCCGGCTGTGCGCGGGCATCCACCACCATCACGTGTCGGAGGACGAGGTGCTCTGGCCCGTCATCGAACGGTCCGCGGGGGCCGAGGTCGACCTTCGGGACCTGAGCGACGACCACTCGGAACTCGACCCGCTGCTCGCGGAGGTCGTCGGCCAGGCCGCCGCCTTCGCCTCGACCGTCTCTACCGGGAACGCCTCCCGCCTCGCGGCCCTGCTCACCAGGCTCGCCGACATGCTCGACGAGCACATCGAGGAGGAGGAACGGCTGCTCTTCCCGATCATCATGAAGTACGTGTCCGTCGCCGACTGGGCGAAGGTCGAGAAGGCCGTCCGCAAGGGCGGTGACATCAGGACCGAGCTGCCCAGGATCGAGGAGTACGCCAGGCCCGAGGAGCTGGTCCGGCTGCGCAGGATGGCGGGTCCCGTGCTGACGGTGCTGCTCTCCCTGCTGCGCGGCGGCCACCGCCGCCGCAGGCGGATGATCTACGGCCCCCTCGCGGACGGCTGAGCGCTCTCAGGTCTCGCGCGCCGAGGCCAGGGCTCGGGCCGCCTCACGCGCCCAGTGCGGGGAACCGATCCGTTCCGCGACCCGTACGGCCCTGGCGTAATGGCCTGCCCCGTCCTCGCCGAGGAGCTCCGCGAGGTCCCCGAGGACGTGTGCGACCGGCCCCAGGGTCACCGAGCCCGACGACAGCCCGGCCAGCTCGTCGTCCCACGGCAGCAGGTCCTCGTAACACCGCTGGGCGACCTCCCGATCGCCCAGGGTCACGGCGTTACGGGCCCGCAGCGTCAGCCGGATCAGCCAGTAGTAGTCCTGCCTGGCCCGCCAGTACGGCTCCCAGACCGCCCTGGCCTCCTCGTGCCTCCCCTCGGCGGCCAGCGCCGCGACCAGCAGTTCCGAGGTGTCGGGCGGGAGCAGCTCGTAGACGTCCCTGATCTCCTCGACGTCCTGGGGCAGCCCACCGGCCAGGCGGGTCACGAACCGGCCGAAGACACCGACGGCCAGGGCCTGCGGCCCCCCGGCCGCCGCCATCCGCTCCGCCGTACGCGTGTAGGAGCGCTCGGCGGCGGCGAAGTCGCCCCTGACCAGCAGGACCAGGGCGTCCAGCATCGCCAGCACGCTCAGCGCCAGCCCCAGCTGGCCGGTGGTCGAGTGTTCGAGCGCCCGGTCGGCGTGGTGACGGGCGGCGGCCAGGTCGTTGCGGCCCAGGCTCACCATGAAGAGCGCGTGGTGGCCCTGCATCCGGTATCCGGGCAGCCCGGCGCGCCCGCCGAGCTCGACCAGCTCCCGCCCCACCGCTTCGAGCTCGGCCCGCCGGTGCGGCGTCAGCAGGACGAAGTAGCGCGCGTTGAGCGCCAGGCAGACCAGTTCGGCGCGGCCCGACTCCCTGGCCAGGCGCAGCGCCTCGGCGCTGTGGACCTCGCACTCCTCCTCCCGGTGCCCTTCGAGCTCGAAGGTGAGCGTGGCCAGCAGCCTGCAGCGGGTCTCGTCGTCGTTCTCGCCGGTCAGGGCCTCCTCGACGGCGGCGACGAACTCCTCGTCCACCCGCCGGGCCGGCTGGATGGACCAGGTCACCGGGGCGTCGTAGGCGGTCAGCGCCCGGGTGAGCCCCGTTCCGAGCCGCCGCGCCACCTCGATGGCCCGCCGCCGGTCCGCCCTGGCGGCCAGCACGTCGCCCACGTGCGCCTCGGCGCCCACCAGGCCGCACAGCAGGTCGAGTCGTTCCCTGTCGTCCTCGACGAGGCCGAGCGCGCCCCGGTAGAGGGCCCCCGCCTCCCGGTGGGCGTGCAGGTCCGCCGCCCGCCGCGCCGCCGCCACCACGTACGGCACCGCCCGCCCGGCCGTGGCCGGGGTCGCGGCGGCCAGCGCGTGGTGTCCCAGGGCCAGGACGTCACCCGGCCTGGCCCGTTCGAGCGCCCCGAGGACCCTGCCGTGCAACCGGGTACGGCGCAGCCCCGGCGTGTCCTCGTAGAGGGTCTCGCGGACCAGGACGTGGGCGAAGCGCACCCGCCCGGGGGCCGGCTCGGTCAGCAGCCCCGTCATCACGCCCGCCTCAAGCCCTTCGAGCACGGTGTCCTCGTCGCACCCTTCGAGCGCGAGCAGCACGTCCACGTCCACGTCCCTGCCGACGACCGCCGCGTCCCGCAGCGTGGTCCGCGCGGTCGCGGGCAGCCTGGCGATCCTGCGCCTGATCAGGTCCCGCACCCCGGGTGGCAGGGCCAGGGCGGCTCCCGTGCCGTCCGTGCTGATCAGCCTGGCCGTCTCGGAGACGAAGAGCGGGTTGCCCCCGGTCCGTTCGGCGACCGCGCGGACGGTCTCCGGATCGACGTCGTGTCCCGAGCGTTCCCGCAGCAGTGTGGCCACGTCCGCGACGTCCAGGCCGCCCAGGGCGAGCCGGTGGGTCTCCCGCCCGGCCAGGGCGGCCCAGGTCGCCTCAAGGTCGTCGGTCGTCTCGGCGCTCCGGTAGGTGGCCAGCACCATGATCTCCACGGTCGCGAGCCGTACGGCCAGGTGGCGCAGCAGGCGCAGTGTCTCGGCGTCGGCGCGGTGGACGTCCTCAAGCACGACCAGCAGCCGGGTCCCGCCGGTCACGACGCGCGTCAGGTAGTCCTCGGCCGCCATGGCGAGCCGGAACCGGCCGGTCGCCGGGGTCTCGTCGGCCAGCAGGGGCGCGAGCCGTACGGCGAGGCCCTCCTGGGGCGGGCGGACGGCGGCCAGGGCGCGCAGGGCCTCGCTCCACGCCCAGGCCGGCGGCGCCCCGCCGTCGGTCTCCGGGCACCGTCCGGTGACGGTCAGCCATCCCCTCCCCGCCAGGCGCCGGGCGAAGGCGTTGGCGAGCGTGCTCTTGCCCGCGCCCGCCTCCCCGCCCAGCCAGACCGTGCGCGGCCCACGGCCGTCGGCGACGGCGTCGAGCGCGGCCAGCTCCGCCGTACGGCCGACCATCTCGACGGCCGGTTCCTCGGACGGCATCGGGCGTGGGGACGGCAGGGGACGTTCCGGTACGGCCGAGCGCAGCCGGGCCGCGTGGGTGAGGATGTCGCTCTCCAGGGCGCGCAGTTCGGGGCCGGGATCGACGCCGAGCTCCTCGGCGAGGGTCTCGCGGGCCCTCCTGATCGCGGCCAGCGCGTCCGCCTGCCGTCCCGCCCGGTAGTGGGCCAGGGCGAGCAGCCGTACGGCGTTCTCCCTGAGCGGGTGGGCGCGGACGTGCTGTTCGAGCCGTACCTCGGCGTTGCGGCCGAGGGCGAGCAGCGCCTCGGCGCGGTGTTCGACGGCGGCCAGCCGCAGGTCGTCGAGGCGCGCGGCCTCGGCTACGGCCCATTCCTGGTCGGCGAACTCGGCGTAGGCCTGCCCCTGCCACAGCGCCAGCGCCCGGTCCAGCAGGTCGAGCGCCCGCGCCGCCCCGTCCCCGGCGAGCGCCGTGGCGGCCTCCTCGACCGTCGCGGCGAAGGCCCAGGCGTCGACCAGTTCGGGGTCGAGTCGCAGCCGGTAGCCGGGCGCGGCGCTGACCAGCACGGTCGCGGGGGTACGGGGCCGCCGGTCGGGTTCGAGGGTCCGCCGCAGGTTGGACACGTACACCTGGAGCGCGGCCAGCGCCTTGGGCGGGGGTTGTCCACGCCAGAGGTCGTCGATGAAACGATCTGTCGAGACCATGTGGCCGCCCGCGGCGACCAGCCGGGCCAGTACGGCCCGCTGCCGGAAGGCGCCCAGGTCCGCAGGACGACCGTTGACCTCCGCCTGGAGCGGACCAAGAACACGCAACATAACGGAAAGTAGCGTATTTCACATTACGCAAAGGAGCGCGATGTCCCAGGAACCACGCAGGGCGGCGATCCGGGCGCTCGACGAGAGCGACCGGCGGCACTGGTACTGGTACGGCAGGGACGGCGACGGCCACGTGTGGCTGTTCGAGGCCGTCATCGACGACGGCGGCGAGTACTGGCCCGTCAGGCACGCCGAACTCGGCGCCGACGGCGTCGCCCGCCGGTACTCGTGGCGGCACATCTCCGACGAACACGGTTTCCTGGCCGAGGGCCCGCTCTATCCCGACGACTTCGGCCTGAACCCGCTGACCGAGGAGGAGTTCGCCACCCTGTGGGACGCGCTCGGCGGGTGATCCCCTCTCACACGACGAGCGCCGCCTGGATCTCCAGGAAGATCTGCACCTTCTCCCCCAGTGCCAGTCCCTCACCGCCGGGAATGGGGCTGTTGAAACTGACCCCGAAATCCGTGCGGTCGATCTCGCCGCGCGCCGAGAAACCGACCCGGGCACCGGCCCTGGGGTCCGGAAGATAGGGGTCGGGGCCGAAGCCGTTGATCTCGACCCTCAGCGGGACCGGGCGGGTGACCCCCTTGAGCGTGAGTTCGCCGTCCAGGACGAACTCCTCCCCCTCACGCCGCAACGCGTCGGCGTGGTAGGTCAGGGTCGGATACCTGTCGATCTCCAGGAAGTCCGCCGAGCGCAGGTGGTCGTCCCGCTGCGGGTTTCCGGTGTCCACCGAGGCCAGGTCGACCCGCGCGGTGACGCTCGACTCCAGCGGGTCGGCCCCGGTGACGATCCGCCCCTCGAACGCGGTGAACCGCCCGCGCACCTTGCTGATCAGCAGGTGCCGTACGACGAAACCGACCTCGGAATGGGCCGGATCTATCGTCCACGTCCCCGCCACATATCCCGGAATTTCCACGGTCTGTGTCACTGTCGCCTCTTCTGGTATGCCGGATGAGCTACATGACCTCATCCTGGAATGCCGGGAGGAAGGACACAAGAACGCACTTCGGCGCCAATCTGTGACCCGGAGACGACCATGGAGCCCTTCGTGGGCTTTCTGTTTTCCGGCCCCTTCGTGAAAACCGTTTTTGAGAAGCCCGGAAATCGGAAAGACCGCATTCTCGAAGTGGTTCCCCGTACGGGAAAGACACCTTTCCCGTACGGCGCATTTCCGTACGGCGGATTTCCCGTACGGCGGTGCCGGGTTTCAGGAGGCGTCGAACAGGGCGCTGACCGACTCGCCGTCGTGGATGCGGCGCATGGCCTCGGCGAGCACGGGGGCGATCGACAGGACGCGGAGCTTGGAGTCCGGCTTGAGATCGGGAAGCGGGACGGTGTTGGTGCAGACGATCTCCTCGACGTCCGGCTGCTCCCCCAGCCTGTCGAGGGCCCCTGCGGCGAACACCCCGTGGGTGCAGGCGATCCGCACCGATCTGACGTCCCGCTCGCGGAGCCGGTCGAGCAGTTCGATCACGGTCGTGCCCTTGGCGATCTCGTCGTCCAGGACGATGACGTCCTTGCCGGTGACGTCGCCGATCACCGAGCCGATCGTGACCCGGTCGTCGCTGAAGCGCTGTTTGGCCCCCATCGCGACCTCGGTGCCCAGCAACCGGGCGAAGGCCGCGGCCTCCTTGGCGTTGCCCAGGTCGGGGGAGACGACGACGGTGTTGGACAGGTCGTACTGCCGGAAGTGGGCGGCCAGCTCGCGCAGGGCGTGCAGGTGGTCGACCGGCACGCTGAAGAAGCCGTGCACCTGCGGGGAGTGCAGGGTCATGGTGAGCACCCGGTCGGCGCCCGCGGTCGCCAGGATGTCGGCGACCAGCCGCGCCCCGATCGAGATGCGCGGGGCGTCCTTCTTGTCGGAGCGCGCGTAGGAGAAGTGCGGCATCACCACGGTCGTCCTGGCCGCCGACGCCCCTCGCGCGGCGTCCAGCATCAGCAGCAGCTCGACCAGGTTCTCCTGAACCGGCGGGACGAGCGGCTGGATCAGGAACACGTCCCGTTCCCGGCAGTTGGCCTGCAACTGCACCTCAAGACAGTCGTTGGCGAACCGTTTGATCCTTACCGGATGCAGCGGTGTCCCCAGGTGGGAGCAGATCTCCTCCGCCAGTTCAGGGTGGGCGCTTCCACTGAACACGGTGATGTCTCGCACAGCCGCTCCTCGCTCGGACTGGTGCTGAATCGGTCAGGCGAGACGCATGTTACATGTGCCCTCAAATCGGACTTACCCCCACTCCGTTGGCGCCTTCACCAGGTGGAAACGCCCGGATGTCGACCTGATCGCCGAAGAAGGGACCGAAAGTGTCGGTCCCCCTCCCTACCCTTGGCCGCGACCTACCCTTGGCCGCGACGGCGGCGCGCCCACGCGTCCCTCACCCGACCTCACGAATCGAGACAGGATCTTGAGCACAGTCATCTCCCAGGACGGCACGGTCGTCGACTACGACCGATACGGTGACGGACCCGCCGTCGTCTTCGTCGGCGGCGCCACCCAGCACCGTGCCATCGACCACAACACCGGCCAGGTCGCGCGACTGCTCGCCGCCGAGGGCTTCACCGCCGTCGACTACGACCGGCGCGGCCGTGGGCGCTCCGGCGACACCGCGCCGTGGGCGCTTGAGCGCGAGGTCGAGGATCTCGCCGCGCTGGTCAAGGCCGTCGGAGGGACCGCCACCCTCTACAGCAGTTCCTCAGGGGCCACCGTGGCCCTGGCCGCCGCGGAGGCCGGGATCGGCGTCACCGCACTGGCGCTCTACGAACCGCCGCTGTTCGCCGGTGCCGACCACACCGAGCACCTGGCCGCGCTGCGCGCCCTGCTGGCCAAGGGCGAGAACGACGAGGCGATGCGTTACAACCTGACCTCGGTCATCGGGGTTCCGGCCGAGGTCGTCGACGGGATGGCCCAGTCTACCGGCTGGGCGGAGATGGTCTCCGTCGCCCCGACGCTCGTCTACGACCTCGCCGGCGTCCACGAGATCAACGTCGACCCCGACTGGGCCGGTCGCTGGTCCTCGGTCACCGTGCCGACGGTGGTCTACTCCGGTGACCAGACCTTCCCCGGCCTTCCCGAGGCCGCCGACGCGGTGGCCGCGGCCCTGCCCAACGCGACCCGCCGCGTCCTTCCCGGCCAGGGCCACGGCCCCGCCCCCGAGGCCATCACCCCGGTGCTCCTGGAGTTCCTTCGCTGAGTCCCGGTTCTGTCGGACCTCCCTGGCATGATCCCTGTCGTCCGAGGCGACATGCCGCGTTCGAGGGGAGCATGGGCGATGAGCGTTGACGATGTCCGAGAGCGTGCCGTCCAACCGGAGGATCTCAGCCGGTTCGTCGTGGAGCGCCTCAACGCGGGCGACGTCGAGGGGCTGGTGGCGCTCTACGAGCCGGACGCGGTGCTGGCGCTGCCCGGCGGCCTGCTCGCCCGGGGGGCCGACGAGATCCGCCAGGCCTACACGCGGCTGGTCGGCGACCGGCCCGTCTTCACCCCCGGACGGAGGCTGCCCGCGCTGCGCAACGGCGACCTGGCGCTCACCTCTGTGCTCCTGCCCGACGGCGGTGTCACCGTCGAGGTGGCTCGTCGTCAGAGTGACGGCACGTGGCTGTGGACGATCGACCAGCCCGACCTGCTGGGGCGGTGACGCCCTCGGTGTTCACTCGGGCTCCGGGACCGGTGGTGCGGAACGGCGTCCGCTGAGGAAGCGGGCGCCGACGAAGCCGACGAACAGGGCGGCGAGCGTCCACACGACCGTCTGACCGATGGTCGTGATCCGTTCGTTCCTGCCCGGAGGAAGCACGACCATCTGTACGGCCGCGCCGACCGGCACGACCATCCTCGCGAGAAGACCGATCGCTCCCGGCCGTACGGCACAGGCGCCCACGGCCCCCAGGGGCGCCCCGAGGACGACACCGGCCACCCACCATATGGGCGATTCGGAGAGATACCAGGAGAGCAGCGGTTCGCCTCTCCAGACGGTGTCCACGAAGGCGTAGGCCGCCGTGGCCGCGAGCAGCGCCGCGGCCCCGGCGACGGCCCCCCGGACGAGCGGCCTGGAAGTCCTCTCCCCTGGGTCGCCCCCCATGGTGCGGGCCATCAGCCATCCCATGGCGACCGCCAACCCCGCCCAGGCCCAGCCGGAGTCGATCATCACGCTCACGATCTCGATGGCCGACGCCCCACTGGTCGTGGCGACCCGGCTTTCGAGGTCCGCGTAGTGGTTGGAGGTCGCGTTGACCAGAGAGGTCGCCGCCCCGAAAACCGCCCCGAACAGCACCCCGATCCGGACGCTCGCTCCGAGCTTCACGAGTCTCACGGGCGAATGTTCTGCGGTCATGCTTCTTACTTCTACCGCATATGGCCTGACATGCCGGATCATCCACTGGAATACCGGTCCACGGCTGAACCGACGATCCGGGGGCCCGCCGAAGCGGACCCCCGAAACCGTCTCACGCGTGGGCCGTCTCCTTTTCCCCATCTGTTTCCCCACCCGTGCTCTCGGCCGCCCGCTTCGGTCTGCGGATGAGCAGCAGGGCGAGGACGGCTCCCACGACGGCCACCGTTCCCGCGCCGACGAAGGCGCCCTGGAAACCGTCGGTGAGACCGGCGAGGTCACCCGGTTCGACCGGCCGGGAGGTGGCGATCGCGGTCATGGCCGCCAGGCCGATCGCCGAACCGATCTGGTAGGTGGTGTTGACGATGCCCGAGGCCAGTCCGCTCTCCTGCGGCCCCACCCCTGACATGGCCGACATCATCGCCGGGATGTACGCCAGGGACATTCCCACGGCCGCGATCAGGGAGGCGGGCAGGACGTCCACGGCGAACACGCCGTCCGGCCGGGCGAGGGACAGGCCTCCGACACCCGCCGCCATGACCGCGAGGCCGATGACGATGAGCGGCTTGGCGCCGAACCGGCCGAGCAGCCGGGCGGTGATGCCGATCATGAAGATCATGATCGCTACGGTCATCGGCAGCAGCGCGGCGCCACTGGGGAACGCGCCGTAGCCGAGGACCTGCTGGAGGTAGAGGTTGAGGAAGTACCACATCGGGATCCAGGCCGCGCCGAGCAGCGTCATCGCGAGGTTCGCGGTGGCCAGGCCCGGGGTGCGCCAGACGGCGAGCGGCATGAGGGGTTCGCGAACGGTGCGCTGGACCACCAGGAACAGCGCCAGCAGCGCGAGCGCTCCGGCGAACTCAAGCACCGTCGCCGCCGAGGTCCAGCCCTGCTCAGGGGCCCGCACGATGGCGTAGACCGCCAGGGCGATTCCCGCGGTCACGGAGACCGCGCCCAGCACGTCGACCGAACCGCGCCTGCCCTGGACGGAGGGAAGCAGCGCGGGTACGGCCGCCAGGGTGGCCAGGCCGATGGGCACGTAGACGATGAAGACCCACGGCCAGCTCAGGTACTCGGTGATGACGCCGCCGAGGAACACCCCTGCGGTGCCTCCCGCCGGGGCGGCCGCGCCGTACAGGGCCATGGCCTTTCCCAGCTCGCGGGGGTTGTGCCCGAAGAGCATCATGAGCAGGGTCATCGAGGCGGGGGCGATGAGCGCTCCGCCGACTCCCTGGATGCCACGGCCGAGGATCTCGACCCAGGCGGTGCTCGCCGCCGCGGCGACGACCGATCCGGCGATCAGGATGACCCAGCCGGTGGTGAAGACCTTACGGGCGCCGAGCAGGTCGGACAGCCGCCCGCCGAGGAGCAGCAGACCGCCGAAGGCGATGACGTAGGCGTTGAAGACCCACTGCAGACCGCCCGGGGAGAAGCCAAGGTCGCGCTGCATGTCGGGCAGGGCGACACCGATGATCGAGGTGTCCATGATGACCATGAACTGCGCGGCGGCGAGCACGACGAGTGCCTGCCACCTGCGTGGATTGACGGCATTCATGCCGCACTCCTGATTTCTCGCATTCCTGCCGACGAGGCAGGATGGGGGTGGGGATTGGGTGTGATTCGACTCGACCGGCCCCGCGGTGGGCGTGCACGCCAATGCACGCCCACCACCTGTTGTCGGGCAGCTTGTTCTGGTTCTTGTCCTTGGGCGGCCTGTTCCTGGGCGGCACCTTGTTTCCGGGAGAACGCCGCCCCCTGTACGGCACCGCCCACAGGTCGCGTTCGCTACCCCCGGGGGGCATCGCCTAGGCGGCGCCGGCGGGCGAGGCGGTGGCCAGCGTGTAACCCGCCTGCTCGACCGCCACACGGATCTCCTCGTCGGAGAAGCCCGCTCCGCTGACGGTGACCGCGCCACTGGACAGGTCGACCCGGACGTCGGTCACGCCGCCGACCTTGCCGATCTCGGCGGAGACCGACGAGACGCAGTGGCCGCAGGTCATGCCGCTGACCGTGTAGACGTTCGCCTCAGCCGCCCCGGCGCCACCGGTCACCGCCTGCGCGGAGTCGCCGTTCTGGGTGCCGCACGCACACGCAGTGCACATGAACCTCTCCTCTCATTACCCACGGGGGGTATGTCGTCGTGTGGCATCAACATACCCCCCAGGGGTTCTATTTCCAAGTGCGGCGACAAATCTTCCGGGCGACGGAACCCGATCGGGGCGCACCGGCGGTCCCGGTCGCCTCAGCTCTGCCCGGAGACGCTCGCGCTTCCCTCCTGGCGTTTCGGGGGGAGCGCGGCGAGCACCTGCGGGATGCTCCTGCCCAGCACGACCCGCTCGTCCGCCGTCAGCTCCCACCTCCCGCACGACCGCGCCTCCTCCCCCCGGCAGACGATGTCCACGACCTCCCCGAGGACCGCCACACCGTTCTCGAACCGGCCCCCGACCACCGGATCGGCCCGCAGGCAGGCTTTCAGCACCTTCTGCTGCGCGGGCTCGGTGAGCATTTCGTGGATCACCTTGAGTGATCCGGAGTGGTAGGAGGAATACTCCGAATTCTCGACAAGTCCCCGGATCGCGTTCCATCCGGCGAGCAGGGGGACGGTGAAAGCGGTGTAGTTCTTTTTGCAGGCCTCCTGCCAGTCGTCCGGCGGCGTGTAGGCACCGGGATCGAAACCGGAGGGATAAAGGCCTTCGCCTCCGGCGCCTCCCGTCGGCGTGGCCGTCGCACCGCTCTTCACCTGCGCGGAGAAGGTCGGCGCCGAACCACAGGAGGTGAGAAACGCCCCGGCCATGACAACCGCGACAACGGTCCTGAGGGAATTCATCCCACAATCATGGCCAGGTGCCGATCGGAAAATCTCCCGCTCCAGCCGGAGGCTCTCTGTTACGAGCACCTTTCGCCGAAATTTCACCATATTTCCATACCTGGGTGGCTATGGTGCTCCTTGATCTAGATCACCGGAGCGTGGCGATGAACACGAGAGAGCCCGACTGGGCGTACGCGGCCAAGTCCCTCCTCAAGGTCCTGAGCGTCAGCGTCCTGCTGTTCCTGGCGCTCAACGCGGCCGAAGGACTCCTGGCGAGATACGTCGACCTCGACGACGAACGACTGGCCCAGGTGTACGGCACGGTCGCCCGCGTCGCGAACCCCGACAAACGCCTGTCGGACGGCTACAGCGACGGTGGAAGGCTGCTGGGTGCGACCTACACGTTGACCGGGGAACCGCGCCGGGCCGGTCATGACCAGCCCCAACAGGAGTACGAGATCACGGAGAACCTGTTCGGCACCATACGAGCCCCCTCCCTCTCCGGCCCCTCCGGCGCCCTGGGAGACGCGATCACCGCCGTGGAGACGAATCCCGGTGCCGACGACGCGCTCGCCGAGAAGACCCGCAAGACCGTGGACGCCCTCCCGAAGGCGCTCGAAACCGTCGCGGTCGTGGAGTTCACCCACGCGATGACCACCGAACAGCTCATCGCCTTCAACCGGAAACACCGGATCTGCGCGGAAGCGGACGTCTCCTACGTCTACGACCCGTCCTTCTACGACGACTCCTCCTTCGTTCCCCGGACGAACGCGATCGTCTGGAACCGCGGCATGCTCCCCGGCAACAGCCCCACCTACCAGTGCGAGGCCGAACCCGCGACGGCACTGGCCGAGTTCCGCCGATGGACCGGGCTGCTCCACGAAACGGACGACTTCCAAGAATTCGGGCTGACCCCGTACCAGCTGACCGGAGCCGCCGAGGAAGGCGTCGTGCACGCCCTCCTCCTCGACCGCTGGAAACTCGCCGCCCTCCGCGAGCTCCTCGACGACCCGGAGGTGAGAACGGCCCACCTGACCGACGCCGCCTTCGATCTGGGCTATCCGGATCAGACCTGACTCATTTGGTGAGACGGCGGTGGCGGACAAGCGGACGGCACTGACTGAGATGCGGGACACCTGTAGACAGGTCGGCCAGGAAGCAGGAGCGAGATGGGCGAGACGGCACAGTACGAGGACGAAGTAGTCGTAGGGCCGGGCGGCTGACGACCGATGAGGCGGGCGTGATCACGGGGGATGTCACGGTGGTCACCGAAGCCGACGGTGACCAGGCCCTGGTGCGGATGCAGTAATGGCATGTCCTGGCCGGTTCGCCCATCCAGCTCGAAGACCGGACCGTCGAGCAGGTGCCCCAGGCGGTGCCGAAAGCCGCCGAGGCCGGGCATGAGGGGCGGCGTGACAGCCGACCAGGCGAGCAGCTGATTCGGGTCCGAGCCGGCAGGCGCCGAAGCGGGACCATGCAGCCGAAATATGGAAATCCGAGAGTTCCCCGACCTCGTCGATCGGTGCTCATCTGAAGGTGTTCTCCCACCCACCCGACCGAGGAGAGTCACCGTGAAGATCCGCCGATTACCTGCCGCGTTACTCGCGACGGCGCTGGGCGCCGCCGTTCTGGCCGGCGCCGCATCCGCATCCGCATCCGTCAACTACCAGACCGCCTCGGTCGGGAGCGCCGGAAGCCACGCCTTCGCTCCGCTGCCTCCGGACTGGTATTGGTCCAAGTGGTACGCGACGATGGACGACTGCCGGGCCGGCTGGCAGGATGCCGCCGAGCACGGCGATTTCACCGGGCTGGCCGGCTGCCGCTACTACGCCGGTGACCAGTACCGCCGGGCGGGCTTCTACTTCCTCATATACATCCCCTGAACCTGACAGGCGCGCCCCGGCCACCAGCGCGGGGCACGCCTCCCTGTCAGCCTTCCTCCCGTGCCGCCTCCTTCAACGCCTTCTCCCGGCTGGCCTGCGCCGGCCCCCACTCGTCGCCGTTGAGCGGCCTTGAAGCCTCCATCCGGTCCGCGCGCAACTGGGCCGGCTTGGTGTGCTGCTCGCCGGTCGTCTCCGGGGAGGACGGCAGGGCAGCGTTGACTCCTTCGATCCGGCGGGCTCGTGATCGCGGAGAAGTGCTCGCACGGGGACTCCACATGGACGCCGGCGAGCGCGATCGCCTCTGTCTTCCCGGGGCGTACGCCTTGGTCAGCCCGGCGGCGCGGACGGCGGCCGATCCGGTCACTGTGTCCTGCCCGGTCAGGGTGAAAATCGTCGGAGCGGTGAGGTTGAGGGAGCATCGGCCGATGCACAGCCGGAGGATCCCCCTCAGGACCCATGCGGATGTGGACGAAAGATAACCGTCGGTAAAAATCCTGTCTCACCACACTCTGGAGGCGTGGAATCCTGCCTCCACCTGCCGGGGCGGCATGCCTCCGTCATCGATGTGCCTATCCGGCCTTATTCGCTCTCTTGACAATTTGTTTCGTGCGGCGAAGACTCTTGGCGAAGGTATTCCAATTTACATGCTTCGGTGTTTTCTCCCGATTCACTATTCAACCTTTCGACAGGTGGTCCCGTGTGGCGAAGAGTCTTGGCGACGGCGTTCGCATTCAATGTACTTGCTTCATTGGTCATTATGGTGCCCGCCGTCCCGGCGGCAGCGTCCAACGAAATGCTGAACGAGGTTTTCCGCTACGACTTCAATGACGGTAAACTCGCCCCCGTAATCGACGTCACCGGCCAGAAGCACCACGGCACCGTCAAACCCGACACCACCGTGCTTCAGCTCGTCCCAGGCGAAAACGGTCGGCTCGCCGTCCAGTTCCCGTCCACCGGTTCGGCGCTCATCGAAGTAGGCGGCGCCGCCGTCCCTGCCGCCGGGGCGAGAACCTTCCGCTTCGGGGCAAGGATCCGGTTCGGCTCCGCGCCGGTGGCGGGGAAGCACACTGTGATCCAGCAGGGTTTCCCCAGCGCCTCCGACCAGTGGAAGCTGGACGTCGACGACGGAGTGGCCAGCTGCGTCGTCAAGATCGACGGTGGTGCCGAAGTCCGGGTCCAGGCAGGGACCATCGTGGACACGGCCTGGCACGACGTCGAATGCCGGAAGACCGGCACGACCCTAGCCCTCTACATCGGCAACGTGCTGAAGGGCAGCAAACCTGTTCCGGGCGGTCTCGTCGACCAGCTCGGCAGTGGCCGACCGACATTGGGCGGCATACCGAACTCGGCGGCCGACCAGTATCGCGGCTCGCTCGACGCGGTGTTCTTCGCCGTCGACAAGGAAACCACCCCGGATCCGGCTGGTGACCTCAGGGCCACACCGGCCGTGTCGAACACCTCGTGGGCGGATGTCGTCGCTACCACCACTCCCACGCTCACCGCCAAGGCCGTCGATCCTCACGGGCGTCCGCTGAAGCACTCGTTCGTGGTCATGCCCAAGGGCGGGAGCGACGTCGTGGCCAGTGGGGACGTTCCGGACGTTCCCTCAGGGGGCACGTCGTCATGGACGGTCCCCGCGGGTGTCCTTGAGAATGCGAAGTCTTACGACTTCAAGGTGAAGGTGAGCACCGGCAGCGACGTCAGTCTCTGGTCCGTCCGGCGCAAGTTCACCACCGATGCCGCGAACGTGCCCACTGACCTTGCCACAGGCCTTGAAGAACCGACCAGCCCGGTGCTGTCCGGTGTCGTCAGCAGGGTGTCCACCCGATCCATGACCGCTCGGTTCTACCTCTTCGACGTCGACGGCAAGCCTGTCGGCGCCTCGCCGCTCGGCGTGGCCACGGCCGAAGGCGGCCGGCGTGTCAGCCTTCGCGTCCCCGAGGGCCTTGTCGAGCAAGGGGGCGCCTACCGCTGGCAGATGGAGTCATGCGCCGACGGAGGCGCGTGCAGCGCGCGTTCCGGTGCGATCGACTTCACCGTGCCTCGGCAACCGGAGTCACCGGCCGAGCGGACCGTGACGCTGGGCAGGCAAACGATCACCTTCCGGGTGGCGCATTCGGCGCCGGACGCGTGCGGCGGCGCGGCGTGTCAGCTGGCGGTGACGGATGACGCGCAACTGGGCGGTGGGGGCGCCTCCCGGAAGCTGACCCTGGTCACCATCGATCCGGCGTCGATTCCCGCAGGTGCGCAGATCACCTCCGCCACGGTGAACGTGGGGAGCGCGCACTGCGCCGCCGGGTGCCCCGCCGACGCGAAGCTCAAGCTCCACGCGCTCAAGCAGCAACTTCCCGAGAACGCGACAGGCGCCGACGTCGTCCAGCGACTGGTGGAAGAACCCGAGGCCGAGTACGGATTCGGCGATGCCGCGCTCGACGTCACGCCCTTCGTCCAGGACTGGCACGCGGCACCGGCCGACTCGGAGTTCCGTGACCCTGGCCTGGTCCTCATCGCGGATGACGGCGTGCCCGCGGCCTCGCTGGGGGAGAACGCCACCGTCCAGATCCGGTATGTGGCGCCCACGGCACCGGGAGCGATCACGAGGATCGACACCCGGCCCGGCGACGGCGGGGTGCTCCTGAACTGGTCCCAGCCCGACGACGTCGGCGCGGCCGTTCCTGTCGACGGCTACGACCTGCAGGTGATCGGAGCGGACGGCGGTGTCGTACGCACCGTCGACAGCGAAGGGCAGCGCGTCGTGGTCGGCGAACTGACCAACGGCACCGCCTATCGCTTCCGGGTACGCGCACGGACCACGTTCGGCAGTGGGCCGTGGGTCACCAGCGAGGTGGCCACCCCGGCCGCCGTCCCCGGGGGCCCCGGGCAGTACCTCGATGCGGTGCGCGCCTACGTCCAGGCGCGTGCCGGGATCGCCGACGGTCAGTACACGACCGCTGACGACGCCCTGGCCGAGAGCCCGCAAGGTGAGGCGGTGAACGCCGTGCTGAGCACGGTGGCCGACGACATCCCCCCACCCGCGCAGGAGAACAGCCAGACCACGAGGAACATCCGGCTGAGCGACACGCTCGTGTCGGTCACCTCGGCCGGCAAGATCACTGTTCGCGCGACCGTGAGCGCCGACCTGGTCTATCCCGCGCAGGACGCGGACACACCCACCGGTGGTGACTGGGAGGAGACCACCGACTACGTCTTCGAGCAGCGAACGCCGGCGGCGTCCTTGCACCTCCGGGCCCAGGCCGCGCAGACATCGGGCTATGAGATGACCCGGCAGCTCGGCGGTGACCACGTCGATGCCAAGGTCGAACCCTCCTCGTTCGAACTTAACGGCCTGACAGACGGGGAGGAGATCCCCGAACCGCCGGTGAGCACTGTCTCAGAGGCCCGGACACCCCGTGCCGGCGTGGTGTCCCAGAGCGCCGTGAACACCGGAGGAATGGTTCGTTGGGCCCACAAGCACGCCTATGACCGTTGGGAATACGGCCAGGACTGCACCAACTTCGTTTCCCGTGTCCTCAACCACGGCGGAGGGCTACGGATGTTCGGCAAATGGGATGGCTGGAAGCATCGGAAAAACAACAGGCTCTGGTACGAACGGTTCGATCACGATTCATACTCCTGGGCGGCGGTACGGCATAACTTTGACCACTTCTACAGCAAGCGGAGAAGAGCCACCGAAGTCCGCCTTTACGGTACCTGGCCCGAGGTCCGGGTCGGTGACATCATCTATTGGTTCAACCATCACAAGAAGTCCGCAGGCCAGGACCCATGGCGTCACGCGGCCGTTGTCACCAAAAAGGGGAGCCCCAATGTCGCCTGGGGAGGTGTCTTCATCACCCAGCACGGCCACACCAAGGGGCGGGACATCCCTTTGAAAAGGCCCGACAGCGGCGTCCAGTACATAATCCTCCGACCCCATTGGTGATGGTCTGAGGTACTACTCAAGCTTCACCGGCGGCCTCCGCGGTGGCTCGTCGGACGAACTTGAGTGCAAGGATTCGCCGCCGGACGTCGCTCGCGTGGCGTTCGACGGCGAATCGGCCGACGCGCGGCGGAGAACCCTCTCCAGGGCCAGCAGCGGCGTAGAGGATCACCGGGACAGCCGGGACGGGGCCGACGAAGCCCTTCACCTCTCGCCGCGCGGCGGCCGGGAGGCGAGAGCGGCCTCGGCCGGGCTGAGCACGCCGCCGTCGAACAGGAAGTTGATCAGGGGGGCGTCCGTCCCGTTGGGCGGGGACGACGTGCGAGTGCGCTTCCCCGACCGGGCCGACGCCGAAGCGACCACAGTCGAGCACCTGGGCCCGGCCCTGGACCGGTTGCGTGCCGACCCCAGACACCGGCCTTCGATGAGGAGGCGGCGGTGAACGGTGGGCTTGGAGACCCCGAAGCAGGGCGGCGACGCACGCCATGCGCACCCGCTGACCAGCACGTGAACGATCGCCGCGAACAGCGGCTCATCGGGCGTTTTCCGCGTCCCACCGTCCTGCAGCCGCACCCGGTCCGGCGGGATCAGCGGCTTCGCGATCTCCCACAACCCGTCCGGAACAATCCAACTCCACGTACCCCGCCCCATGCCCCAACCAACAAGCCATCACCGCATAGGACACGGTCTTAATGCCGATACCTTCAACAATCGCGCGACATATGCCATAAGAAGTGGACGAGGCGAACTTTGGAGGGAATGTCCGGTGAACGCTGACAACGGTTTGGGCGACGCGCTCCGGCGCTCCGTCGGAACACGCACCCGCCGCCGACTGGTCACGATCACCCTGCTGGCGGGCGTGGCGGCGGCCGTGGGCATGAGTAAGGCACCGCCCGCAGGCCGGACGTTCGCCATGCTCACGGAAGCGGCGCAGAGCCTGATGTCGATCACGGTGCCGTTCCTGGGCGTACTGCTCACCCACGACCTGCGAAGAACACCTCGTACGGCACGGCTCGCCCCGACCCTGCTGGCGGCGACCCTGCTGGCCGCCGCCTTCGGCGTGTTCGGGGCCCTGACCTGCGCCCTGGCCCTCACCCTCACTCCGGCCGTCCCCGGAGTGAACCCCTGGCTCAACGTGGAGACTCTCGTCCTGGGCGGCGTGCTGGTACAGGTCGTGGCCCAGCTGACGGGTACGGCGCTGGGCCTGCTGCTACGGTCACCCGTGGTCGCCTGCCTCGGCACCATCGTGTTGCCGATGGGCCTGTGGCTGGTGCTGCGCGCCAGTCCCGTCCAAGGTTGGCTGGCGCCGTACGCCACCGCCCGGAACCTGCTTTCCGGCCAGATGACCCCCCTGGCATGGCTGCAATGGGGCACCGTCCTCCTCATCTGGGGCGTAGGTCTCAACGCCGTCGGCGCGGCCCGGCTGAGACGTGTGCCCGTCGGTTCGGGGAGCGCGTCGTGAACGTGCCGCCGCGGCTTCCCGACGAGTGGCTTTTCTCCGTCGCTTTCCAATGTCCACGGTCCGACCGATACCGGAAGCGATCGTCAACATGAACCGGATAAAGATAACGAGGAGATGACCGCCGGATCCCGCGCCCATTCGTTCAACGCGGCAGCCGCCCAGTACGAGGCGAGCCGTCCTTCGTACCCTCCCGCGCTCTTTGACTTCATTGAGGAATCACTGGGCCGTTCACTGGCGGGTGCCCGTGTCGCGGACATCGGCGCAGGGACTGGAATCGCGACCAGACTTCTGAGTGAACGGGGCGCCGACGTGATCGCCGTCGAACCCGGTGAGGCGATGGTCACCGAGTTCCGCCGGATGCTCCCTGACGTGCCGATCGTCCGGGGCGACGGCAACGCCCTGCCGCTGGCCGACTCCTCTCACGACCTCATCACGTACGCGCAGTCCTGGCAGTGGACCGATATCGAGCGTTCCGTCCCGGAAGCGCTGCGTGTCCTGCGCCCGGGTGGCGCGCTCGCCCTGTGGTGGAACACCAACGCCTTCGACATTGCGTGGATCCGCGCCCAGGACGAGCGCATCGCGCATCACTGTGGAGTGCCCCCGCACCCTGTGACACGTCCCGACGACGGCGAGGCCATCCGGCTCACCGGTCTGACCGGCCTACGGGTCGTCCGCCGACTGCTCCGCTGGCAGCGGACGGTCTCCTTCGACACGCACCTCGCCAACATCGGCAGTCGCTCGGCGTTCCTCGTCCTCGACCAGGCCACGGCCCACGCCTTCCTCACCGAGGAGCGTCGACGCCTGCGCGACGTCTTCCCCGACGAGACCCTGGAGGAGACCTACGTGGTCGATCTACTGGTGGCCACCCGTCCGTGACCTCCCAAAGGTGGGCCGCCTGTGACCGCACGAGTTGAAACCTGGGACGGCCCGGAGCGCTTCGAGCACCACCCTCTCCCCGCGACGTGCGGGATCCGGGAGACGGACCGACCGCCCCCTGTCCGTACGACGGAGACACCTGAACGCGCGCCGGTGCCCGTTGACATCGTCGCTCGGACAGATCGGCTCGACCCCGCGGGGCGGTGGCGGCGGGCAGCCGCACAGGAGTTCTCACCCGCTCGCCGGAGGCTCGGCGCGGGCCGGGATCAGCCGTCCGGGTCCTTCGGAGTCGCCTCCACGACGGACAGGACGGTACCGGTGGGGACGACGCGGGACAGCCGCAGATCGGCCGCCTCGAAAAGCTGCGAGAACTCCTGCGCCGTGCGCTCACGACCGACGAGAGAGGCCATCAGCAGAAGGTCGACGAGCTTCGCCTGGTGCGGGGCGTTGCCGGGGGGAACGACCGCGTCGATGACCAGGATCCGCCCGCCCGGCCGCATCGCCGTACGGCAGTTGCGCAGAATGGCCACGCACTGGTCGTCCTCCCAGTCGTGCAGGATGCGCTTCAGCAGGTAGACGTCCCCTTTGGGGACCTCGGTGAAGAAGTCCCCCACGGCCAGCTCCCAACGGCCACGGGTCTCCGCCACGTCCAGCAGGTGGTCTCGCAGGACGTGCTCGGCGTCGAAGAGCACGCCCCGCAGGCCGTCCCTCCGGCCCAGCACCTCCCGCAGCAGCCCGCCCTGGCCACCCCCGACGTCGACGACGACTCCCGATTCGGGGAATTCGCAGGCCGCGGCGATCGGCGCGTTCTCCTGGGCGGACATGGCCGCCATCCCATGGTGGAAGACGGCCGCCGTCGCCTGATCTTGTGCGAAATGGTCGAAGAACGGCATGCCGAAGATGTCGTCGAACGCCGGACCGCCCCGCTGCAGGCAGCGTTCCATCTCGCCGGCGGGCCGCCACATCGACTGGTCCGTGAGCATCAGTACGGCCGACCGCGCCGACAGGGGCGCGTCCGTGCGCAGCGCGTCCCCCGCAGGGGTGAGGCGGAACCGGCCGTCGTCCAGCTCCTCGAAGATCCCGCGGGTCGCCGACACCCGCAGGGCCCGGTACAGGCTCCGCGCGTTGACACCCGTACGCCGGGCCAGGTCTTCGACGGTACGCGGACCGTCCGCGAGATGGTCCGCCACGCCGGTCGCGGCCACGGCCCGCAGGGCGGCCGGGTAATAGAACATGAGCGCTTCGTCGATCAGGAAGGACGCCGACGTTCGGCCGTCGGCGGTCGCGCTGTCCTGTTCGTGGCGGCCTTCCATCGAGGTGCCTCCCCTGGTGGGATCTGCGTGTCCTTCGCCGGCGCGACGGAACACGCCGTCCGCCGACGCTGCGGTGTGGGACCTCGTTCGAGCCTATGGGCCTGCCGGATCTTCAACCATTGGCCTGGGGGGCGATATACGGCTGCACCGCGAGTGAGCATAGTGTCGCGCGAGTCACCGTGGGGTGCTCAACGATTTCCAGACAGTCAGGCGCATAACCTGACAGAGAGCCTGGAAGAGATAGGCACGTGACGCGACGTCGCAGGCGGTTCTCGCCCGAGTTCAAGGAGGAAGCCGCCCGCATGATGCTGGACGGCCCCGCACGGTCGCCTCAGCGGCCCGCAAGCTCGGCATGAACCCCACCCGCCCTCGGTAGCCGGGTGAACATGCACAAAACCATCCACCCCTCGGCCGGCCGCACCGGCGTCCGCCACGACAACGCGATGACCGAATCGTTCTTCACCGCGATCAAAACCGAGTGGCCGAACCGGTTTGTCTTCTTAAAGATCAGCACCGACCGGCAAACCGCACATCGGCGACGGCTCCGCCGTTGGCGCCGAGACGGGAACAGGCACCGATACCCGGTGAACGCCCTCATTGCCTGGGGCGCCGTCAAGCGAACCACCGCTCCGAAGACGTTAGTTCTCACAGGGCAGGCGCAACACGACTGAGGGACTTTGGCAGAAAACCTTGACTGTTTGGCAGGAATTATGATGGAGCAACCCAAATCCCACTGGATACTGTGGATGAAATTACGCACGACGCGAAGGGAAGTGAAATACGAATGCTTACCCGGATCCTCAAGACGGTTGGCGGCACGCTAGCCGCCCTGGCGCTGACCACTGCTCCGGTATACGCCAACGCCATCACGACCGCCGGCGACCCGGGCGGCGCGAGGGCGCTCGTCGAATGCGGTTACGACGAGGTCGGCGGGAGTGCCTACTACACCCACTGCAACTCAGATGTCAATGTCCTTATCCGTGTCGAACGGCACTGGGACCTGCCCGGATACGACCAGTGCGTACGTCCGGGGTCAACCTTCCTTGGCCTTACATACGAGATCAAGTTCGCGTGGTACAAGGGCGTTCTTTGCTGAACCGGTCATTGAGGTGATCTCAGCGAAATAGCTCGAACGACTGGATTTATTGGACGCGGACTTCCGGCCTTCGAGAGATATTACCGAAGGCCGGAAACAGGTACGGAGCCCGAGTCAGAAGAGAGTCGTCTTCACGGAGGGAAGGCTTACTGCCCGGTTGATGACGGCCTTGGAACGCATGGCCCCACTCGTACGCCTTGTCCACGTCGATGCCGTATCTCTGGGCGACGATCAGTGGGTGTTTGATCCCATGGATTCCGTCTGATTTGGGCTCAGGTGTCTCGCCAGGTCGGGGTGGATTCTCCGGTGAGGCGGCGGCTCATGGCTTCGGAGCTGGCCGGCAGGGTCTCGTAGTCGCGGGCCAGGCGTCGGTGGAGCATGAGCCAGCCCAGGGTGCGCTCGACGATCCAGCAGCGAGGCAGGACGGTGAAGCCTCGGTCGCCGGGGTCGCGGCGGACGATCTGCATGTCGATGCCGAGGGTAGCGGCGGTGTTCGGTCATGACCGTGGCGTAGCGCCGTACGGGTCTGCCGGCCAGAGGCGTATCGGTCAGGTCAGGCAGGTGAGGCGCCGCAGCCATCTGCCATAACGGCATATGGCGGGCATGTTTGGATCAAACGGAACCTGGGCGCAGAAGGTGTCCGTGTGCGTCTCACTCACCTCAAGTGGCGCGCATCTGTCCCAGAGTCTCCAACTCCATCAGCGCCGAGAACGCGAAGAACCGCCATCTTTCACCGCATTTATGAACCAAACACCCACCGAGACCGTCGACCCTCGCGTGGCGGTCAATCCGCGGCAGGCTCAGGAGCTCCTGACCATGGTCACCTACGTGGGCGGTCGCGGTCGGGGTCGGCGGCTCATGGCGCTGTTCGCGTGCATGTACTACGCGGCCCTGCGCCCGGCCGAGGCGGTCGGCCTGCGAGTGCAGGACTGCCACCTTCCGCTCAAGGGCTGGAGGCGACTGACGGTCGACGTCTCCCGGCCCGAGGTCGACACGCGGTGGACCGACAGCGGGGACTCAAGCATCGAGGGCGTGACGACGTACGGCCGGTACCGATCCCGCCGACGCTGGTCGAGATCCTCCGGGAGCACATCGCCGAGTACGGCACCGGCCAGGACGGGCGGCTCTTCCGGAGTGAGCGCGGCGGGGTGGTCGCCTCGACGGCCTACACCGAGGTCTGGCAGGAGGCCAGGAAGCTTGCTCTCGCTCCTGCCCAGGTGGCCTCTCCCCTGGCGCGCAGGCCGTACGACCTGCGGCACGCGGCGGTGTCGCTGTGGCTCAACGCGGGTGTCCCCGCTCCCGAGGTGGCCGAGCGGGCCGGGCACAGCGTGGACGTCCTGCTGCGGGTCTACGCCAAGTGCCTCGGCGGGCAGAAGGACGTGGCCAACCGGCGGATAGACGACGCGCTGGCCGCGTGAGCCGCATGCCGTACGACCAGGACCCCGAAGATCCCGGGGGCCCTTGGCGTTTCCGGAGGCCGGTTCCCGTCCCCGCAGCGCCCGGAAACCCCGGCTCCACCTGGGGAAACGCCTTCAAGATCATTGCACGTATGTCGGTGGAGCGGTGACACACGGCTGCTCCTGGCCGCGTACGACTGCATGTCCCGGAAAAGCAAAAGAGCCCCTCGCGGGGCTCTGAGCTGCCGTTTTGGCTGGTGGCAGGTGCAGGACTTGAACCTGCGTAGGCTGAGCCGACGGTTTTACAGAGCCCTGTCTAATGAGGCGCTGCACAGCACCTGATGTGCTAAAACGCAGCAGCGACGAGCGGCCAAGCACTTACGGCGACGCGCATACGACACAGCCCTTCCCAAAGACCGGCATCAGCTGGCGTTGCCGACCCCGACTTCTTAGTGTTGCGAACCCTCGTAGAGCTGACGAGGACCCGCCAAAGCTCACACCACTTGGGGCATTACCCTGATCACCCTCATGCTGTCCAACAACTCCCCCAAGCCAGCGCAGCAGCCGGCTTCACCCGCGAAGCCTTTACCATCGACTGGGACAACCACCAGGCCACCTGCCCACAAGGCCACCACAGCACCTCCTGGACCCCCATCACCCAACGCGGCAGCGACCGTCATCAGATTCCACCAACGCACCTGCCAGCCCTGCCCCGTCCGCCAGCAGTGCACCGACTCCACGAACAACGACCGTCAGATCAGCGTGCGCCCACGCCTCATCCAGGAAATCCTCGACCAGGCCCGCATCCGGCAAACCACCACCGCCTGGAAGAACGACTACGCCATCCGCTCCGGAATCGGATCCACCATCCACCAGGCCGTCGCCACCATCGGCATCCGCCGCGCCCGCTACCAAGGCAAAGAAAAAGTCCACCTACAGCACATCTACGCGGCCATCGCACTCAACCTAATCCACCTGAACGCCTGGTGGAACGGCCACCCACTCGAACGCACCCGAACCAGTCACCTCAATCAGCTCAAACCCGCCCCAGCCGCCTAACCCCAAACTGAGTTAACCAACAGACTCAACCTCCGATAGTGCAGAATCCCTAGGAGGTTTCTGAAAACCTTCGGTGCTTCACCCTGCCAGGGGAAGAGGCTGATTGGCCTGCTATGGCAGAGCCTGGAGAGGGTTTCTGGGCTGGAGGCCCTATAAGAGGGTACGCAATCTATTTTTTGAGACCATGGATGCAGAGCTAGCATCTACAGCTCTATCCATAAGAATAGCCCTGGCCTGCCAAGAGATCGCTTGGCTATTACAAAGCCGCCACCATATCATTTTTCCCGCAGTCCCATTTGGCAATGGTAGCCTGACGACGAACGACCTTAGAAGGTCGTCATCTTCATCTTTTTCGATGTGCCTCACCAGGTCATCAAAAGCTGATAAATCGCCTGCCAAAAGCCTAAGAAGTATGGAGATGACCCTGACTTGACGACCCATTTCTTGTTCGTGAGCCCTGAGTTGCTCGACTGGAATGGGAGCATCCACCCCGTGACCATAGAGCGAGAAAGCTAGGCGAAGCAACCCGGAATGCTCGGGCGCCTCTATCCAGGCAGCAAATATCCTACTAATGTCTATTGCCGCCCTCACGGCGGATCCAAAGTGTGGATAATGGTTACACTTATTTCCTATTTCGTTAAGAACGGGCACATCTAGCGACTTCTCGGAGAGGAGACGATGTGTGGCGCCTCCAGGGGCCAACTTCCAACTCTCCTCCATATCCGCGCTTTTGATCGCATTTCTTATTGAGCCCAAAGGTATAAGCTCATTCGCCCTGCACTCGGCTATGAAAAGATATGAAATCGCAAGAATATGCTTATTTATTTGATTATTCTCCAGTGCTCGACCGATCTCCTTTTTCCCGGATTCGTCATCACCGCCATAAGCGATGCCGTTAACTGCCTCTAGTGGAAATTTACCCTCATTTATCACGTAATCGATAGAGCTCTTTGAAGAGTCCGGTCGAATTAAGTCACCCGCCTTGACCCCTTTACGCCACTTGGTTTCCAACAGTTCCCATTTAGTCGGACCTCCCAGCCGTTCGACAATTTCAGCTGGTGTGAGGTCTGGGTTCTGAAGCATTTCGAAATAGCCTAGATTTACAACCCAAGGGAAAAATCCTTTTAATCCCTCCCAGCTGTCCTTCGACTGCTTAAGTCTGGAAAGGGCATGCTCAAGCCCCTTAGATGAAGGTTCAGCCGAGAAAGAAATAACATCCCTGAAGGGAATCCAGCGATTTGGAATTCCCTCGGATATCAGGCCTTCAAGCTGTTGCGATTCATCCTTTACAGCGCATAGCCGAAAAGAAAAGTTGGTCAACCGGCCACCACTTGTTACTACGTTAAAGTTGCTATCTTGGCCATCGTTTAATTCTTCCGACGTTAAGAACTTTAACCATTCGAGAGTCGAACTTCTATCTCTCCGACTACTAGAGGAGAAAGATCTAAAGTTAGAACGGGGTGAGCGGATTCTACGAAGGACGTCTTCTAGCGGTTGCGACTGTATAGTTGGAAGCGCTTGCAAAACTAGACTGACAGATCCAGTGACGAGTCCTAAAGTTGCGAACTCTAGGCGCAGTACGTCATCTAGTTGTTTATATTCCTCGCTGAGAATTCGGTAACTCGCTTCGTCGCCAGAGTCAGCGCAGAACCCTAGGTAGTTCCATGTACCGAGTCGGCTTATCCCGTCCTTCTGGTCAAGAACTTCTCGCACTTTCGCGTCTATCAAGGGTAAGGCACTATTATCCCTGGCCAAGCTAAGTGAATTTTGTGCTTCATTTGGTGGAAGGGCCAGTGCTTGAGCAGCTAGATCTGTCAGTAGCCTTTTCGGCCTAGGTTGCCTATTTGCTGATCCATCTCTAAGAATATCTATGGCTAGTCGAGAACCCGCGTACGTCACTCGCGAAAAATCATACTCGTCAGATATGCCAGCATTCAGCTCTGCACAAACTTCTAGCAGCCTTGGTCGCAGGGCTTGCCGGCTGGACAGTATTTTGCCCGCGGCGAACAGGCATACATTTCTCCAATATGAACTGGACCCTATATCGAGAAGGCGTCCAGCAATCTCATCGTCTGTCCCATCCAAGATGGCTTCCGCCGCCATAAACTCTTGAAGTGAACGGATCTCAAATCCAAAGTTATCAATACCGACTGGTACAATAAAAACTAGTCTTTCCAATGCGGAATTAATCAGAATATTCGCGAGATCAAGGGCTTCAGTATTATCGTATTCTTCGCTTTCGAGACGCTTAAGGACGAGATTACGGAAATCATCTTCCGACATTACGGATTCGGCGCCACCGTCCTCTTGACCACGAATCTGTAGTTGCAGTCCGAAGTAAGCATGGATCGCATCAACTTCGGTTTGATAATCTCTCAAAGCGTGACTTGCCAGCGTATCTTTTTCGAGCTCTCGCTGATAAATAACTCTGTAATATTCCTTGAAAAGGGAATATCTCTCTCGCGGAGGTTCGCCAATCCGCTCTAGAAGGACGCTCATAATCGTCACCTGTAGTGGTGAACGCATAAGATGAGCAGTATTAGGTTCAGATAGGGCCCGATCGAACCGACGTGTTACCAGTTCCCGGCGATCTGGATCGGAGATCTTATTATCGATTAAGCGTCGAAAATAATACGATGCTTCGTCCTGCCCTAGAGGGCTTAGTTCTAGATGTATATAGAAGTCTGGAGAGAATTCTTCCGTATATCCTTGAGGCCTTGTAGTCGCGACTAAGATCACATCACCATTAACAGCAGCAGCATCGATCCAAAAATCTTCTACGCACCTAAGGATCGCCGCTCGATTGCTAGTTACTGGGACCTCATCAAGACCATCCAGGACAACAAACCAAGGATATTCGCCCAACCAACGACGAAGGTCGGAAGCTGTGTAAGATGTGGCCATACGCTTGTTGATACGCTGTGCAAGGAAGTCAAGAACGGATACAGCTTTTCCTTCTGATATAGCATCGGCAATCTGTGTAAGGTTGATTCGGAACGGCCAACGCCTAGCGGTGGGGAACGGAAGCCTTTCCGCGGCTACCTGGGAGCGCACTCTGGCACTTAGCTTTTTGAGCTCAGATGCTCCATTAGGAGGCCGGCTTTCTAATAGAGCGCACCTATATACCTGGCAGAGCCACTGACTTACCGTGCTTTTTCCTTGCCCTGGTCCTCCAACTAGTACAAATCGATTTCTCTGTGCGCCTGCAACATTTTCGCTTTCTATGCTGGATGGTGCGCTTTGGCAAGCATCTGCTACTGAAATTAAGGTGTGCAGCACAGTAGCATCATCCTGTACACGCATACCTTTCTTTAAGGGGAGATCTATCATAACGTCAGCCAGATTGGTCGGGTCATCGCTGGCCGATCCCGACTCACGCATATTAACGTTTTTCTCTTCTGAAAACTCTCGCGCCAGATAAGACTCCATTGTTACCATGAAGTCTTTATCCTTACCTTCGAGCTCATCGAGCACGTTAGCGAGTACGTCTCCGGGAGTTATCCAGGCGCGATAATTGCGGCGAATAGCGTGCGCATCATCCAACATGCGGCAGATGTGTTCATGATGCCAAACCCGAAAACCTTTTAAATTGATTTGATCACCCAACTGACCTAACTCTTTTCCTACCTTATCCATTCCTCCCGTGTCTTCCACGCCACTTAGCTTAACATTGGTAACAATGATGTAATATTGTGGCGCGCGCGACTTGCTGGGCTTCTCTAGCCATCGCGAAAACTCTTTTTTCAGTTCACCAATCAGCCATTTTGCGTCTGCGGCTGGGGTGGTTATTTCCTCCTTGGCCTTAACCTGTATGATTCCATAACCATTCCATGGGCCAGAATCAGTATCAATTGGGACCGGGCCATCAAATGTTGCTTCTCTACCCCCGTCTGGACCACTGCCAAATATGCTTAGACCATTTCCTAGTACCTTTAGAGCCAAAGCTTGTGCTAGATCTTCGAAATCTGCCGAGCTAAGGCGCTGGAGCTCGTAATTCATTAGGCCACTCCAAGGGGTGAGGGGCTCGGAGAAGACACTGCCGGAAGAGCTATCATAGAGTATTTCGTGACCCTGTGTGGTGTAGTTGAAGCAGAAATGGTGCCATCTCTCGTGTGGCCCTCTCCGCTACGCGAGCTGTAGCTATACCGCCAGCTACTTGCGTACGGTCCTTCAGGCTCCGTGCGTCCCGTCACCCTTGCTCCTGCTCTACGGACCTTTCAAATCGATCAGCCTCAGCCCAACCGGTAACCCGCTTCGATGCGGCTGTGACCTGTATCGATGTGAGATCCGTCTAACAGTTCGGCCTTGATAATGGGGGCTTGCCAGAAGGCGACACATGAAAGTGTCCGAAAAGTCCGCGATTGGACATGATGATGGCATATTTCCCTTTCCTGGGGTGACGGAGACCGCTGGCGCCGAGGAAGGAAGCTTCATGCCCATAGACACGTCCAGCCCCGAATGACCCCGCTGATCCCGCTGGCCAAGCCAAGGGAGCATCTCTCGATGTATAGATCGTTAACGCTCTGGCCTATTGGCTGTAGGCAGCTATACCTGACGGCTGCTGCCCACGATCTACCATCCTGCAGACGGCCTACCTCTGCTGGCGCCCGCGATGGGACGAGGGCTACGGGGAGCAGGTCACCACTGACTAACCTCAGCAGCCCCCCTGCTTAGCCTACGGCTGAGTGGACCAGGCTATCGAGGTTTGTTCCTGTAGTGGGTCGAGCACATTTGCAAGTGTGGTTGTTCGACGTGATGGAGGTATTCGGGCACTGGACGCTGGTGGGCGCACTAGCCTGGACAGTGCGCCGGTTCGCCATGGTCACACGTCGCTGAGTCATGGAGGATATCTTCGCCTTGGGCCGCTGCGTCCGCCTAGCCAAGGACTACGGACACCTACACCTCCGAGAATGCCATCAACTTAGTTGATGGCATTCGCCCTGCTCCACCACCTCGTCCGAGCACAGATCTGATATTTTTCAGAAGCCTTCTAGCGGCTGCTGCTCAGACCCAGGCGTGTGGTCGGTGAGTGCCTGCCCGAGCTGAAGATCTGCAGACAAGCAAGCTGGCCAGCTAGTGCCTCCAACGGATCAAGCAGAGAACTGCCTCTATTAGCCGTATATAAATTTTCATTCAGCCGGAGAGGTAAGGATGCCTGACCTTTACGTGTCTTCGCCAAGCACGGCATCTCGGGTTACTGCCAGAAGGGCGGTAGCGTCGTCATAGCGCTTCGTTCGTGGGAAGCGCATGCCATTCGCATCGTCATTCTCCGCCCGCCGAACGCATGCGATGAGGCTTTCGGGTCCTTGTTCAGCGAGCATCACCATGAGTTCCGACCAGTCGCCGAGCGCAAAATCTACGTAGCGCGCCGCTCCATCACTGAGCAACGCTACTCGCCGTAAGTCATGAAGAGCCAGGGAGCCATTGAGCGCCTGATATGCCGCCTCCGGCATTGTGGCTGCGACCCAATGGCCGCCTGGACGGTTGCGAAGCCTACGCTGCTCCGCGACGAGTTGAAGCCGCTCGGCCTGGTGTTCTGGCGTGCCGGGACGAAATTTATTCATTCGTTTGCGGGTCTCGGAGCCGATCTCGTCGATGCGACGATCAGCTAGGTGGCAAATACCGTCGTGGCCGTCAAGTACGAGAACGGCGTCAGAGAGCACGAGGTAGTCGAGGCGCTGCTCGTTCTCTCGGATCAGGACGGCTGTCGCTGATGGGGATCCTGGGTTCTGGAGGTCGCAGGTTCCTGCGTGAAGTGCGGTAACGTGAGAGATCCCTTCCGCTAGCGCGTCAGCGAGCGGAATTTCTCGATTGGTGATGAGAAGGTCCATCACGCGCACTCCCAAGGTTTCTACGTACCACGGTGTTCCGTGGATGCACCCTGAGCCAAGCTCGGGCGGGCCGCCAGCACCATCGAGCACGAGGGCAGCCCGGGTCGTGGCCAGCACGAAATCTTCATTGGGACGGCTCTCTGTTCCGGGAGCTGTGGCAAACGTGATGCGCATCAGGCCTCGTCATGACGGTAGAGCGAAGTCAAGCCTCTGCTGGCGGTGACTTGGTGCCCTTCGGGAGCGAAGTCACACTCGATGGCCATGGAGAAACGACGCGTGCGCACCTCTTCGTAGAGCTTCGCGAGGTTGTTCTCCACAAAGTGGATCACTCCTTGAAGGCCCATCGCGTGAATACCGCAGGCGTACAGGAATGTTCCGTGCTGGTCGGGGCGTGGGAGGCGTGCCAGGTAACCGACGCAGGAGTTCTTCCCCGAGTCCATCGGTGATCGGTACACCTTGTCAGCCCGCTGATCCACCAGATGCCACCCCTGGTCGTCCTTGCGGAACTTGAGAGCGTGATCCGCCTCAAGTAGCTGTGCGACCAGCGGTGAAAGCCGTGGTCCAAGCATCACCACGAGGTTGTCCCGGTTGAGATCAAAGATCCCCGGCGGAGCGACGTACTCCAACGAGGAGTCGAGGTCCATCCCGCGAGCGAAGGCCTGCAGACGGTTGGCGGCCTCGACTGTCTCCTGGGCAACAGCCGGCCTTCCAAACTCGGACTCTTTCTTGAGGGCGACGGCGACAGTGAGCGGTCCGATGCCGAGGAAGGCGCGCTCCGGTGGCGGCCCCGCTTTGGCGAGCTGGCTCACGCGCGCCCGCGTCAGACCGAGCGCCTTGGCTATGTCGGCCTGGGTCATGCCGCGCTGACGAAGCTCGTCGATCACTTCTCGCCGGACGCGAGCGAGCTCAGTTATCGCTGACTGGCACTCCGTCAGAAGCGCCGTCGCGCGCCTCCCCCTGTCCACGGGGTCGTCGACCTCATGGAGTCGCTTCAGGTCCTCAAGCATCTTGCACCACCCGGATTGTTAAGAGGGCTAGCACAACTCTAGCGATTCCCCTTGACGAAGGCGAGCAAGCCGTCTTACCTTCGTGACTGCAAGCCCCCTTAACAAGGCCAGGCGCGCCCCCTAAGCCGTCTGCGCCCGAGGGAAGCCGTACCGCTGAGGTAGTCCCTATCCGCCAAGACACAGGACTGCCCTCTACTTCTCGACAGGAGCACGACCGCCATGACAAGAACTTCACTCGACGACGTGCAAGTTCGCGTTGAATCGTTCGGCTACCTTCACAAGAAGCCACCGATGGCGCATCTGATCATCGACCTGCGTCAGCACTTCCGGGACCCGCACGTCAGCCCCGAACTGCGCCACATGACCGCTCACGACGAACCGGTGTATGTCGCTGTTTTGGCCACGCCAGGCATCGCCGCGTTGGTCGAGGCCACCGTAGCTGCAGCGACCGCGTTCACTCGTGGCCCCAGTTCCGGAGTAGTGGTCATCGCTGCCGGATGCGCTGGTGGCCGTCACCGCGCTCCCGTCTTCGCCACGGCCCTGACCCGGCGTCTGCAGCAGGACGGCATGACCGTCGCTCTTGCCCACCGTGACTTCAGCAAACCCGTGGTGCACCGCTAAATCAACAACGGTCTTAGCCCCGATGGTCGTAAGGCAGGGTTCGACTCCCTACCGGGGCGCTCCGGCCAAACCGGCTGGCGCATCACACGATTCCGTTCTCAGGGGCGGCCCCTATCCGCCAAGACACAAGGCCGCCCCCCTACTCCTCGACAAGGAGCACATCAATCATGTCCCATCGAACGACTCCGCCCAACCCGCTCCGGGGCCCCTGTCACTGCTGCGGCGGTGAGGGGTGGATGACCTCCACCCAGAAGTGCGGGGTGTGCGAAGGCACCGGCCAGTGCGGCAGGCAGCGGTGAGCAACCTGCGGCACGCTTACCTCAACTGGCGGCCCGTCGGTCACCTTCCCGGCTGCCGCCGTCTCGCCTGGGACGTGCAGACTCTGCGCCTGGAGCGGCCCGGCGGGATGAGTGAGCTGGGGATGCGGGCGGTGTGCTGGTCGTGTGGCACCGTCCACGACCTCACCGCCCACATCGCTCCCGACACCGACACCGACCCCAATCCCGATGTCGACGAGATGCGGTCGGAGGCACACCTGCGGCTGACCGCGACCTGGGTCACCGGCTACGGCCAGCCCGCCCTGCGGTCGGCTGGGCTGTGGCTGCACCCCGGCCCGGCCGTCCTGCGCCGCATCGACACCCCGCCGGACCCGGTCGGCTACCTGGTCACCACCGCCCCCGCCACCCCCCGCACCGCCGCCGACGTCACCGGGTTCATCACCCGCCGCCGCGGCCCGCGAGGCGGAACGGTGTGGGGAGCGGGCGTCGGCTACGACCCGCCCACCGTCACCCGGCACGGCCTGCCCTCCCGGACAGCTGCGGCCCGCTGGATCGCCGCCACCATCACCGCTCAGACCACCCGCCCGTAACCGCGAAGGAGCACGTCATGGGCAAGAAAGTCGACTTCGCCGTGTACCGGACCAACCACGACGCCCAGTTCACGATGGCCTACACCTGCGTGTGCGGTCAGCCGACCATCGGCTACAGCGACGATCTCAAGGGCCTGTTCACCGGCGAGTGCGCCAACGGCCACTCCTCCACCGTGATGGCCAGCTGACCGTCCAGGCCCTCAGAACCAACCCGGGGCGGCGCACATCCGCCAAGACCCACGCCGCCCCGGTCTCCCTTTCCACTCTTCAGTAGTCAGGAGTTCTCGCCATCATGGCAAATCTCGTTCGCCTGCACACCACCGACTCGAACCACATGGTGGGGGTTGAGCCCATCACCGACGGACTTCGTCTGCGGGACCCGTCCCTGCCCGCGAACGCGCGTCTGGCCGTGGTCGAGCGCACCGATGGCCGGTTCGGCACGGTGTGCACCACCGACGTGACCAACCGCAGCGGCGCCGACCTGGGCGCCGTCGCCCGTGTCTACGCCGACGCCTACGGTGCCCGACTCGCGCTGCCCCTGCACCCGTCCCGGATGACGGATGAGCAGCTCGCCGCCGCTTGGCGCATCGAGGGCGAGCCGCCGGTCCCCGAGTGCGCCTACGACCCCGAGATGCACACCGGTCCCGGCTCCGAGCAGGGCGCCGAGGCGCCCGGCGAGCAGGCCACTCGCGAGGAGATCGCCCGCGAGGTCTGCGCCACCTGCCCCGCGCTTCTGCTGTGCGGCCTGTACGCCGCCGAGGTTCATCCCTCCTCCGGGATCTGGGCGGGCCGTACGCCCGAGCAGGTCGACCAGGCGGCCGAGTTCAAGCAGCGGGTGGCCTGACATGGAACAGCGCTACTTCTCCGTCCTGGCCCCGGCGCCGTGGAACAAGTCCGGCACGACCCGCGTCACGGTGCGCACCGGCGGCTCGTACGCGGTGTACCTGTGCGTCGGTAACGCCCGGCTCGGCCTGAACGCCGACGAGGCGTGGGCGCTGTGGACCGCGATGGGCACCGCCCTGGCCACCACCTTCGGCCCCATCCCCGACTGGGCCGCCCAGCAGGTCACCGGCAAGCCCACCCCCACCACCTCCGCCCCGGCCAGCGACCATGAGGAGGGGTGAACATGGCCCGCTTCCAGTGTTCGGCCTGCTCGCGCCGCCACAGCGCGCTGACCGGGTGCACGCGGTGCCACACCACCGGCCCGCAGATCCAGCGCTGCCACACACACGGCGCCCGCCGCCTGCATCAGTGCCGTACCTGCCGCGGCCTGGCCCGTTCGGGGGGTTGAGATGTTCCTGCCCCTGCTGACCGACCCGGCCGGGCTGTTCGCCGCCCTGACCGGTCTGCGTCTGCCCCACGGCTCGTATGTGATCTGCGGATCGGCCGCGCTGTATGTGCGCGGCCTGCGCACCCACATCAATGACCTCGACGTGCTGGCCATCGGCCCGGCCTGGACCATCGCCACCACACTCGGCACCCCCCGCCCGGCCCCTTCCGGGCACGGCCAGGTGATTCACCACCCGCACGCCGACATCGAGATCTTCGACCGGTGGACGCCCGGATGGTCGAGTGACCGCCTGATCGCCACCGCCGACATCATCGACGGCCTGCCCTTCATGCGCCTGGGCGACGTCCTGGCCTGGAAGCGCGCCGCGCTCCGCCCCAAGGACCTGCCCGACATCGCCGCCGTGTCCGCCCTCTACCGGATGTGGACCGGCCACCGCGACACCTGCCCCGTTCTCGCGCCGGAGGTACACCGATGAGCCACCAGCCCGAAGCCCCCACGACCGTGCCGTTCCTGATCATCCTGACCATCTCCCAGCCGATGCACAGCGGAGGGTTCGAGCAGTGGACCCTCATGAGGACGCTCGACGTGGGCCGCCGCTCGACCCGGGAGGGCCTGCTGTCCTGGGCGCTGGACCAGATGCCGGGCAAGGGACACGGCGCGAACGTCCTGTTCTTCTCCGCTGAGCCCAACGCCCTGCCCCGGCCGGGGGTGACGGCATGAACACCATCCCCACCCCCTCCCCGGAACCGTCCCCGGAAGAGATCGCCCAGGGGCTGGCCGAGATCGAGCGTTACGCCGCCGGGGCCGCCGCCCTCCGCGACCCGGCCCCGGCCGACGACCCGGTTCCCCCGATGGCCCCGGCTGAGGAGGACGGTGAGACCCGGCGGGTTCGTGAGCTGCGCGCCCGGGTCGCCGAGTCCCGTCGCCTGGTCGAGCTGCAGGCCGACAATGCGCCGCTGCTGGTCGATACCGCCCGGGTGCGTAAGCGCCGCGCGAGGGTGGCCGAAGCTGCGCGGCTGTACGCGCTAAGCCAGGACCCCACAACCCTGGCCTGGACCGATGCCCGCATGCGGCGCATCAGCACGGTCATGGCGATGTCGGCCGCGACCATCGCCCTGGGCATCTCCTCCATCGGCGTGCAGGCCAGCGTCGCCAAGGGGCTCGCCCTCGACGCCGGGACGGCAGGTTGGTGGGCGGCCTTCGGCGTCGAACCGGTCCTGAGTCTGCCCCTGCTGGCCGCCGTCGCCGTTCAGGCCTACGCCGCGATGCGCGGCAAGCCGGTCGATCGCAGCAGCCCGCACGGCCGCAAGCTGTTCAAAGCCGAAGCCCTGCTGCTCGGGCTGACGCTTGTGCTCAACTGCTGGCCCGCGCTCCAGTGGTCCGGGTTCGACCTGCTGCCGCTGCTCGTGCACGCGCTGGGGCCGCTCGGCGCGGTGACCGCGATCTGGTTGCTGCCGACCCTGTGGTCGGTCCTGGCGACCCTGCCCGCCCCCGGCCTTTCAGAGGCCCTTACCGGCGCCCTTACTGGCCTTACGTACAGGGAAAACACCCCTCCGGAAGGCCCGGCCGAGGACGATTCCGGTAACCCCGGTAAGGGAGACGGTAAGGCCGACTTCGCTCCCGAGCTGGCCGAGACGCGACGGCTGATCGACGCCGGGCACCTGCCGCCGTTCCCCAGCGCCGCCGCGATCCGCCGGGCGCTGCGGTGCGGCACAGACGTCGCCCGCGCCGTCCGCGACACACTGGTCGGGGGCGCGTGATGGCCACCACCGCGCCCGCGCCGGTCCGGCACCGGCCGACGATCACCCGCACCGCCGGTCAGGTCAGCACCATCTACCGGTTCGTGTGCCTCTGCGGGGCGACCGGTGAGGAGCAGGCCGCCCGCCGCATGGCCCTGATGGACCTGAACCAGCACGTCCTGTCCCTGCCGCGCGTTCCGGCCGACCAGCAGTGCCGCACCCCGCGCACCCACGGCCGGTCGCCGTGGGAACCGTGCGGCCTGTGCGCGGACCAGACCTCCCTGTTCGATCTGGAGGTGAGCTGATGAGCGACACCGAGACCGCCACCCCGACCGGCCCAGCTCCCGCTGACGCCGACCCCGTCGAGCCGACCGAACCCCCCACCCCGGCCCCGGCTGAGCCGTCCGCCCCCGAACCTGCCCCAGCCAGGGAGCGCCCCGAGGGCATCCCTGCTGCACATCTGGCCACGGGCGGGCTGTCCGGTGGCGCGGTGGCGCTGGGCGCCATCTACCAGATGCTGGGCCTGCCCGGTCTGGTGGGCGGTGCGGTGCTGGCCGGGGGCGGCACCGTGGCCTACCTGCGCCACCGCTACCACAAGAACACCCGCCGGGGCGGTCACCAGCCTGGCCCGTCACGGTCGTCGTCCCACAGCGGTTCCTCTGGACGCCGGACCCGGGGCGGGGTGGCCAGCGCGTTGTTCAGCGGTGGCCACTCGCCAGGTGGCCGTTCGTCGGGCCGTTCCGGCGGCCGGGGCGGGGGCTTGTTCGGCGGGTCCTCCGGAGGACGTGGCGCTGGTCGTTCCCTGTTCGGCAAGGGCGGCCGGGGCGGTCTGCTGGGCGGTTCGGGTCGAGGTTCGGGCGGCTCCGGCAGTGGCCGGACGAAGGCAGGCAAGACCCCGAAGGCCCCGGCCGGGCGGGGCGCCGCGCAAAAGGCCGGCGCCGCTACCCGGACGGCCGGGCGGGCCTTCGGCCACCGTGCCCGCAAGGTCGGGGGCGGTGCCATCCAGCAGACCCGCAAGGCCGCGGCCTGGGCGAACAAGGCCACCAAGGGCAAGGCGGGCAAGGCGTTCGGCCACGCGGGGCGTCTGGCCCGCGCGGGTGGCCGGGCAGCTGCACGCCATGCCAAGAAGGCCGGGGCGTGGGTGGACCGCCGTAGCGGACGCCGCTACTCGGCGGCCTGGAAAGCCATCCGCGAGGCCAAGGGGTTTCGTGCCGCCCGCCGCCGGGGCGCCGCGGTGCTGGGCGGCCGGGCCGCTCCGCTGACCGCGAGCGTGATGGCTCTGCTGGCCTGGATCGTCGGCCGCTACAAGGCCCGCAAAGCCGCCCGCACCGCCGACACCACCGAACCCACCGAGACTCCCGCCGACGACCCCACCCCCGGCCCGACGGCCGACACCCCCGCCGACGACACCACGACCGACGCCGAGAGCCCCGGCGTGGTGCACGGCGGTGAGGGCGAACTGCCCATCACCGCGACCGTCACCTGTCCCCGCTGCCAAGCGACGCACACGATCACCGTCGCACGGGTCGGTGACACGCACACCGTCGAGTGCCCGTGCGGCTACCGCATCCGCTTCACCCGCCACCCCAACCAGGCCACCCCAACCCCGACCACCTCGACCCCGACCGGCGCCCCCACGGGTCCAGCCCCGACCACCGCACCAACCACCGCACCGACCGCCTTCAGGAGGAGAACCGTGAGCAACAACCCCCTGGCCGCTGCGACCGCCGAGCTGAACGGCGCCGCCTCTGGCTACGCCCCGGACGACATGTGGACGGTCGCCCGGGAGATCGAGCAGCTTCCCGAGATCCCCGCCAACGTCGCCCTGGCCCTGCGGACGTACACCATGCGGCTGCAGTCGGGTGAGTACCCGATTGAGGCGCCTGTGGGGGAGGCGCTGCACGACCTGTACGCCGCGATGGCCCAGCTCGTTCCCCTCGCTGAGCAGGTCGTCACCGTCTTCCGCACCGTCCACGCCGCCGACCTGGCCCGCGGGGATGCCCCCCGCACCGGCGAGCCGAAGTGGGACGTCGGCCGCATGTAGCCGCGGCGCGCCGCCCCTGACCGCATCGAGAAAGGAGAACGCTGGTGGGCACGACCACGGCCAAGAAACCCGCTGTCGATTGGTCCCTTCAACCGCGCGGCGCCATCTCGGCGACCGTGCAGGGCACGCTGGCCCTGGCCGCCGCCGCGACCGTCGGCCACGCGGTCGGGCTGTCGCCGCTGTGGGGTGGGGTGGCCACCGCTGCCGGGGCGCTGGGCACGGTCCTGGTCAGTGCCCACCACAACCACGGCCCGGCCACCCTGTTGTACCGGCTGGGCTGCTGGATCGGGGCCGGGTCCTGGTGGACCTACACCCTGGCCACCACCCCATGGACCCAAGAGGCATGGGCCTCGCTCGGCGTCGGCGCCCTGGTCGCCGGGATGACCGCCTCCATCGGCCGGGCGGCCCCCCGACCGGCCTCCGGCCGCCCCTCTTCGGCGCTGGTGCTGCGCTCCACGGCCCGGCTGGGCATCGAGTGGGAGGGGCGGATTCAACGGATCTGCCGGGTGGCGGTCACCGTGACCGACGTCGCCACCTGGCCCAACGGCGCCGGATACGACGTGTTCCTGACCCTGCCGCCCAGCGGCGCCACCAGGAATGACCTGGCCAACCGCGCCGAATCCCTGGCCACCTCCGCTGACCTGCCCGAAGGATGCAGCGTCGAAGTCCTCGGAGTGGAAGGCCAAGGGCGGTCCCGGGTGGTGCTGCGCGTCTCCACCGTCAACCGGCTGGCTCAGACGGTCGGCTACCCGGCCGACTACAGCCCCCGCTCGATCCTCGACCCGATCGTGTTGGGCGAGTACCCCAACAGCGACCCGGCCGGGGCCGAGGTGCGCGAGGAGGCCGGGCTGATCTCCGGCAAACGCGGTTCGGGTAAGACCACCCTGCTGCAGGACATCTCGGTCGCACTGGGGCGCTGCCGCGACAACCTCGTCTGGCACCTCGACCTCAACGGGGGCGGCCTGACCCAGCCCTGGGTGGACGTCTGGCTCGACGGCCGGGTGCGCCGCTGCCCGATCGACTGGGCCGCCCCGAACCTGGCCGAAGGCAAGGTCATGCTCGCCGCCGGGATCGCGATCGCCAAGCACCGCAAGGCCAGTTACCGCAAGCTCAAGCGGCAGCACAACACCAACCTGCTGCCCGTCAGTGCCGACCTGCCCCAGATCACGATCATCATCGACGAAGGCGCCCAGGCCGTCGGCGACCGGGACCTGTGCAAGCTGGTCGAGGAACTGCAGAACATCGGCCGCAACGAGGCCGTCAACATCGTCCTCTCCGCCCTGCGACCGACCGGCGACCTGGTGCCGGTCAACATGCGCAAGCAGTCCGGCGTCCGCATCCAGATGTATGGGCCTGACCAGGAAGAACTCAGTCACATGTTCGGCTGGACGACCGGCGGCAAGCTCAGCATGGAACAACTCGCGGGCAAAGGGACCGGCTTCCTGTCCCTGGACGGCTCGACCCCGCGACCGTTCCGGGCCTACAACATCCTTCCTCAGCAGATCGAGGAGGCAGCCCTGGCCGTAGCCAGCATCCGCCCCGACCTGGATGCCGCATCCGCTCAGGCCGCCGGACCGGCCTACGCCGCCCGCTACGGCCGGATGCGCCGGACGTTCACCGACCGCGCCCACCACACCGACGACCACGACGAGGAGGAGACCCTGAACCTGCCCGCCGTCCCGCCCGGCAACGCCGTCGAGCGCCCGGCCGGGCGTCACCTGACCATGTTGCCCGGCGGGGCCGACGCCAGCACCTGGGCCGACCCCCTGACCCTGATCCAACGCCGCCCGGCCCCCGCCTCGATGGCGGACGCCGCCAACTGGCCCGACCCACGCCGCCCCCTGCGCGCCGAACAGATCCACCCCATCGGCCCCGGCGACGGCAACGGAACTCCGACCGCGCCGGAGGACGTGGCGCCAATCCCGGAAATTGTCCGGCGCTCCCTCCTCGTCTTCTCACAGCTGCGCACCGACCGACTGCACAGCGCGGAACTTGCCGAAGCGCTGGGGATCGTCTCCGACAGCAGCGACGGCCCTCGGCCGGACGCCCAAGCGCTGGCCGACCTGCTGCGCCCGCTGGGAGTCTCCCCGTTGGCCACCCCCTTCCTGAGAGGCGGTCAACGGGGTCGCGGGTACGAGCGTGGACACCTGGAGACGGCTGCGGAGCGTATCCGCTGCGGCCAGATCGAGGTGCCCGCCGAGGTCGCTTCCTGGCCAGCCGCGTAGGTGTGTGGGCCACACGTGTGGCCCACACACCCCCACACGTGTGGCCCACACACCCGCCTGACCAGGCAAAACAAGGGGGTGTGTGGGGGGTGTGCGGGGGCAACGAACCCCCTGGATTTCCCGCCCGGAAGGCCCTGACCCCCCTTCCCCTCATCCCCTGTGTGGGCCACACACCCCACACACCCCCACCCCACCGGCCCCGGAACCCCCTCTCCACCTGAATCACTCAGCGTGACCGCAAGCCGGGTTTGATCACCCATCTCTTCTCTTCCGTCACCGCCGTCGAAGGTCGTGGTTCGCATGCCCAAAGCCGCCTTACCGGCCCTGCTCGCCCTTGCCGCCGTCACCGTCTTCCACCTGACCACGTTCCTCCTCCTGCTCGTGCCGCTGCTGGCCGCCGCCCTCCTCGGCTACCGGCGACTGCTGACCCGACGCCCGTATGCCACCTGTCGCCCCTGCCGCGGCACCGGCTACCGCCGAAGCGCCCTGATCTACCGCTCCAACGGCCGATGCCCCAACTGCACCGGCATCGGCGAACGCGCCCGCCCCGGCGCCCGACTGCTCAATGTCCACTGACCTGACAGGAGACCCGTGACGCTCCCGCCTTCTGACCAGCTGCGCTACGCACTGGCCGCCGCCGCCCGCGGCTGGGCGGTCTTCCCCGTCGCCATCGGCGACAAGACACCGCTGCCCGGGTTCCGGTGGAAGCGGCACGCCACCACCAACCCCGAGGTGATCAGCCGGATCTGGGCGCGCCGACCGTTCAACATCGGCATCTCCTGCGGCCCCTCCAAGCTGGTCGTGATCGACCTCGACCTGCCCAAGCCCGGCGAACCCGTCCCCGCCCAGTGGCAGCGGCCCGGGGTGGCCGATGGCGCCGACGTGTTCGCGCTCCTGTGCGAACAGGCCGGGCAGCCGGTGCCGTGGGAGACCTTCTCCGTCCGCACCAGGAAGGGCGGAACCCACCTGTACTTCACCGCCCCACCCGACCTCACCCTGACCAACACCTCCGGCGAGGCGGGCAACGGCCTGGGCTGGCGAATCGACACCCGCGCAGAGGGCGGATACGTCGTCGGCCCCGGCAGCTACGTGAACCTTCCCGACGGCTCCGGATGGTACGAACCCCTCCACACCGCCGACCCGGCCCCGCTGCCCGGCTGGCTGACCGAACGACTACGCCCCGCCCCCCTCCCGCCCCAGCGGCCCGTCGTGGTCGAACTGCGCTCCGGGCGCCGGGGCGCGTACCTGACGGCGGCCATCCGCGCCAGCCTGACCGCCCTGGCCTCGACCACCGCCCACACCAACCGCAACGCCACCCTCTACGGCGCCGCCGTCGCCCTCGGGCAACTCGTCGCCGGAGGCGCCCTGCCCGAGGGCGAGGTCACCCAGTTGCTGACCGACGCCGCCATCCGTACGGGCCTATCTGAGGGTGAGGCCCGCCGTACCATCGCCTCCGGTTTCCGCGCCGGGGCTCGACGACCCCGGAGCGTTCCCGCATGACCAGCACCACCCCTACCACGCCCAAGCAGCCCGAGCAGGACACGCCCCAGGTGCAGGTCGGGTCCGGCCCAGAAACCATCCGGGTCCTCAAACGACGCCTGGCCGATGGACTACTGCCCGACACCTACGTCTCCGGCGGCGCCCTGGTGCACATGGAGACCATCTCCGGCGGCCACGCCTCCCCAGCGGCTGACGAGGATTCGCCGCTGCCGACCACCGCCAGCCCGATCACCCCCGCCACCCTGGCCGGGCTGCTCGCCGAGCACGCCTACGTCTACCGGATGCGCTCCCGCAAGGACGCCTCCGGCGGGAGCGAGCTGGTCGAGGAGGAGGTCACCCCACCCCGGGAGATCCTGGCCTCGGTCCTGGCGGGCAAGACCTGGCCTCACCTGCCGCCGCTGCGCGGCGTGATCGGCGCCCCGATCCTCCGCCGCGACGGCACCCTCCTGCAGAAGCCCGGCTACGACCCGGCGACCGGCCTGTACCTGGCCTCCAAGGTCGCGTTGCCGCCGGTCCCCGACCGGCCCACCGCCCAGCAGGTGCGCGAGGCCAGGTCGTTCCTGCTGAACCGGTTCCTGCGGGACTTCCCCTGGGCGAGCCCGGCTGACCGCGCCAACTACCTGGCCCTGCTGGCCACGCCAATCCTGCGGCACTTCACCCGGTCGCTGACCCCGTTCGCGATGATCGACGCCACCATGCCCGCCTCCGGCAAATCCATCCTGACCGGCGGCCCCGGCATGCTCTACGGCCAGCGCATCATGCCCTGGGTCGACGCCGAGGAAGAACTCCGCAAGAGCATCACCGCGGTGCTGGCCGAGCAGGTCGGCGTGGTCATCTGGGACAACCTCCCCGAAGGCACCGTCATCGACTCCGCAACCCTGGCCCTGCTGGTGACCGCCGGAGTGTGGTCGGACCGGCAGCTGGGCGCCTCCCGCAACGTCGCCGTCGTCAACGACCGGTTGTGGATGGCCACCGGCAACAACCTCCAGGTCGGCGGCGACATGGCCTCCCGTACGGTGCGGGTGCACCTCGACCCGAACATGCCCCGCCCCGACCAGCGCGACCAGAGCACGTTCGGCATCCCTCACCTCGACCAGTGGATTACCGTGCCGGGCAACCAGATGACCGTCCTGTGGCACCTGCTCATCCTGGTCCTCGACTGGACCGGCCAGGGCGCCCCCCGATCCGCCGGAATGGCCATGCGCCAGTTCACCCCCTGGACCCAAGCCCTGGGCGGATTCCTCGCCCACCACGGCATTGAAGGGTTCCTGACCAACGCCGCCGACGTGCGCGACATCGACGAGGACGAGAGCCGCTGGAGGGCGTTCCTGTCCTGCTGGCACCGCCAGCACGGCCAGCAGCCCATGACCGCCGCCGACCTCCGGAAAAGCGGCGAGCCGGACCGGGTCGGCTTCGAAGAGGTCGACCGGTGGGACGGCCAGTTCATCACCACCTCCTCCGGGCGGCTGCCCAACGCCCTGTCCCTGGGACGGCTGCTGACCGGCCAGATCGGCCGGTGGCGCGGCGAGTACGTGATCCGCTCGGGCAAGAGCGACCGCGGCGACCGCAACGTCTTCTGGGTCGAGCACCACACCTGACCCCGGCTCCGCACCCACTGCGGACTGAAAAGCGCTGAAACATCTCCGCATCTCCGCAACTCCGCAGACAGCCCATCTACCTGCACAAACGCTTGCGGAGATAGAGACCGGCCTCGGAGTTCCATCTCCGCAGCTCCGCACCGGCTGCGGAGATGGAGATCGTTTGCGGAGATGGACGCACTCCGGAACTTTCTATCTCCGCAAGCATTCCCGCAGCTCAGAGGCGCCTTTGCGGAGATGCGGAGATGCGGAGATGTTTCAGCCCTCCCCACAACAGCCACACAGCTTCCCACTCCTCGCGATGCCCAGCCCCTCGACCACACCCGCCACCGACCACGGAACCGGAAGGACACGCCCTATGCCCAGGGCCAGCGCCAAAAAGATCACCGTTGACTACATCTGCGAAGACCTCGGTATCAGTCGGTCCACCTTCTACGACTGGCGCACCAAGGGCCGCGCCCCCAAGTGCACCAAGCTTCCCAACGGGGACCTGCGCATCTACCTGTCCGATTATGAGAACTGGCTCGAAGCCCTGGAGAGCGCCGCTTGATGAACACCACCTACGACGTGCGCGTATGGCGCGTTCTCACGAACAGGAATAAGGGTGGGAACACCTACACCGCCCGATGGGTCACCGCCGAGAAGTCATGGCGAGAAACGTTCACCACGCGAGCGCTCGCCGAGAGCTTCCGTGCCGAGCTGCTCACCGCGATTCGGCAGGGCAAGGCGTTCGACCTGGCTACGGGGCGACCCGCCGAGTACGCCGGACAGCGTGGCCAGTCGGTGACCTGGTGGGCGCTGATGTGTGAGTACGTTGACCACCGCTGGGACGACGCGGCCCCGAACACTCGCCGTTCCATCGCTGATGCTCTGGCCACCGCCACGCTTTCCCTGGTCGCTTCCGGGGCTGGGAAACCGTCCAAGCCGGACATTCGCCGGGCTGTGTCCAAGTGGGCTGCACACAAGCCGCGCCGTACCGCCGGGGAGATGCCAAAGGACATCGCCCGCGCCGTCGCGTGGCTGGAGAAGAACACGGTTCCCGTGGCCGCCTTGGCCGATGAGGCCGTGATCCTGGGAACGCTGAAAGGCATTTCCCGGACCCTGACAGGAAAGACCGCCTCGGGAACCACCATTGCCCGTAAGCGCGCGGTCTTCTACAACGTGCTGGATTACGCGGTGAGCCCCGCGAAGCTGCTAAGCAACAACCCGCTGATCAACGTGAAGTGGAAGAGACCGAAGATCGCCGAGGAGATCTCTCCCCGCCGCGTGGTCAATCCGCAGCAGGCCGAAGCGCTGTTGACCGCGGTCGGGAAGACCATGGATCAGCTGACCGCGTTCTTCGCTGCCATGTACTACGCGGCCTTGCGCCCCGCGGAAGCCGTGGGCCTCACCCTCGACGAGATCGACCTCCCGGCCCCTGGGAACGGCGATGAATGGGGGTGGTTCCTGCTGGGCGATTCCGCCCCGGCTGTGGGAGCCGACTGGACAGGAAACGGCCAGCGCCGGGAATCACGGGAACTTAAACACCGGGCGCGCAAGGCCGTACGGCCGGTGCCGATCCCGCCGCCCCTGGTCGCCGTCCTCCGAAGCCACATCGCCAAGCACGGCGTGAGCCCGGATGGTCATCTGTTCGTCGGCGAGCGAGGCGGCCCGCTGTCCGAGAGCGTCTACGGGCGCGTCTGGCAGAAGGCTCGTACGGCTGCGCTGGGTGAGGCAGAGGCCGCCTCACCGCTCGCCGAGCGGCCGTACGATCTGCGACACGCCTGCGTGTCCACATGGCTCAACGCCGGGGTGCCCGCAACCCAGGTCGCCGAGTGGGCGGGGCACAGTGTGAACGTGCTTTTGCGGGTCTACGCCAAGTGCATCGTGGGTCAGGATGCGACCGCCCGGAAGCTCATCAGCGCGGCGCTGAGGGCGTCTCATGCCGCCGACTGACGCCGACGCGCATACGACGCGGACGCCCGTAGAACGCCGTTGACGACCGGGGACAGCCGGACATGACGAAAGAGCCCTTGACCGGCATCTCTGCTGGTCAGGGGCTCTTTTCGCTGCTGGTGGCAGGTGCAGGACTTGAACCTGCGTAGGCTGAGCCGACGGTTTTACAGACCCGACGCAAACCACCCCTGAGCTGCGACCTCTCCTCCGCGCTCCGCCGCAGGGAACACATTGGGAACAGGCGCCTCATGGCCGCCCCCGAAACGGACATTGCACGCCGCCACCACCGAGGCGGGCTTGTCCGTCAGCCGCAGAATTCGGCGTTCAGGGCCTGGTTCATGGCCTGGTCGACGGCGGCGTCGTTCGAGGAGGGAAGGGCGGTGGCGGCGACGGTGATGCCGCGGCGGTCACTGTGGAAGCTGTAGGTCGCGTAGCCGGGGATGTGTCCCTTGTGCCCCCAGACGGTGGTACCGCAGGTGAGGGTGAGTCTCATCAGGCCCAGGCCGTAGGCGAAGCCGGGGGCGACCGGGACGGTCCGCTTCATCTGGGCGAGCGAACCGGAGGACAGGACCCGGCCGTGGAGCAGCCGGTCGAAGAAGCGGTTGACGTCGGAGGCGGTGGAGACGAGGGCGCCCGCGGCCCAGGCGTTGGAGGGGTTGAAGGCGGTGATGTCCTCGGGGCGGTTGTTCTCGTCGCGCATGTAGCCGTGCGGGTGGGGGCCGACGATGGTGCGGGCGGTGGTGGGCAGGGTGGTGGCGGGCAGGCCCTGCGGGGCGAGCAGGCGGGTGAAGAGGGCGATGGACAGGCTCCGGCCGGTGATCTTCTCGATCAGCAGGCCGAGGGCGGCGTAACCGGTGTTGGAGTAGGCCCAGCGGACACCCGGGTCGGAGGTGGGCGGCAGACCGGTGCCGATGCCGATCAGCTGACGGGGGGTGTAGGTGGTGGCGGCCAGACGGCGCAGCCCGGCCGGGGTCTCCTCGAAGGTGGCGGCGTAGTCGGCGACACCGCTGGTGTGGTTGAGCAGCATCCGGACGGTGACCCGGTCACCGTGGGGCAGCAGGCCGGGCAAGTGCCGGTCGATGGGGTCGTCCAGGGCGAGCTTGTTCTGGTCGGCGAGCTTGAGGATCAGGGCGGCGACGAAGGTCTTGGTGACGCTGCCGATGCGCCAGCGCCCGTCACGCGGGACGGAGGCGTGGGTGCGCAGATCGCCGGTGCCCGCGGTGCCGCTCCAGCGGCCGTCCTCGTCGTAGGTCTCGGCCAGGGCGCCGGGGGCCCCGGCGGCGACGATCGCGTCGAGGGCGGCCTGGACCGCCTGCTGCCGGGCGAGCTGGACGACGGACTGGACGGCGGCCGGCGGCTGGGCGAGGGCCGGAGCGGACGGCAAGAGCGGCGACAACGCGGCAGTGAGCAGCAACGGCAGGACAACACGAGGTTTCACAGAAAAGCTCCTTCACCGGGTCTTCGCGGCCGGGTGGCGGTGAAGACCGTTCATGGAAAGCCCCCGGGGCGGCCTGCCGCTGGTGTGCGGTTCGCCCCGGGGGTGGTCGGGTCGTGCGGGCGTGTCAGTTCATGGGGCGGCAGGGCGGAGTCTGGAAGACCACGCCGTCCAGGAAGTTGCCGATCGCCGCGTTGCCGCCGGCGGCAGAGACCGACTCGAAGGCGAAACGGGTGACGGTCTGCCCGGCGGGCACGACGTAGGTGCCGGTGTAGTGGCCCCAGGCGGTGTTGCCGTCGGAGATCTCCGGCGAGGAGGCCCCGTTCGGGGTCTGCGGGACGGTCGCGGCCGGGGTGCCGATGCGGACCCGCATCACGTCGGTTCCCGACCGGCCCCGGTGATACAGCGACCAGGTCATCGTGGTGCCGGGAACGGTGGGCACGTCCTGGTAGAGGGTGGAGGCCTGGTTGGCGTTGAGCTCGGCGAACTGCTGCCCGTCAGCGGCCGGGACGCCCTGGAAGCCGGAGTTCCACAGCTCCACCTGGCGGTCGGAGGCGGTGGTGTGCCAGCCGATGGCCGGGTTGGCCGAGGCGTCGGGCAGGATCTGGTACCCGCCGGTGATCCGCGGGGTCTCGAAGCTGCCGTTGACAAGATTGATCGGCTCGCGGGCGCAGGTGACGTTGACGGTGACGGTGGCGGTGCTGGTTCCGCAGGCGGTGGTGATGGTGTAGGTGAAGGTGTCGGTGCCGCCCAGACCGGGGTTGGGCTTGTAGATGACGGTGTTGCCGGAGATCGTCGCGGTGCCGTGGCGGGGCTGGGTCACGCTGGTGATCGTCGGCGCGGTCCCGGTGTCGTTGGCCAGCACGGGCACGGTGACGGCGGTGGCTTCGGCGGTGGTGGCGGTGTCGTTGACGGCGTTGGTGGGCGAGATGGAGTTGCCGTTGACGATCCGGATCGGCGGGGCCTGGGTGTTGTTGCCGAGCTGGCCGGGAAGGGCGATGACGCTGCTGATCGCCGTCGGCCGGATGGTCATGCTCCGCCCGACGGTGCCCGGCTTGACGCGGAAGGTGATGACCTTCGCCGCCGGGTCGGTCTTGGAGCCGGGCGAGGTGATCGACAGGGTGTTGCCGCTGATGACGCCCACCCCGGACTGGGAGACGACGGTGGCGTTGGCCAGCAGGGAGGAGATGTCCCAGCTGGTGGTGTAGGAGCGCACCACGAAGGGCCACTTGGCGGTCTGGTGGCGCAGGGTGAGGGTGAAGGTGCTACCCGGGGCGATCTGCCCGCCCCACAGGGACGGGGAGGTGGTGACCGAGATGTTCCCGTTGCCGAGCCGGAAGCCGATGATGTTCTTCCAGTAGTACTCGACGGGGTAGTTGTGCTGCCCCGGCCGGACGCACTGCGTGTTGGCGGTCTGCGTGACGGCCTGGTACGCGCCGTCGGCGGCGTGCGCCGAGGTGGTGGTCACGGCCTGGGTGCCCGAGGCGGCCAGCAGCGCCGTCAGGGTGTAGGCCAGCGCGGCGAGTGCGGACCGGGATCGGTGTGGCAACAACACGAAGAACTCCGCTCTGTTGGGAGAGGTACGGTCGGACACCCGGACCGCCGGGTCACTGTTTCCGGCGTCCGGACGATTTCGAGGTGTGTTCGCAGATGGCGCGGTGTGCCGCCTTCGCAGGCATCGGCCGCCGATCGTTTTCCGCATCACGTCGTTGACCGCGATCGGGTGCTCACGAGGGGCGCTGTGCCGGGTGCGGGGTGGCGGATCACGTCGAAGGCGCGCGCTCGCCACCGGCGGTCACGAACGGCCGACGGCTACGGGCTTGGGGGCTCGGCCGAGTCGGGCAGCGTCGCGTCGGGGCACTCGACGGCCAGCGCCGTCAGGGCGGCCTTCTCCCGCTCGTCGACGGACAGATTCCACCGCCGCTTGACCGCGGTCCACTCGGCGGCATACCGGCACCGCGCGTCCGGGTAAGGCGGCATCCAGTCGGCCGGGTCCTTGTCGGCTTTCGATCTGTTGGACCGGGCGGTCACCGCGACCAAGTGGAAGGAGTCGTCCAGGAAGTTGGCGTAGTCCTGCCGCTGCTGCGCGGTCCAGGTGGAGGCCCCGCTATCCCATGCCTCGGCCAACGGGACCAAGTGGTCCACGTCCAGGCCGGAGGAGCCCTCCACGGTCTGGTTGTCGTAGTAGGAGTACCAGACTCCGCCACCGAGGCGGCAGCCCGGTTCGACGGTGGGCGGGGTGATGGCTTCGGCCAGGAGGACTTCGGCCCTGGTGTTGCAGCCGTTGCCGTCCGCGTCGATCCAGTGCTTGAAAGACGATCTTTGGTAGCCGGTACGGTCCTCGACCGCCTCCGGTAGGTCGGCCACCGCCTGGCTCAGCAGTACCTGCTGCGCGGCGGAGGAGAGGTGAGCGGGGGCGGGAGACGATGCGGCCAATGCCGAGCCGGGGGCACCGGTCAGGGCGAGGGCCAGGGCTGCGGTGGTGAGCAGCAGTGTGCGCCGTGGGGGCATGAAACTCCAACCAGAGACCAGAGTTACACAGGGTGCTAGAACAGATACGAACGGTAGTTGTTCGTGATCAGAGGCGCACTACCGGCACGGTGACATTGACCTTTCGCCCGATGCTTCGGGTCAACGCCCTTCTGGGTTCCTCCGCCTCCTGGCGCACCGACCCCTCTGGAGACAGCGACGGCCGCGCCGATGGTCCACCGCCAGGCCAAAAGCGAAGCCGACGGCCCGGATCGGTATGAACCCAGGAGGCCGGGGCCTGAGCGCCCAGAGAGCCTGGCTGGCAGTTTTACAGAGCCCTGTCTAATGAGGCGCTGCGCAGTACTTGACGTGCCAAAACGCAGCAGCGACGAGCGGCCAAGCACTTATGGCGACGCGCATACGACACAGCCCTTCCCAAAGACTGGCATCAGCTGGCGTTGCCGACCCCGACTTCTTAGCGCTGCGAACCCTTGTAGAGCTGATGAGGACTTCCGCTGCATCCTCGGCCAGCTGTTCGGCAACTTGTTGCGAACCCTCGTAGGGCTGATGAGGACGACAGCGCGGGCGGGTACCTGGTGCCGTTCCAGCTGTTGCGAACCCTTGTAGGGTTGATGAGGACCGGCGTTCGAGCTTGAGGCCGAGGTGACCTCGCCGCTGTTGCGAACCCTCGTAGGGCTGATGAGAACCTGGTCGAGGCCGTCCACCTGAGCATCACCACCTTGTTGCGAACCCTCGTAGGGGCGATGAGGACCAGTCGTTTGCTGCGCTCGTACATCCTGTAGCTGACGGTGTTGCGAACCCTCGTAGGGGCGATGAGGACCAGTTCGCCAGCCCCGACACCGTCCGCATCACGGTGTTGCGAACCCTCGTAGGGCCGATGAGGACCAGTTCCCAAAGTGATCAAGTCCCTGAACTCAAGATGTTGCGAACCCTCGTAGGGCCGATGAGGACCTGAAGCAAAACGGTATCTCGCAGACCTGTAAGCGTGGAAAGTTGCGAACCCTCGTAGGGGCGATGAGGACTGGGCGGCAATCAAGGGCATCCCTGACCCGCGAGAGTTGCGAACCCTCGTAGGGGTGATGAGGACGAATGGGAGGACGGCCAGCCGGTCCTCATCCTGTCGTTGCGAACCCTCGTAGGGGTGATGAGGACGCCACGTCCAGGCGCTCGCCCTCTCGCCTGAAGAGTGTTGCGAACCCTCGTAGGGGTGATGAGGACCCCAATGTAAAGCTGCAGATCAGCGGTCAGATCATTGGGGAGATCTGAGGCTGTTTTTCAGCGGACCTCCGGTAGTGCAGAAACCCCGGGAGGTTCGCTGAAAATCTTCGGTGCTCATCTTGCCACGGGGGCGGGCCAGTTGCCTTGCTATGACCCGAATCTGAAGAGGGTCTCTGGGCCGGGAGCTATCGGCTTGCCTGGCACCGGCAGGGCAGCGTCGTCAAGCTCCTGGTGACCCGATCAACGTGGGCGAGCCTGCCCGACCCAAGGCAGAGGCGGCACGGCAGGGCAGCGGAGATCGCCGGATCGTGCCAGATGCGATGGTTCCACGCGGGAGGTGGTGTGGTCGGCGGTGGGGGTGGGTTCTCCTCGGGGTCGCCAGGGCCTCCTACGACGCCGCGCCCGTAGCAGCACATGCACTTCAGCACGTACCCCGGCAGGCTGCGGTCCTCGCCGGTCCCCGCGCACTCCGGGCAGGTGAGTGGATCGGTCATGTGGCGGTCTGCCATCCTGTGCCGCGGCAAGCGCGACACTTCACCCACACGGACTGCTTGGGACCGGTTCCGTTGCGGTCTTCCCAGTTACCGCCCTCACCCAGGCAGGCGCCGCATCGATGCCGCTGAGGGGCTTCCTCATCGTCATTGCTGGCCATGGCTCGACCGTACGCCGGACCTTCGCCGCCGTCACGCCGTTCACCTCACTGCTCTCGGTGCAGAACTTCCATCGCCTGGAGTACGTCTGCGACGACGTAGTCTGCCCCATGTTCACGACCGGGCCATTTCCCCTGGTCGATCCAAATCGTGCGGAGACCTGCTGTGCATCCCCCAGCGATGTCGGCTACAAGGTTGTCTCCGATCATCCACCCGCCCCCAACGCAGAGATCCATGCCGCATCGTTCGGCTGCGATCTCGAACAGCCTGCGATCTGGCTTGCGAATTCCCTCAATGCCCGAGAGCACATAGGCGTCCACTACCTCGGATAGCCCCGTCTGCTGAATCTTTCCGAGCTGGTTGTCTGCCGTCCCGTTAGTGACGATGGCTACTTTCCAGCCGGACGCGCGAAGTCGAAAAAGGCCGTCCTTGACCTCAGGTGGGCAGCGAACGAGGTACGGCATGCGCTGGCGGTACTGCCTCCACAGCTCTCCGGCCGGTTCAGACAGAGCGAAGTGTTCGCGAACCTTGGCGAAGAACACCTCACGATGGGGGTAGCCTTCCCGGTCTAACGACATCATCAGATCAACCGCTTCATAGCCCAATCCATGTAGATCAGCGAATTCGATTACCCACACCGCAAAGGCTCGATCCAAGTCGACAAGGGTGTTGTCCAGATCAAAGAGCGCAAGCCGCTGCATAAGCACGTATTTTACAGGTCCACAACCCTGCGAGCCTCAGCGTCGATCAGTTGCGCCGCTTTCTCGGGTGCAACCTTGGCTGTGTTAATGGCTAGGTCCGCACTGACGAGAGGATCTGTTGCATCCCAGGCATGCAGTCGCTCCGCTAGGTCGGTCGATCCGCGGGCGGTAATTCTTTCCTCAGCTACGTCCCGGGGACACCAAAGGGACACCACCAGCCACCTGTCAGGAATCAATTCGGTAATCCTGCTGACAGCTTCGACCTGTCCAAGGTGGACCACGGGAACTCCCCCTTCGAGGCTTTGTGTCAACCCGGGACGATCGACTACATATATAGCCCCGTATCGGCTGTTTTCCCAGATGACACCGCCCTCCTCCCGGAGTTCCGCAATGGCGGCATCGGTCGTGATGCGATATCCGCGAGTGCGGCCGCTTCCGGATTTGAGTCGGGCGAACGCCTGATACCGCCTATCAAGCTTTTCGAGTTCCGTCGTGATCGTGTCTTTCCCAGCCGCCGGGGGGCCGTAAAGGATGATGCCTGGCATCAGCCTTCCTTCGCATCGAGAATCTCCTTAAGGAGATTGCGTGCCTGATTCTGCAAGGGCTCGCTGGACACACTATTGTCGATCACGCTATGAGGAACAGCCGGACGGAATTCCACGTCAATGCTCGACAGGTAGCCGGGCCAATTCCCCAGCTTCGCTGCGTCACGTGCCGCACCCCGATGCCGGATATAGGTGTGCATGGTATTCGGGTCACAATATACCCAGACCAGCGATATTGTCGCACTTTTGGAAGCAAAGGAAGCTTCTGTCCGCGCTAGCCATGCGGCGTCATTAAACTCCCGAATGAACGGCGCGGTTGCAATGACGCTATTGCCACAGGCCAGATTCTCTTCCACTGCCGCCATCAGTGCTTCATACTCGCGAGGGCGTATTCTTGTGAAATATTCCTCGGATTCGCGGTCATTCGGGGAGAGGTCAAGAATCTCTAGGGCGGCTTCAACAACAGGGCGCGTAATCGTGTCCTTGTCGAGCATGGACCAGCCTGTTTCTCTAGCGAGAATCCTGCCCAGCTCGGTCTTTCCGCTGCCCGCATATCCGCCAATAATAATTACGTGCGGGTTTTGTGCGCGTAGGTCATTCCTGATTGTTTGATCAGGAGCGTTGACAACGCGCTTGGATCTGGACTTGTTGACCACGATGCCCTCTTCGGCCAGCACCTTCATGGCCTCGGTGATCGTGAAGACGCTAACCCCCCACTCCTGCGCCAGCTCACGTGATGACGGCAGCGCTTCGCCATGTCGAAGCACACCAGCCTCGATGTCGTTGCGGATGTTGCGGGCTACCTGCTGATGCAGGGACTGGGAGCGATTGAGCCGCTCTCGCGGGGTCGTCATGTGCCGATGATCCTTCCGCCGGTCGGGTGCACCACCAGCCTACCTATCAGTTGATAGGGGCGCATTTTCCCTGTTCAGAGGCCCAATAAAAAGATCTTGAGACCTAACAGTTGATAGATAAGCCATCCAACTGTTAGGTTCCTGGCGTAGCAAGCCCTGCACAGCCGGGAGCACTTGGAAGGCGGTCCGACGGGACCGCGCGCCACGCTGCCGGACCCGCTCTAGCCGACGGGCCAGACGCACCCGCGCACCTTGAGAACTCAACAGAGAAGCAAGAGGGCCACCGCCGCCCGACACAAGGCGGCCCGCGTGGGGCTTCGTCCCTGCGCTGACCATCATCCGTACTCCATCAAGGAGCACTCATGACCATGACCACACGGACCCTGTCCGTCCCGAGCCCGCCCGATCTCGTCTTCGAGCTGGCCATGCCCGACGGGTACGCCGAGGTGATCGCCGACGACATCGACCACGTCGAGATCACCCTTGAAGCTTCCGTCAACGGTTCGGCCGCCCGCGCCATCGCGGACGCCACCCTGACCACCCGCGGCTCCGCCGTACGCCTGAACCTCCCCGCCTCCGGGCGCGACACCGTGACCGTGATCAGCCGACACACGGTGGTCACCGGAACTGTGACCGGCCTGGTCATCGACGGGGCCGGGACGGTCATTCTCGGCGATGGCGCCGTTGTCGCCGGCCGTGGGGACGTGCGCGCCACGATCCGCCTGCCGCGCGGGTCGAACCTACGGGTGAAGACCCGTTCCGCCCGGGTCCTCACCTGCGGCTCCCTGGGCATCGTCGTTTTCGACAGCGTCTCCGGGACCCTGGACGTCGCTGAGGCTCACGCGCTCTCCGCGACCACCAAGTCCGGTGACGTGCGCGCCTCGAAGACGGACACGGCCAGCGTGCAGACCGTCTCCGGCAACATCCGGATGGGCCTCACTACGGTCGCCGTGCTGGGAACCACCAGCGGCGATATCAGCATCCGTGACTTCGGCGGGTCGGCCCGGCTGACCACCGTCTCCGGCGACATCACCGTGACCGCGACCCTGCCCGGCCGCCTCTGCGCCACCTCGACCTCCGGCAGCATCACCACCCTCGTCGCCCACGACATGCCCCCTCGCGCGCTGATCGTGGAGGCCCGTTCCGTCTCCGGCCGGGTGCTTGGCCCTCGCCGGAACTACGTCACGGCGCGCTGAACGGAGACCCGCCCCATGCACCCCTCCTCGCACCCCTGGCGTCGCGCGCTGGGTGTCCTCGTGATCGCGCTGGCGCTGTTCGTCGTGGTCCGTGACCCGGCGAAAGCCGCTGACCTCACCACGAGGGCCATCACCGGTCTCGGCGCCGTCGCGGAAAGCCTCGCGGCCTTCCTCACCAGCCTCTGACCCGCCCTAACGCTCTACCAGCCCCGATGGTCGAAAGGCAGGGTTCGACTCCCTGCCGGGGCGCTCCGGCCACCTGGCCGGTAACTCACACGGGGACGGCCTCCCCATCCTCCAAGACGTGAGGCCGCCCCCTTCGACTCCGTAAGGAGCGTACTCATCATGCTCCACCGAGCGACCCCGGCCAAGTCCGACAACTGCCCGTCGGACTGCCGCAACGGCCAGATCTGGAACCCCGGCACCGGCCCCTACCCCTGCCCCATATGCCAGGGCAACAACTCCGCGCAAGCCAGCTGAGGAGCACCTCATGGGTAAGAAAGTCGACTTCGCCGTGTACCGGACCAACCCCCACGCCCGGTTCACGATGGCCTACACCTGCTCGTGCGGTCAGCCGACCATCGGCTACAGCGACGACCTCAAGGGCCTGTACACCGGCGAGTGCGCCAACGGCCACATCTCCACCGTGATGGCCAGCTGACCCGCCCAACGCCCGTCACTGATCCGGGGCGGTGCGCACCCACCAAGAGCCGCACCGCCCCGGACAACCCCATCCCACCTTCAGTAGTCAGGAGTTCTCGCCATCATGGCAAACCTCGCGCGCCTGCACACCACCACCCCGAACCGCCACACGGTCGGGGTCGAGCCCATCACCGACGGCCTACGCCTGTGCGACCCGTCGTTGCCCGCCACGGCGCGTCTGGCCGTGGTCGAGCGCACCGACGGCCGGTTCGGCACGGTGTGCACCACCAACCTGACCAACCACAGCGGCACCGACCTGGGCGCCGTCGCCCGCGTCTACGCCGACGCCTACGGCGCCCAGGTCGCCCCGCCCCTGCACCCGTCCCGGATGACCGACGAGCAGCTCGACACGGCCTGGTGGGTCGAGGGCGAGCCGCCGGTCCCCGAGTGCGCCTACGACCCGCAGTTGCACACCGGCCCCGAGCACAGCGCCGAGACGCCCAGCGAACAGGCCGCCCGCGAGGAGATCGCCCGCGAGGTGTGCGCCACCTGCCCGGCGCGCCTGTTCTGCGGCCTGTACGCCGCTGAGGTCCGTCCCTCCTTCGGCATCTGGGCGGGCCGCACGCCCGAGCAGATCGCCGAGGACGCCGCCGACCTCGACCAGGCGGACGAGTTCGGACAGTGGGTGGCCTGACATGGAACAGCGCTACTTCTCCGTCCTGGCCCCGGCGCCGTGGAACAAGTCCGGTACGACCCGCGTCACGGTGCGCACCGGCGGCTCGTACGCGGTGTACCTGTGCGTCGGCAACGCCCGGCTCGGTCTGAACGCCGACGAGGCGTGGGCGCTGTGGATCGCGATGGGCACCGCCCTGGCCACCGCCTTCGGCCCCGTCCCCGACTGGGCCGCCCGGCAGGCCACCGGCAAACCCACCCCCACCACCTCCGCCCCAGCCCCAGCCCCAGCCAGCGACGACGAGGAGGGGTGAACATGGCCCGCTTCCAGTGTTCGGCCTGCTCGCGCCGTCACACCGCGCTGACCGGGTGCCCGCGCTGCTCGACCGGCCCCGGTGGCCAGGTCCAGCGCTGCCGCACCCACGGCGCCCGCCGCCTGCACGGCTGCCGTACCTGCCGCGGCCTGGCCCGTTCCTCCGGGGGTTGAGATGTTCCTGCCCCTGCTGACCGACCCGGCCGGGCTGTTCGCCACCCTGACCGGCCTGCGTCTGCCCCACGGCTCGTATGTGATCTGCGGATCGGCCGCGCTGTACGTGCGCGGCCTGCGCGACCGCATGGGCGACCTCGACGTGCTGGCCACCGGCCCGGCCTGGGACATCGCCACCACACTCGGCACCCCCCGCCCGGCCCCGTCCGGGCACGGCCAGGTCATCCACCACCCGCACGCCGACATCGAGGTCTTCGACCGGTGGACGCCCGGATGGTCGAGTGACCGGCTGATCGCCACCGCCGACACGATCGACGGCCTGCCCTTCATGCGCCTGGGTGACGTCCTGGCCTGGAAGCGCGCCGCGCTCCGCCCCAAGGACCTGCCCGACATCGCCGCCGTGTCCGCCCTCTACCGGATGTGGACCGGCCACCGCGACATCACCCGCCCCGTTCCGGAGGTGCACCGATGAGCCACCAGCCCGAAGCTCCCACGACCGTGCCGTTCCTGATCATCCTGACCATCTCCCAGCCGATGCACAGCGGAGGGTTCGAGCAGTGGACCCTCATGCGGACGCTCGACGTGGGCGGCCGATCGACCCGGGAGGGCCTGCTGTCCTGGGCGCTGGACCAGATGCCGGGCAAGGGGCACGGCGCGAACGTCCTGTTCTTCTCCGCTGAGCCCAACGTCCTGCCCCTGCCGGGGGCGACGGCATGAGCTTCCTCAGCACCCTGATCTGCGTCGTGGGTCTTTGGCTCGCCATCATGGCCCTCGCGGCCTTGTGGGGTGGGCGATGAGCACCGCGATCCCCGCCCCCTCCCCGGAACCGTCCCCGGAAGAGATCGCCCAGGGACTGGCCGAGATCGAGCGTTACGCCGCCGGGGTCGCCGCGCTGCGCGACCCGGCCCCGACCAACGACACAGCCGACCCGGCTCCCCCCGCGGCCCCAGCTGAGGAGGACGGAGAGACCCGGCGCGTTCGTGAGCTGCGCGCCCGGGTCGCCGAATCCCGCCGCCTCGTCGAGCTGCAGGCCGACAATGCGCCGCTGCTGGTCGATACCGCCCGAGTGCGTAAGCGCCGCGCGAGGGTGGCCGAAGCCGCGCGGCTGTACGCACTGAGCCAGGACCCCACCACCCTGGCCTGGACCGACGCCCGCATGCGGCGCATCAGCACGGTCATGGCGATGTCGGCCGCGACCATCGCCCTGGGCATCTCCTCCATCGGCGTACAAGCCAGCGTCGCCAAGGGGCTCGCCCTCGACGCCGGGACGGCCGGTTGGTGGGCCGCCTTCGGCGTCGAACCGGTCCTGAGCCTGCCCCTGCTGGCCGCCGTCGCCGTCCAGGCCTACGCCGCGATGCGCGGGCGGCCGGTCGATCGCAGCAGCCCGCACGGCCGCAAGCTGTTCAAAGCCGAAGCCCTGCTGCTGGGGCTGACGCTCGTGCTCAACTGCTGGCCCGCGCTCCAGTGGTCCGGGTTCGACCTGCTGCCGCTGCTCGTGCATGCGCTGGGGCCACTCGGCGCGGTGACCGCGATTTGGCTGCTGCCGACCCTGTGGTCGGTCCTGGCGACCCTGCCCGCCCCCGGCCTTACTGATGCCCTTACTGGCCTTACGTACAGGGAAAACACCCCTCCGGAAGGCCCGGCCGAGGAGGAGTCCGGTAACCCCGGTAAGGGGGACGGTAAGGCCGACTTCGCTCCCGAGCTGGCCGAGACGCGACGGCTGATCGAGGCCGGGCAGCTGCCGCCGTTCCCCAGTGCTGCCGCGATTCGCCGGGCGCTGCGGTGCGGCATGGACGTCGCCCGCGACGTCCGTGACGCCCTGGTCGAGGGTGCGTGATGGCCGCCGCGTCCGCGCCGGTCCGGCACCGGCCGACGATCACCCGCACCGCCGGGCAGGTCGGCACCGTCTACCGGTTCACGTGCCCCTGCGGAGCGACCGGCGAGGAGCAGGCCGCCCGCCGGATGGCCCTGGTGGACCTGAACCAGCACGTCATGTCGCTGCCTCGTGTTCCGGCCGACCAGCAGTGCCGCATCCCGCGCACCCACGACTGTTCGCTGTGGGAGCCGTGCGGCCTGTGCGCGGGTCAGCTGGACCTGTTCGATTTGGAGGTGAGCTGATGAGCAGCACTCCCGCCGAGACCACCAACCCGCCCGCCGACCCCGGCCCCGTCGAGCCGACCGAACCCCCCGCCCCGGCTGAGCCGTCCGCCCCCGAACCGGCCCCGGCCAGGGAGCGCCCCGAGGGCATCCCTGCTGCACATCTGGCCACGGGCGGCCTGTCCGGTGGTGCGGTGGCGCTGGGCGCCATCTACCAGATGCTAGGCCTGCCCGGCCTGGTGGGCGGTGCGGTGCTGGCCGGGGGCGGCACCGTGGCCTACCTGCGCCACCGCTACCACAAGAACACCCGCCGGGGCGGTCACCAGCCGAGCCCGTCACGGTCGTCGTCCCACGGGGGTTCCTCCGGACGCCGGACCCGGGGCGGGGTGGCCAGCGCGTTGTTCAGCGGTGGCCGCTCGCCCGGTGGTCGTTCGTCGGGCCGTTCCGGCGGCCATGGCGGGGGCCTGTTCGGTGGGTCCTCCGCAGGACGCGGCGGTCGGTCCCTGTTCGGCAAGGGCGGCCGAGGAGGCGGTCTGCTGGGCGGTTCGGGCCGAGGTTCGGGCGGGCCCGGCGGTGGCGGTGGCCGGACGAAGGCAGGCAAGACGCCGAAAGCCCCGGCCGTGCAACGGGCCGCGCAAAAGGCCAGCGCCGCTACCCGGACGGTCGGGCGGGCCTTCGGCCACCATGCCCGCAAGGTCGGAGGTAGTGCTGTCCAGCAGACCCGCAAAGCCGCGGCCTGGGCGAACAAGGTCACCAAAGGCAAGGCGGGCAAGGCGTTCGGCCACGCCGGGCGTCTGGCCCGCGCGGGCGGTCGGGCCGCTGCACGGCAGGCCAAGAAGGCCGGGGCGTGGGTGGACCGCCGCAGCGGACGCCGCTACTCGGCCGCCTGGAAAGCCATGCGCGAGGCCAAGGGGTTTCGTGCCGCCCGTCGCCGGGGCGCCGCGGTGCTGGGCGGCCGGGCCGCGCCGCTGACCGCAAGCGTGATGGCCCTGCTGGCCTGGATCGTCGGCCGCTACAAGGCCCGCAAAGCCGCCCGCGCCACCGAGCCCGCCGAGACTTCGGCCGACGACACCACCCCCGACGCAACGGCCGACACCCCTGCCGACGACACCACGGCCGACGCCGAGAGCCCCGGCGTGGTGCACGGCGGTGAGGGCGAACTGCCCATCACCGCGACCGTCACCTGTCCCCGATGCCAAGCGACGCACACGATCACCGTCGCACGGGTCGGCGACACGCACACCGTCGAGTGCCCGTGCGGCTACCGCATCCGCTTCACCCGCCACCCCGAACCGGCCACCGAGAACACGCCCACCTCGACCACGGCCGATGCCCCCACGGGTCCGGCCCCGACCACCGCACCGACCGCCTTCAGGAGGAGAACCGTGAGCAACAACCCGCTGGCCGCCGCGACCGCCGAACTGAACGCCGCCGCGTCCGGCTACGCCCCGGACGACATGTGGACCGTCGCCCGAGAGATCGAGCAGCTTCCCGAGATCCCCGCCAACGTCGCCCTGGCCCTGCGGACGTACACCATGCGGCTGCAGTCGGGTGAGTACCCGATTGAGGCGCCTGTGGGGGAGGCGCTGCACGACCTGTACGCCGCGATGGCGCAGCTCGTGCCGCTCGCTGAGCAGGTCGTCACCGTCTTCCGCACCGTGCACGCCGCCGACCTGGCGCGCGGGGATGCCCCCCGCACCGGCGAGCCGAAGTGGGACGTCGGCCGCATGTAGCGGCGTACCGCCCCCTGACCGAGACGAGAAAGGAGAACGCTGGTGGGCACGACCACGGCCAAGAACGCCCAACGTCCTGCTGTCGATTGGTCCCTTCAACCGCGCGGCGCCGTCTCGGCGACCGTGCAGGGCACGCTGGCCCTGGCCGCCGCCGCGACCGTCGGCCACGCCGCCGGGCTGTCGCCGCTCTGGGGCGGGGTGGCCACCGCCGCCGGGGCGCTGGGCACGGTCCTGGTCAGTGCCCACCACAACCACGGCCCAAGCGCGTTGCTGTACCGGCTGGGCTGCTGGATCGGGGGCGGCGCCTGGTGGACCTACACCCTCATCACCACCCCCTGGACGCAAGGTGCCTGGGCTTCACTCGGTGTCGGTGCCCTGGTCGCCGGGATGACCGCTTCCATCGGCCGGGCGGTCCCCCGCCCGGCTTCCGGTCGCCCCTCTTCGGCGCTGGTGCTGCGTTCCACGGCCCGGTTGGGCATCGAGTGGGAGGAGCGGATTCGCCGGATCTGCCGGGTGGCGGTCACCGTGACCGACGTGACCACCTGGCCCAACGGCGCCGGGTATGACGTGTTCCTGACCCTGCCGCCCAGCGGCGCCACCCGCGCCGATCTGGCCAGCCGCGCCGAGTCTCTGGCCACTGCCGCTGACCTGCCCGAAGGGTGCAGCGTCGAAGTCCTCGGGGTGGAAGGCCAGGGCCGGTCCCGGGTGGTGCTGCGGGTCTCCACCGTCAACCGGCTGGGCCAGACGGTCGGCTACCCGGCCGACTACAGCCCCCGCTCGATCCTCGACCCGATCGTCCTGGGCGAGTACTCCAACAGCGACCCGGCCGGGGTCGAGGTGCGTGAAGAGGCCGGGCTGATCTCCGGCAAACGCGGTTCGGGTAAGACCACCCTGCTGCAAGACATCTCGGTAGCGCTGGGCCGCTGCCGCGACAACCTCATCTGGCACCTCGACCTCAACGGCGGTGGCCTGACCCAACCATGGGTGGACGTGTGGCTTAACGGCCGGGTGCAGCGGTGCCCGATCGACTGGGCCGCCCCGAACCTGGCCGAGGGAAAGGTCATGCTGGCCGCCGGGATCGAGATCGCCAAGCACCGCAAGGCCAGCTACCGGAAGCTCAAGCGGCAGCACAACACGAACCTGCTGCCCGTCTCCAGTGACCTGCCCCAGATCACGATCGTCATCGACGAGGGCGCCCAGGCCGTCGGCGACCGGGACCTGTGCAAGCTCGTCGAGGAACTCCAGAACATCGGCCGCAACGAGGCCGTCAACATCATCCTGTCCTCCCTACGACCGACCGGCGACCTGGTCCCGGTCAACATGCGCAAGCAGTCCGGCGTCCGCATCCAGATGTATGGGCCTGACCAGGAAGAACTCAGCCACATGTTCGGCTGGACGACCGGCGGCAAGCTCAGCCTGGAACAACTCGCGGGCAAGGGAACCGGCTTCCTGTCCTTCGACGGCTCGACCCCGCGACCATTCCGGGCCTACAACGTGCTGCCCGCCCAGATCGAGGAGGCGGCGCTGGCCGTGGCCAGCATCCGCCCCGACCTGGATGCCGCCTCCGCTCAGGCCGCTGGACCGGCCTACGCCGCCCGCTACGACCGGATGTGCCGGACCTTCACCGACCGCGCCAACAACACCGACGACCACGACGGGGATGAGGAGGCCCCGAACCTGCCCGCCGTCCCGCCCGGCAACGCCGTCGAGCGCCCGGCCGGGCGTCACCTGACCATGCTGCCCGGCGGGGCCGACGCCAGCACCTGGGCCGACCCCCTGACCCTGATCCAACGCCGCCAGGCCCCCGCCTCGATGGCGGACGCCGCCAACTGGCCCGACCCCCGCCGCCCCCTGCGCGCCGAACAGATCCACCCCATCGCCGACTCGGCACCGTCTCCTGCCCAGCCTCTCCCGGAAATCGTCGCGCGGGTTCGACAGGCGTTCACGGCGGCGCGCGATGACCGGATGCACTCGGAGACCCTGGCCGATGCGCTCGGGATCGTCACCCAGGATGCCGACGGCACCATCAAGCCCGACGTCCTGGCGCTGGCCGACGCACTGCGCCCGTATGGGATCACCCCCATGGACCAGCCTTTCCAGCGGGGCGGCAAGGCCAGGCGTGGCTACGCCCTGACCGACATCCTGGCGGCTACGGACCGTATCAACCGCGGTGAGCCTCCCATCGCCCCAGAGGCTTCCGGATGACCCGTGCAGGGGTGTTGGACTCCCACGTGGGAGTCCAACACCCCAACACCCTCCCATGTTGGACTCCCACACCCGCCTGAACAGCGCAAACATAGGGGTGTTGGAGGGGTGTTGGACCCCCGTGGGTACCCCGGGCGACCGGTCTGGAAGCCCTCTACCCCCTCGTGTTGACCGACTCTCACACCCCCAACACCCCCAACACCCTGTACCCCTGGGACTCCCTTCACCTGAATTACTCAGCGTGACCGCAAGCCGGGTTTGATCACCCCTCTCCTCTCTTCTGTCACCGCCGTCGAAGGTCGTGGTTCGCATGCCCAAAGCCGTCCCGCTCTTACTAGTCCTCGCCGTCGTCACCGTCGCCCACCTGACCACATTCGTCCTCCTGCTCGTGTCAGTACTGGCCGCCGCCCTCCTCGGATACCGGCGCCTGCTGACCCGACGGCCGTATGCCATCTGCCGCCCCTGCCGCGGCACCGGCTACCGCCGAAGCGCCCTGATCTACCGCTCCAACGGCCGATGCCCCGACTGCACCGGTATCGGCGAACGCGCCCGCCCCGGCGCCCGCCTGCTCAACGTCCGCTGACCCGAAAGGAGAGAACCCATGCCCGCCCCGGACACCGTTCGTCCGACGTTCATCACCGCGACCTGTGTCCTGGCCGCCTGCCTGGACTGCGCCGCCCCGTTCGGCTACGACGACAGCGACATCCACTTCGCCACCCTTCAGGCCGCCCGCCGTGCCCTGGAGGAAAGCGGCTGGAGCCGCGCCCACGACGCCGAACCCCCGGGCCTCGACATCCCGGCCGACGCCGAGCGGTGGCGCTGCCGGGACTGCACCGCCGCCCGCGCATGCGCCGCCTTCGGCCACCAGCCCTACACCCCACAGCCGTGGCTCGACCCGTATACCGGCGTCCACTTCCAGGGCGGGCAGATCTGCGACCGCTGCAGCGTCTGCCTGACCAGGCCCACCCGTCAGGACCCGCCCGCCGACTACCCCACCCCGAACCCTCTCGCCCGGCATCTGTACTGGGACCGCGTCGGCCTGCCCGAGGGCGCCGACCTGGCCGCCGCCGTGGCCGTGCTGATCGACCAGGCCAACACGGTCGGCCAGCTGGAGCGCTGGGACGCCTACCTGACCGCCCACCCCGACGCCGCCCTTCACGACCGCGGCGTCGCGCTCGACGTCGCCGCCGGAATCACCGCCGCCGACCAGCTCATCACCCTGGCCCGGCAGCTACGCCAGCGCCTGACCGACGCCAGCATTCCGGCCACCGCCCACCTGATCCTCAGGAAGGACACCGTATGAAGATCCGCCTCCTTGGCCTACCCGACGAGACCGCCCAGGCCGTGGACCTCCTCACCCAGACCTTCGACGTGATCGAGGTGTCCGCGCCGTACCCGACACGGGGCACCGGCCGTCAGGTCCGCGTCTACCTGGAGGTCCGGCTTCCGTGACGCCCGCGACGTCCGCGACGTTGAGCGTGGGGTCGGTGTGCACCGGCTACGGCGGGCTGGACCTGGCCCTCTCAGCCGTGCTCGACACCCGCCTGGCCTGGGTCGCCGACCCCGCCCCCGCCCCGGCCGCGATCCTGACCCACCACTACCCGCACACGCCCAACCTCGGCGACCTCACCACCCTCGACTGGACCACCGTGCCGCCGGTGGACGTGCTGACCGCCGGGTTCCCCTGCCAGGACCTGTCATACGCCGGGCACGGCGCCGGAATCACGGAAGGCACCCGCAGTGGACTGTGGCTCACCATCGCCCACGCCGTGGGCGTACTACGACCCCGCCTCCTGCTCCTTGAGAACGTGGCAGCGATCGTTGCCCGGCGTCCCGGACTCGACATCGTCCTCGGTTCGCTTGCCGACCTCGGGTTCGATGCGGAATGGACATGTGTACGCGCGTCCGACGTCGGCGCCCCGCACCGCCGCGAACGCTGGTTCCTGCTGGCCTGGCCTGCCGACCCCGACGGCCCGCGACTGGAAGGGCGCCGGCTACCCCGGGCAGCTGCCGAACACGGTGGCGCTGCTGCCGACCCCCACCACCTCGGAGGGCACCGGGACCGGGCCACCCGACGGCCCCCGCAACGACACCCTGCGAGCCCAGGTCGCACTCCTGCCGACCCCACGGGCATCGGCAGCGGAGAACCGGCAGACCCGGCGCACCCCCTCGCAGCAGGCAGGCACACACGGACTGTGCCTGGCCGCCGAAGTGGCCGAACTGCTCCCCACACCACGCGTCTCGGCGACCAGGACGAGCCGCGGAACGATGCTGAAGCACAGCTCCTCTCCGAGCCTGGAACAGGCGATCGAGCTGACCTCCGGCATCCTGCCGAGGGAACTGACCAGCCTGGAGGAAGCACCGGAGTCCTGGCGTGGGGCAAGTACGGCCCGGCCATCACCCGGTGGGAGGCGGTCACGGGCCGCCGCGCTCCCCGGCCAACTGACGATCGACGACGCCTCGCCCCCGTCTTCGTCGAGTGGCTGATGGGCCTGCCGCCCGGGTGGGTCACCGCCGTACCCGGCCTGACCCGCACCCAGCAACTCCACGCCCTAGGCAATGGCGTCGTCCCTCAACAGGCCATCGCCGCCCTGAACACCCTCCTGCCCGCCCACCGAACCACACCGGCCGGAAACGAGGCCGCCGCATGATCGACCGCACCTCTTCTGACCAGCTTCGCTACGCCCTGGCCGCCGCCACCCGCGGCTGGCACGTCTTCCCCCTCGCCGTCCACGACAAGCCCCCCGCCAAGGGCTTCACCAACTGGGAGACCAACGCCACCACGGACCCCGGCCTGATCCGCCGCTGGTGGTCGCGGGCACCGTGGAACGTCGGCATCGCGTGCGGCCCGTCCAACCTGCTCGTCGTTGACCTCGACACCCCCAAACCCGGGAAGGAGGGGCTTCGCCCCCCGCCCCCCTGGGACCTGCCGGGGGTCACCGAGGGCGCCGATGCGCTGGCCCTCATCTTCGAACGCGCCAACCAGCCCTTGCCGTTCGAGACGTTCACCGTCCGCACCCGTCGAGGCGGAACCCACCTGTACTACACCGCCCCCGACGGGGTCCGCCTGGGCAACACCGAAGGCGACAAGGGCACCGGTCTGGGGTGGCTGATCGACACCCGTGGCCACGGCGGGTACGTCGTCGGCCCTGGTAGCTACGTGGATCTGCCTGACGGCACCGGACCCTACGAGGTGCTGCACAACACCGCCCCGGCGCCGCTTCCCCCCCTCCTGTTCCAGCTGCTTGTTCCCCCGCCTCGACCCGAGCGTGAGCCGGTGCGCCTGGCCCTGCCCGACACCCGGCGGGGTGCCTACCTGCGCGCGGCGCTCACTCGCGAACTACAGCGGGTGGCCACCGCCCCGCAGGGGCAGCGCAACGGCTCGTTGTACCTGGCCGCGACCGCCCTGGGACAGCTGGTCGCCGGGGGCGAACTCGACGGCAACGAGGTCACGACCTTGCTGGAACAGGAGGGGGGCGATGCCGGGCTGAGCCCCGCCGAAACCCGACGCACCGTCGCCTCCGGCCTGCGCGCCGGAGCCAAGAGGCCCCGAACGATCGCCGCATGACCACCACCCCGACCCACACCGCAGGAGACCCGATGCCCGAACCCATCACCAGCGGCGCCGACCTGCTCGACCGGCTGCGCGCCTCCCTCACCCGGTACGTCATCCTGCCGACCGAGGAGGCCGCCGACGCGGTCACCCTGTGGATCGCCGCCACCCACGCCCAGCCCGCATGGGCACACGCCCCCCGCCTGGTGATCCGCGCGCCCGAGAAGCGATGCGGAAAGTCCCGGCTGCTCGACGTGGTCGAGGCCACCTGCCACGAGCCGTTCATCACCGTCAACAGCTCAAGCGCCGCCGTCTACCGCAGCATCTCCGACGACCCGCCCACCATGCTCGTCGACGAGGCTGACACGATCTTCGGGCCGAAGGCCGACGGCAACGAAGACCTCAGAGGTTTGCTCAACGCGGGTCACCAGCGCAACCGTCCGGCCAAGCGGTACGACGCCGCAACCAACCGCGTCGAGTCGATCCCCACGTTCTGCATGGCCGCGCTCGCCGGGATCGGCGCCATGCCCGACACGATCGAAGACCGCGCCGTCGTCGTCCGGATGCGTCGGCGTAGCCCCGGGGAGACGGTGTCGCCCTACCGGCACCGGCGCGACCGGCCGCCGCTGCGCCAGCTGGCCGCCGAACTGTCCATGTGGCTGCGCGCCGACCTGGCCATCTTGGAAGCCGCCGAACCGCCGATGCCGGTCGAGGACCGGGCCGCCGACACCTGGGAACCCCTCGTCGCCGTCGCCGACCACGCCGGGGGCAACTGGCCCGACCGTGCTCGCGCTGCGGTGCTGGCCCTGACCGCCGAAGCCGACGACGCCGGTCAGCCCTCCCCGCGAGTCCGGCTGCTGGCCGACTGCCGCGCGGCTTTCGGTACCACCGCCGCCCTGCCCACCGCGGTTCTGCTGGAACGGCTCAAGGCCGACCCGGAAGCCCCGTGGGCCGACTACGGCCCCAACGGGCTGACCCCGATGAAGCTGGGGGCGATGCTGCGCGAATACGACATCCGCTCTGACACCATCCGCTTCCCGCTCCCTGTCGGGCAGGCCAAGGGATACCAGCGCATCGACTTCATCGACGCCTGGAACCGCTACTGCCCCGCCACCGACGAGGCCGGATCGAGCCCGGAGAAGGCCCCCGAACCGGCGACGATGCTCCCGTTTGAGAGGGGGAGCCGTACCAGCCGTACCAGCCTCAACAGTGCAGGTCAGACGCGGTACGGCTTGAAGCCTGGTACGGCTCAAGCCGTACCAGCGCCCGACCTTGGTACGGCTTGAGCCGTACCACGAAACAAGCCGTACCAGCCCTGACCAGCGAAAACGAGGCTGGTACGGCTGGTACGGCTACCCCCCTCAAAAGTGACCGGACACAACCCTGCGGACTCCCTCAATCGCTGGAAGAACTACGCCACTTGCCCCCGCCTGAACAATCGCTGAGGAGTCACCCATGGCTGAGACCGCGACACCACGCGGAATGCTCACCGTCGCCGACATCTGCAAAGACCTGGGCATTGCCCGATCGACCTTCTACGACTGGAAGGCCAAGGGTCGAGCACCCAAGTGCAAGAAGCTGCCCAATGGGGAGCTGCGTATCCGGCGGGCCGTCTACGAAGCGTGGCTGACCAAGCTGGAGGACGCCGCCTGATGGAGAACGTCACGTACGACGTGCGGATTCATGGGATCGAGCCGCGCAAGAACACTGCGGGAGTGGTCACCTCCCACCGCGTGTCATGGAAGGTCGCTGGCGAGGTGCAGAAGCAAACGTTCAGCACCCACCCTCTGGCAGACGCCTTCCGGTCCGAGCTGATGACCGCGAGCAAGCGGGGCGAAGCATTCAACCTGGAGACGGGCTTGCCGATCTCTTGGCAGCGGAAGACCAAGGAGGACGATGCTCCACCGTCGCCAAGCTGGTACGCCTTCGCCGTGAGCTACGTGGACTCGAAGTGGTCCTATGTCAGTGCCAACCACCGCCGTGGCATCGCCGAAGCGCTCACCGACGCCACCGAGGTACTCCTGATCGACGTGGACAAGACCGCCCCATCACGAGAGGAGATCCGGGCCGCGCTGCGATGGGCCTACAGCGACCGCGCCCGTGACCCGGACGCACCGCCCCCGGCCGGGCTGGTCGAGACGGTGACGTGGCTCGATCAGCACACGGTCCCGATGAGCGCATTCGAAGATCCCAAGGAGGCTGCTCGTCTGGCCCGCGCCGTACTCGACCGGATCAGCCGGAAGAAGAACGGCAAGATGGCCGCCGCCAACACCGCCAACCGCAAGCGGATGGCGCTCAACAACGCCATGGGCTACGCCCAGGAGATCACCCCCCTGATCGGCAACCCGCTCAAGGCAGTGAAGTGGACCAAGCCGCGGCTTCTGACCACCGTGGACCCCCGCGTGGTCATCAACGTCGAGCAGGCCCGCCGGTTCCTGTCCGCCGTTCACAAGCACAGCCAGCGCGGAGAGCGGATGAAGGCGTTCTTCGGCTGCATGTACTTCGCCGCCCTGCGCCCCGAAGAGGTCATCGACCTGCACCACGCCCACCTGACCGAGCTACCCGCCGAACCGGGCGCATGGGGAGAGATGCGGCTGACCGGCGCCTCCCCCCGCCCCGGGAGCCGATGGACCGACAACGGCCGACCCCGTGAGCGCCGCGAACTCAAGCACCGTGCCAAAGGGGACACCCGTACGGTCCCGATCCACCCCGAACTGGTGGCGCTGCTGCGCTGGCACCTGGAGACGTTCGGCACCGGCCCCGGGGGACGGGTGTTCATCGGCCCCCGGGGCGGTGAGATGACCGACCGGTCCTATCTCAAGGTCTTCCACGAAGCGCGGGCCGCCGCCTTCACCCCTGAGGAAGCCGCCTCCCCGCTCATGGATGTGCCCTACGCCCTACGGCACGCTGCCGTGTCCACCTGGCTCAACGCTGCTGTCCCGGCGCCCCAGGTCGCCGAGTGGGCCGGGCACAGCGTGGACGTCCTGTTGAAGGTCTACGCCAAATGCATCCATGGCCAGCAGAACGAGGCGATGCGTCGAATCTGGACCGCGACCCAGCCCTGATTGCTTGGGAACGCATTGGGAACGGCCAGCCGTAGACAGCCAGTGACGGCCGGACATGGCCGGACATGAACGAAAGAGCCCCTGACCGGCATCTCTGCTGGTCAGGGGCTCTTTTTGCTTTTGGTGGCAGGTGCAGGACTTGAACCTGCGTAGGCTGAGCCGACGGTTTTACAGACCGCTCCCTTTGACCACTCGGGCAACCTGCCTTGTCCTCCGCCTGTGGCGGCGACAGGAAGAAGAATAGCGGACTTCCGGGTGTGACGTGACATCGGCGGAGACTGCCTACCGAAAGCCCGCCGTACCAGGACTTTTGCCGCCCGCGCCATGGGGGTACCGGCTGGGAACGAAGGGGATGACGGTTCACGTGGGGTGCTGGGCCCGGCGGTTTTCGACACCGTTGTCGTGGTGTTGGTGGTCACGTTCATCATGAGCCGACAGGTGAGGCGCTAGGGTCGGCAGGAGAGCTAGAGAGGACAGTCGACGCATGGCCGACAGCAGTTTTGACATCGTCAGCAAGATCGACCACCAGGAGGCCGACAACGCGCTGAACCAGACGGTCAAGGAGGTCGGGCACCGGTTTGACTTCAAGGGCACCGGCGCGACCATCGCTTGGTCGGGCGGGCAGAAAGCCATCGAGATCAAGGCCAACAGCGAGGAGCGCGCCAACGCCGTCCTTGACGTGTTCAAGGACAAGTTGATCAAGCGGGGGCTCTCCCTCAAGATCCTGGACGCCGGTGAGCCGAAGCTGTCCGGCAAGGAGTACCGGCTTGTGGTCACCCTCAAGGAGGGCATCGACCAGGAGTACGCCAAGAAGATCTCGAAGATCATCCGGGATGAGGGCCCCAAGGGCGTCAAGGCCCAGATCCAGGGTGACGAACTGCGGGTGAGCTCCAAGAAGAGGGACGAGCTCCAGGAGGTCATCGCCCTCCTCAAGGGCAAGGACCTGGAGATCGCGCTGCAGTTCACGAACTACCGATAGCGCCAACGGGTATGCCAGGGGCACACGGCCGAAGGCCTGTGCCCTGACCCGACGAAATCTCCGATCCGGCAGAACTCCGGCCCCACGGAGCCCCGCTTCGGCAAACCCCGGTCCGGCAGACCGGGACGCGCCCATCTGGACCGGTGTACGGCCTCAGCCGCGGGGAGATGATGGCGCAGCCTCCACGCATTTCCTCCGGAAGGAAACCCGGCACGCCCGAAGAGAGGCCGCCGCGCCCTAAAGAGGTGTGGCATGCGTCCACGATGACGAGGCCGCCGTACGGCGACCGTGTCCGTTCCGGGAAGAAACGCCCGACGAGAAGCCTGGCGTGCGTCCACGGCGACGAGGCCCGAAGTGGAACCCCCGTACGGCGCCCCGCCCTCCCCACGACGGCGGCCGTGTTCATGTGATGCCGGCCCCCGAAGGTTGACGGTTCTGTGCGGCATCACGAGCCTTCTGGTCAGGTGCCGAGGGGGTGGCCCGTCGTGGCGTCGATGTGGGCGGGGATCTCGGTTGGCCGGTCACCGACCGACGAGGTTCCGGTCGGCTCGAACATGAGGATCGCGGCGCCGGTGGGTGCCGACGGCCGGTGCTCCGTGCCACGGGGGACGGTGAACACCGAGCCGCGCGGGAGCCGTACCGTGCGTTCTCCGGTGGGTTCGCGCAGGCCGATGGTCAGTTCCCCGTCGAGCACCAGGAAGAACTCGTCGGTTTCCTGGTGGACGTGCCAGATGTGCTCGCCTTCGACCTTGGCGATCCGAACGTCGTAGTCGTTGACGTGCGTGACGACGCGGGGACTCCAGAGGGCGTCGAACGAGGTCAGGGCCTCGTCGAGGGCGATGGGTTCGTTGCTCACAGGTGAATCCTGGCCCACCGGTACGGCCGGGGCGAGTGCTAGGAATAGCACATGGCGCAAGAATCCTCGCACACAGAGCAGGCAGAGCAGGCAGCACACACAACCTGTGAAGCGCACACAGAACGGGTGGCGCACACGGTTCGAGAAGCGCACGCGGAACAGGCGGTGCATACGGCCCGCGAAGCGCATACGGAGCAGACAGCGCACGCAGGACAGCCAACGCGCGTAGTCCGTGAAGCGCACACGGAACAAGCGGCACACGCAGCTCGTGAAGCGCACATGGAACAGGCGGTGCGCGCGGTCCGCGAAGCGCATGCGGAGCAGGGCAAAAGACGAGCGGTGGGTGCGGGGGAGGCGCTGCACCGGGTTGTCGTGATCGTGGACGAGAACTCCAACCCGTTCGAGCTGGGGTGCGCGACCGAGGTCTTCGGTCTGCGCAGGCCGGAGCTCGGGCGTGACCTCTACGATTTTCGGCTGTGCTCGCCGGAGCCGCGTACGCCGATGCGGGACGGCTTCTTCACGCTCACGGGCGTCGCGGGCCTTGAGGCGGCCGAGACGGCGGACACGTTGATCGTCCCCAACCGCCCCGACGTGGAGGTTCCCCGGCGGCCCGCCGTACTCGCGGCCATTCGGCGGGCGCACGCACGGGGCGCCCGGCTGGTCGGGTTCTGCAGCGGTGCCTTCACCCTTGCCGAGGCCGGGGTCCTCGACGGACGGCGGGCCACGGCGCACTGGCAGTGGGCGCACTCCTTCCGGTCCCGGTTCCCGTCGGTACGGTTGGAGACGGACGTGCTGTTCGTGGACGACGGCGACATCCTGACCGCCGCGGGGAGTTCGGCGGCGCTCGATCTCGGTCTGTACATCGTCCGGCTCGACCATGGCGCGGAGGTCGCCAACGCCGTGAGCAGGCGGCTCGTCTTCGCCGCGCACCGCGACGGCGGGCAGCGGCAGTTCGTGGAACGGCCGGTTCCCGACGTACCGGACGAGTCCCTGGCGCCCCTCCTTGCCTGGGCGCAGGAACGGCTGGACACCGCGCTCACGGTCTCCGACCTGGCGGCGCGGGCCTCGGTCAGTCAGGCGACGCTGCACCGCCGTTTCCGGGCGCAGCTGGGCACCACACCGCTGGCCTGGCTCACCGGGGAACGGCTCGACGTGGCGTGCCGGATGATCGAGCGTGGCGAGTCGCGCTTCGAGGTGGTCGCGCGGCGCAGCGGGCTGGGAACCGCCGCCAACCTGCGCGCGTTGATGCGCCGCAGGATCGGGCTCACCCCGCTGGAGTACCGGAACCGGTGGTGTGGCTGATCCGTGACAGAACCTTTCGCCCGGAGGAGGCATCTACCTCGGTGACGAAAGGAAGACGCGATGTCCTCGATCCGCGGCCTGGCCGTACTCGCGCTCGGCACCGTGACAGCCACCGTGGTGGCCATGACCATGACCGTTCCCCCGGCGGAGGCCAGGACGGACGACCTGGTCCGGTACGCGTGGATCAAGAGCTGCGCCAAGGGAGACCACACGGTCCCCTGCGGGAAGTGGACGTTGACGCTGCGCAGCGGCAGGACCGTCAGGCTCGACGACGCGCGGGTCAATCCCCGGCGGGCCAACGGCACCGTGGACAAGGACGCGGGCACGACCTTCGCGGTCAGCGGTGACGGCCGGGTCGTGAACTACCTCAGGGGGGACGTCCTCGTCGTTCGTGACGTCACCAGTGGGAAGGTCGTCCCGCTGCCGGGAAGGGCCGCGACCCTGCCCAAGGGGCTCGACCAGGCCAGCGTGGACACCATGCTCTCCGAGGACGGATCGGCCGTCGTGATCGACTACCTCGACGACGAGGAGCGACTGCCGTCCCTGCTCGTCGACCGTGAGAGCGGGAAGATCGCCACGCTTCCCGCGAAGATCAACGTGATGGGCTTCAGCCCGGACGGACGGCACGTGCTCACCAGCCGCTACACCGATGACAGCACCACTGAGTTCGTGGTCTTCGACGGTGCGGGGCGGGTGACGGCCAGCCGGGTCGTGCCGCAGATCGTGGCCAACAACTCCCCGGTCGCGTTGGCGAACGACGGCACCACGACGGCGTTCGTCGTCACCGGGGCGATGACGAAGAAGGCTCGGCTGCACACCTACAGCCTGACCTCGGACACGGTCTCGGCGGCGGTACGGCTCGGCGTCTCGGTCAACGACGGCGCGCAGCGGCTCTCCTGGAACCCGGCGGGCGCGCTGACGCTCTGGACGAGCTTCAGCGAGGCCCACGGCGGACAGGTCACCTCGGCGGCGAAGCGTACGGTGAACGCGAGGACCGGCACCGTCCGCACGGTGGACTCCTTCCCGATCAAGAACGCCCCGTGGAGCTGGTGGCTACCCGGCGAGTGATCCAACGCCCGGCCGGTGGCTTATGGCCTAGCCGATACCCCATGGCCCGGCTGATGGCTCAGGCCCGACAAGCCACCCAACACTCAGCCGATCACCCAGAACCCGTTCCGATGGCCCAGGCCCCACGAGCGACTCAACACTCGGCCGGTGGCCAAGACCCGACTGACAGCCAAAGCTTCGGTCAGCTACCTGAAACCCGGCCGGCGATCCGGACTCAACCGACGGCCCAAGTTCAATGAGCGGTCCAAGGCTCAACCGGCGGCCCGAAACTCGGCGAGTGACCTAAACCCGGTGGGTTGGGAGGACATATCTTCTCTTCATGGGGAAAGTCCATGAAAAGCTCAGTGACCGGTTGCGTGCGTTCATCGAGGCGCAGCCGGTCTTCTTCGTCGCCACCGCTCCCGAGCAGGGTGGTCACGTCAACGTCTCCCCCAAGGGATACGCCGACACGTTCTCCGTGATCGACGACACCACCGTGGCCTACCTCGATCTGGACGGCAGCGGTGTGGAGACCATCGCCCACCTCCGCCAGAACGGGCGTATCACGATCATGTTCTGCGCCTTCTCCGGTCCTCCGAACATCCTTCGCCTGTACGGCACAGGCCGGGTCGTCACCCCCGGCGACGCCGAGTTCTCCGGGCTGCTCACGAGGTTCGGGTCGCATCCGGGTGTCCGGTCGATCATCATCGTCGACTGTGAGCGCATCGCCGACTCCTGTGGTTTCTCGGTGCCGTTCATGTCGTTCGACAAGGACCGGACGCTGCTCGACGAGTGGGCGGAGCGCAAGGACGTGCAGCAGCGACGGATCTACCGGGCGAAGAACAACCGGGAGAGCATCGACGGCATCGCCGGCCTGGCCCCCGAGGAGACGGACCCGGTCACCCAGCACTCCTGACCGGTGCGCCGCGAGCCGTACGGCCGTAATTCATATAGATGACCGGTCACGTTCAGTGGCGTGGACGACCGTTGTGGTCATGAAGCGTTACACCCTCATCCATCTCACCGACGTCCACGCCGTCGCCGACGGCCTGCTCCACGGCCACGTCGACTCGACCACGGCGTTCAGGAACGCGCTGGACACCGTGGTCGCCGCGGGGCAGCCCGTGGACGCGATCATCCTGTCCGGCGACATCGCCGACCAGGGGGACGAGCCCTCCTACCGGCTGGTCGCGCGGGCGCTGGAGAAGGCCGCCGGTGAGCTCGGCGCGGCCGTCGTGGTCGCGATGGGCAACCACGACGAGCGGGGCGCCTTCCGTTCGGCCCTCGTCAACGACCAGGCGGACGGCCGAGAAGGTGACCGGACAGGCGACCAGGTGGGCGGTGAGCCGTACGACGTGGTGACCTGGGTCGGCGGGTTGCGGATCGTGACGCTGGACAGCACCGTGCCCGGTGAGCACCACGGCGAACTGTCCGCCGACCAGCTGGAGTGGCTGGCCTCGGTGCTGGCCGAGCCCGCGCCCGACGGGAGCGTGCTGGTGCTGCACCATCCGCCCATCCCCAGTGTGCTGCCGCTGATGGACGGGATCGGCCTGCGGGAGCCGGAGAGGCTGGCGCGGGCACTGACCGGCTCCGACGTACGGATCGTCCTCGCCGGGCACACGCACAGCGCGTCCGCGGGCACACTGGCGGGCATCCCCGTCTGGATCGGTCCCGGCGGGGCCTACGCCGCCGACACCATGGCGCCCGCGGGAAAGACCAGGGGCATACCGTCACAGGCCTTCAGCCGGGTGGACGTCACCGAGGACGGTGTGATCACCACGGTCGTCCCGATGACGTCGGCTCCCCCGGTCTACGAGCTGGACACCGAGGTACTGCTCAGTCACCTGGCCGGTCATAGCGGGTGACGAAGGAGACGAGGTCGGCGCGGCAGCGCCGTTCGACGTGACACAGGGGCTCGTCGCCGTGCATGACGAGCCCCTCGCGCACCAGTACCGCGGCGCCCGCGTCGAGCGCGAGGGCGGACTGGTCGGCGAGGTCGGCGAGGTCCGCCGAGATCGCGTGCCAGGTGTAGCGGTAGGAGACCCCACCGGCCTCCAGAGAGCCGAGCACGCCGAGTTCGGGGTCGCAGAGCAGGTCGGCGCGCTCCGGGTGGAGCCGGTAGCGGCTCAGCACACATGGCGCCCCCTCGGACCTGAGCAGGGTGGTGATCTCGTAGACCTCCTCACCCGCGACCCTCAGGTGCCGCGCCCCCGCCGGATGCTCGACGAGCCCCCGGCCGAGGATCTCCTCTCCCCCGGCGAAGACCGTCGCCAGCCCCTCCAGGTCGGCCCGCCGGTGCCTGCGGGTCACCGGGTCGATGGACACCTCGATCCGGCGCGGGACACGCCTGACGAAACTCCCCAGGCCGTGCCGTGTCTCGACCAGCCCGGCCCTACGCAGCTCGACCATGGCCTGCCTGGCGGTGAGCCGGTGCACGCCGAACCGCTCGGCGAGCGCGTCCTCGGTCGGCAACCGCTCACCGGGGGGCAGCTCACCGGACTCGATGCGCCGCCCGAGCTCACGGGCGATCGCGCGGTAGCGGGCTTCTCTGGACATCTGGACAACTGTACGGCTCCCGCCTTCCCTGCCCCGCCGATGATCCAGGGATTGCCCGGCCGTTCATCGCGAATCCATCTTTTCGCCGCGTTCACGCAGGTCAGCCGGTCATATATATGACTCATGCCGCTCTTGAACCTCCGTGACGTCGCCGAAGGCGCCGGAACTCCTGTCCGCTCCGGGATGCTGCTGCGCTCGGCGCAACCCCACCGGCTGACCGCCGCCGACACCGACCGGTTGGCGGATCTCCTCGGTGGGCAGCTCGAAGGACTACGGCTCGTCGCGGACCTGCGAAGCGAGGCCGAACTCGCCGGGGACGACTGGGCCCTCCTGACCGACCTCGGTGTCAGGGTCACCCGCCTCGGCACCTCGGGATCCCCCGCCGACCTGTCCGCCCTTCCGCCGGGAATCGACCTCGGCGACCTCTATGTGCTGATGCTCGACCACCGCACCGCCTGGTTCGCCTCCGTCGTGGCGGAGATCGCCGACGGGCTGCCCGCCCTGGTGCACTGCGCGGCGGGCAAGGACCGCACCGGCCTGGTCGTCGCCCTGATCCTCGATCTGGTCGGGGTGGATCACGAGGCGATCGTCCGCGACTACGCCGCGACCGTGACGCACCTCCCCCAGATCATGACGATGCTCGGCCTGACCACCCCGCCCCCGGCCGCTTCGCCTCTGGCCACCCCGCCCCCTGTCGCTCTGTCCCCGGTCGCTCTGTCCCCGGCCGCTTCGGTCTCGGTCGCGGGGGCCGTGTCCGGGTTGCTCGACGCCCCCGAGGCCGCCATCCGCACCTTCCTGACCGCTCTCGACGCCCGCGGGGGCGCCGAACGGCTGCTCACCGCCCACGGTCTGACCGAGGGCCACGTCCAGCGGCTGCGCGCCGCCCTCGTCGGCTGACCAGAAAGGCGACCCCGTGTCCCTCACCCTTCCCCGGGAAACCGGCGCACCCCAAAAAACCGGCCGTGGGCTGGTCGCGGCCATCGGTGTGGCCGAACTCTTCTACGCGGCGGCCGGGGCCCTGCCGCTGATCCTCGGTCTCGGCCTCAAGGTCCAGGAGATCGCGCCCGCCAACAAGGAGGCCGTACTCGGCTTCGTCGCCGCGCTCGGCGGAGTGGCCACGGTGATCTCCAACCCGCTCAGCGGCCACCTGTCCGACCGCACCACCAGCCGGTACGGCATGCGCAGGCCGTGGATCCTGGGCGGTTCCCTGCTCGGCCTGGCCGGGCTGATCCTCCTGGCGCTCGCCGGGTCGATCGCCCTCGTCGCGGTCGGCTGGATGGTCGCCGTCACCGGCTACCAGGCCATGGTCGCCGGGCTGACCGCGACGGTCGTCGACCAGTTCCCCGTGGAACGCCGCGTCCGGGTGGCGGGCGTGTTCTCGATGTGCAACATGCTCGGCGTCGTCCCGGCCATGGCGCTGTCCCAGATGTTCAAGGGCGAGTTGCTGCTGCAGTTCACGATCTGCGGTGGACTCGCCGTGACGGCCGCCGGCGTGCTCTGCGCGCTGTTGCCCGACCGTCGTCTCGACCCGGCCGAGCGACGCCCGGTGAACGTCGGCAGTCTCGCCTCGGCGCTGCTCGTACTGCCCCGGCACGCCCGTGACTACCGGCTGCTGTGGGTGCAGCGGCTGCTCGTCAGCATCGGCTTCGCGTTGATCTCCTCCTACTCGCTCTACTACCTGCAGAGTCGCATCGGCATGCCGACCGCCGAGGCCGTCGCGCTGGTCGGGCTGACCACCATCGCCAGCACCCTGCTGTCCGGTCTCTTCGCCTATCTCGGTGGCCGCTGGTCGGCCAGGATCGGCAGGGGCCGTCCGTTCGTGCTGTGGGCGACGGCGATCCTGGGTGTGACGCTGCTGCTGAAGGCCGCGACCGCCAGCGTCGGCGTGGTGATCGTCGTAGCGGTCATCAGCGGCGCCGCCACCGGCGTCTACTACGCCGTCGATCTCGGCCTGGTCACCCAGGTGCTTCCTGACGAGCGGGACGCGGGCCGCTATCTCGGCGCCTTCGCGATGGCCAAGCACCTGCCGAGCGCTATCGCCCCGGCGCTGGCTCCGGTCCTGCTCGGCCTGGGGTCCGACCCCTTCGCCGAGGGGCCGAACTACTTCGTGCTCTTCTCGGTCTGTGGCCTGCTGACGCTGGCCGCCGCCCCGCTGGTCGGCCTGCTGAGAGACGTACGGTGACCGGCGGCGAGGTGTGTGCCGGGCATACGTGACGGCCGGTCGGGCTACCGCCCCGCTCAGCGGCGGTAGCCCGCCATCCGCTCCAGACGGGCGATGCGCTCGGCGGTCGGCGGGTGGGTGGAGAACAGCCTGCCGATGCCCGCGCCCCGGAAGGGGTTGGCGATCATGAGGTGTGAGGCCGAGGCGAGACGGGCGTTCTCCGGGAGGGGAAGCTGCCGGGCGCCCATCTCGATCTTCCGCAACGCGGAGGCCAGGGCCAGGGGGTCTCCGGTCAGCCGGGCCCCCGACTCGTCCGCCTGGTACTCCCGGGAGCGGGAGACCGCCATCTGGATCATCCCCGCGGCGACCGGGCCGAGCACGATCATGAGCAGCGCGCCGAGGAAACCGGGCCCCTCGTCGTCGTCTCCCCCGCCGAAGAACAGGCCGATGTATCCGAGGTAGGTGATCATCGTGGCCAGCGCCCCGGCCACGGAGGAGATCAGGATGTCGCGGTTGTAGACGTGGGACAGCTCGTGTCCGATGACCCCGCGCAGCTCGGACTCGTCGAGCAACTGGGTGATGCCGTAGGTCACGCAGACCGCGGCGTTGCGGGGGTTGCGTCCGGTGGCGAAGGCGTTGGGCTGCATGGTCGGCGAGACGTACAGCCTGGGCATGGGCTGACGGGCCTCGGTGGAGAGTTCACGCACGATCCGGTACAGGGTCGGCTGCTCGACCTCGCTCACCGGACGGGCCCGCATGGCCGACAGGGCGATCCTGTCGGAGAAGAAGTAGGCGAAACCGTTGGTCAGCAGGGCGGCCAGAACCCCGATCTGCAGGCCCACGCCACCGCCCAGCCACGCCCCGACGGCGATGATCGCCGCGGACAGTGCGCCAAGGAGGACGGCGGTACGCAGACCGTTGTGGTGCACTACACCCCCCTTGTCGGTTGATGCCGATTCACCTTCTCCAACGTCTCCGGCCTGGCCGAACGTTCCCGGAAACGTTCACCTCCCGATGCCGGCGCCCCCGGGGAGGAGGTCGAGCACCACCTGTGGCGCGACCGAGAACACCAGGGCGACGACAACGGTCAGTCCGATCGCGACGACGACCGGCAACCACCCCCTGCGACCGCCACCCGTTTCCTCCCCCGAGCCGACCGGATTTTCCGGGTCCGCCACGGCCCCCGGAGCCGATATATCCGGCATATCCGAAACAACCCCCTGGTCGGCTCCGCGCGGGGCCGGGGTGAAGATCCGTGCCGCCCAGGCCACGTAGTAGTAGAGGCCGATGACCGTGTTGACCGCCATCACCACGGCCAGCCATGCCACGCCGCCACCGACGAGCTCGCGGAACACCACGATCTTGGCGAACAGACCCGCCAGCCCCGGCGGCAGGCCCGCCAGGCAGAGCAGGAAGAACGCCAGCGCCGGCCCGGCGGCCGGGTCACGGAAGGCGAGCCCCCGGTAGTCGTCCAGTTCGTTGCGTGCGGCGCGCCGCGAGACCAGCATGACCACCGCGAACGCCCCGAGGTTCATCGCCGCGTAGAACACCAGATAGGCGATCGACGCGCCCGTCGCCTCGTCGTCACGGACGGCGAGCGGCGCCAGGATGTAGCCCGACTGCGCCACCGAGGACCAGGCGAGCAGCCGTACGGCGTGGCGTTGCCGTAGCGCCAGGAGGTTGCCGACCGTCATGGTCAGCGCCGCGACGAGCGCCACCGGTGGGCCCCAGGTGCTCGCCTCGCTCCCCAGCGCCGTGACGAGGATGAGGATCAGCCCGGCGAACCCGGCCGCCTTGGAGATCACCGAGAGCAGCGCGGCCACCGGGACCGGCGCCCCCTGGTAGACGTCACCCGCCCAGGCGTGGAACGGCACCGCGGCGACCTTGAAGGCGAACCCGGCCAGCACCAGGACGACGGCCACGGCCAGCACGGACGACAGGTCGGGAGGCGGCGAGTCGTAGGAGAGGTGAAGCGCGGAGACGTAGGCCTCGGTGGCCTCGGTGGTCCCGGTCACCTGGGGCAGCGCGTCACCGGCCGCCTGGCCGGGACCGGGGACGGCGGGAACGGCCGCGCGTTCACGCAGGGTCTGGGCCAGCCGGTCGAGGTGGACGGTTCCCGTCGCGCCGTACAGCAGGGAGACGCCGAAGAGCGTCACCGCCGTCGAGACCACGGAGACCAGGAAGAGTTTGACCGCCGCCTCTGAGGCACGGCCGTCGTGGCGTCTGAGCCCGGTGAGCGCGAAGACCGGCAGCGAGACCAGCTCAAGCGCGACGACCAGCATGATCAGGTCTCGGGAGGCGGGCAGGGCGACGGCGCCGGTGAGCGTGCACAGCAGCAGGAAGTGCCACTCGCCGACGGGGATCTCACCGGAGGCGAGCAAGGTCATGGACAGCAGCACCACGACGATCCCGGCGGCCAGGGCGAGCCCGGCGAAGACCAGGGTGAAGTCGTCGACCACGAACGAGCACGACGGCACGGCCCCCGTCTCAGGCCCGGAGGCGGCGACCGCGATCGTTCCGGTGAGTTTCCCCGTCGTCGGCCGCACACCCGGTGGGAGGGCCGGGACGATCCTGGGCGCGGTGGTCAGGCCCTCGGGCACGCAGAAGGTCCGGAGGGCCTCCCCCGAACGCGACGCCTGCGCGACCACGAAGCCCAGGGCGGTGAGCACCCCGGCCAGCGTGACCACGCCGAGCATCGGCCTGACGTACGGCCTGCGCGGCAGGAAGGCGTCCAGGAGCAGCACCAGCCCGGCGGCCAGCGCCAGAACCAGTGGCGGCGCCACCGCGAAGTAGTCGATCGACTGAATCATGGCGTCCCCAGCAGGCTGTGGACCACCGGGTCGGTGAGGGACAGCAGTGCCTTCGGCCACAGACCGAACAGCAGGATCAGGGCGACCAGCGGCACCCAGGCGGCCAGTTCATGGGCGGTCACGTCCCGCGTGCGCCCGCTCCCGGCTCCTCCGGTGCCTCGGCCGCTTCCGGTTTCTCCCGCGCTTCCCGAACCTCCGGCTCTCTCGGTCGTGTCCGGCGGGCCGTCACCCGCCATGGTCTCCTCGACCACCTGTTCGGCGTCCGCGGTGACCTTCTCCGTCACCCGCTCCGCGGCCACCATCGCCTCCTGGGCCTCCCGGGCCTCCTGGACCGCCTCACCCGCCTCCGGCGTCCCGGTGGCGCCCGCCGCGGTGAGCAGGGGGGCGTGGACGGTCTCGGTCGGACGGCCGTGGGTGACCCTGGACAGCATGACCAGGAAGTAGGCCGCGGTCAGGACGGTGCCGACCCCCGCGACGACCATGAAGAGCAGGAAGAGCGGCCGGGACAGACCCGGTGCCGGGTCGAAGGCGCCGAGGAGGGCGAGCATCTCCCCCCAGAAGCCCGCCAGACCGGGCAGGCCGAGGGAGGCGAAGCAGGCGAAGGTGAGCAGGGACGCGAGGTGCGGCAGGCGCGCCAGCATGCCGCCGCCGAGTGCCGGGATGTCGGCGGTGCCGTAGCGCTCCTTGATCGCTCCGGCGACGAAGAAGAGCAGCGCGGTGATCAGGCCGTGGGCGATGTTGCCGAAGAGCGCGGCGTTGAGCCCGACCGGGGTGAGCGTGGCGAAGCCCAGGAGCACGAACCCCATGTGGCCGATCGAGGAGTAGGCGATCATCCGCTTCAGGTCACGCTGGGCCAGACAGGCCAGGCAGCCGTAGATGACGCCGATCACCGCGAACGCGCCGAGCCAGGGGGCGACGGCCGCGGCGCCCTCGGGCAGGATCGGGATGGCGATGCGGGCGAAGCCGTAGGTGCCCATCTTCAGCAGCACACCCGCCAGGAGCACCGAGCCGACGGTCGGCGCCTCGGTGTGGGCGGCCGGCAGCCAGGTGTGCAGCGGCCACATCGGGGCCTTGACGGCGAGCCCGACGCCGATGGCGACGAAGGCGAGGATCTGCGCCGGGCGGGACATGCCCGCCCCGTGCGCCGCGGCGAGGGAGACCATGTCCAGAGTGCCGGTCCGCGCCCAGACGAACAGCAGGCCGATCAGGAGGACGACCGAGCCGAGCAGCGTGTAGAGGATGAACTTGGTCGCCGCCGCCCGCCGGGCACGACCGCCCCAGATGGCGATCACGAAGTACATCGGGACCAGGACGACCTCGAAGAACACGAAGAACAGCAGCAGGTCGAGGGCGAGGAAGGTGCCGACCATGCCGACTTCGAGGAGCAGGAGCGTGAACACCAGTGCCCTGGCCCGCTCCGGCCCCGGCCTCCCTCTTGGCAGCCGGTCCGTTCCGCCGACGCCCCCACGGCACAGGTAGACGAAACACAGGAACGTCAGCAGCGTGGTCAGCACGACCAGCGGCAGGGAGACCCCGTCGACGCCGAGGTGGAACCTCAGGTTCAGCCAGGGGACCCAGGCCAGGTCGGTCTCCAGGCCGATGCCCGTCGCGCCGCCACGGACGTACGTGACGGCGGCCACCAGGGAGAGCGCGAACGTCACCCCGGAGACCGTCAGCGCGTGCGCCCTGAGCAGCCGCCCCCTCCCGTACGGCATGAGCAGCGCCACGGCCCCGGCCAGCGGAACCGCGAGCATCGCCACCGGCACCCAGCTCATCTCCCGGCCCCCCTCTCCTGGGCCGGGACGGTGCCCCGGGCGGTGAGATCACGGTGGGAATCGCGGCGGGAACGGTCGGCGGGAGAGACCTGGCACGTGGGGCCGTGGCGGAGATGGCCGGTCATCCGAGGACCACCGCCTGGATCACGGCGACCAGGGCGCGGCGCTCGGCGTTGGAGGTGGCCGGTCATCCGAGGACCACCGCCCCCACCGCGAGAAGGAGGACACCCGCAAGGACGGCGGTGACGTAGAGCTGGGCGTTGCCGTTCTGTGTCGCCCTGACCAGGCCGGACAGGCTCAGTGTCGCCCTTCCCGAGCCGCGGACGGCGCCGTCGACCACCCGGTCGTCGGCGCGGGCCGTCAGACGGGCCAGGCGCAGCACCGGCAGGACGAACAGCGCGCGGTAGAGGGAGTCGACGAAGAAGGCCCGTTCGAACAACACCCGGAAGGGGCCGAGCACCCGGGCGGGGTCGTCCAGCGGGGCGCCGCGCCAGACGACGTAGACCGAGGCGGCCCCGAGCAGCGCCAGCAGGACGCTGAGGACGGCGGTGCCCCAGTGAACGTCGGCGGCACCCGCGAAGCCGACGCCCGTGAACCCGAGGAGCAGCGTGGGCACCGCGAGCACGACGACCGGCCAGAGCATGCTCGACGGAGCCTCACGGGAACCGCCGGTGTGCGGAGCGGCGGACACCGGAAGCGGTACGGCCCGGCGCTCGCCGAAGAAGGTCCGCAGCCACGCCCGGGTCGCGTAGGCACCGGTCACCGCGACCGTGGCCAGGGCGCAGCCGTACAGCAGGAGGGCGGCGGCGTCGGTGAGCGGCCCGGTGGACAGGGCCCGCTCCATGGACACCAGCACCTCGTCCTTGCTGAAGAAGCCGCTGGCCGGGGGCAGGCCCATCAGGGCGGCGAAGCCGACGGTCATCGCGGCGAAGGTGACGGGAAGCCTTCCCCGCAGACCGCCCATCGCGCTCATCAGGTTGGAGCCGACCGTGTGGATGACGACCCCCGCGCACAGGAAGAGCAGGGCCTTGAAGGCGCCGTGGGTGATCAGGTGAAGGATCGCGGCGTCGTCCGACCCGGCGGCCAGGGCTCCGGCCATGTAGGCGAGCTGGCTGATCGTGGAGTAGGCCAGGACCCGTTTCAGGTCGTCCTGCGCCAGGGCCGCCAGCGCGGCGCCGAGCATGCCGAGCGCGGCGGCCACGGCGAGCACGTCCAGGGTGGGACCCGCCCCGGCGAAGACCGGGTGGAGACGGGCGACGAGGAAGATCCCGGCCGCGACCATGGTCGCGGCGTGGATGAGCGCGCTGATGGGGGTCGGGCCCGCCATCGCGTCGGGAAGCCAGGTGTGCAGCGGCACCTGGGCGCTCTTTCCCGCGACCCCGGCGAGCAGCAGCAGGGTCGCGGTGACGACCGTGCCCGAGGACATCAGCGGGACCGCCGCGATGACGTCGGCGATCCTGAAGCTCCCGGCCGCCGTGCCGAGGACGAAGACCCCGAACAGGAAGCCGACGTCGCCGACCCTGGTGACCAGGAACGACTTGATCGCGGCCCGGGAGTTGGCGCGGTCTTCCCACCAGTGGCCGATCAGCAGGTAGGAGCACAGGCCCATGACCTCCCAGCCCACGTAGAGGACGAGGAGGTCGGCGGCGTGGACCACCAGGAGCATGGCACTGGTGAACAGGCTGACGAAGGCGCTGTAGGAGGGGTAGCGCCGGTCTCCTGACAGGTAGCCCACCGAGTAGACCTGCACGGCCAGCGCGACCACGGTCACCAGCACCGCGACCGAGGCGGACAGGGGGTCGACGAGGAGGCCGACCGAGATCGGCAGTGACCCGGTGGGGATGACGTCGAGGGTGCCCGTTGACACGCCCCCGCCGGTGAGGGCTGTGTAGGCCGTCCAGAGGGCGAGCAGGGTGGAGAGGGCGGCCGGGACGACCGCGATCAGGGCCGCCCTGCGGTTGGCGGCCAGGTCGGCGGCCCCGCCCCTGGCTCCCCCGGGCAGTCTGGAGCCCAGCAGCCCGGCGACGGCGGCGAGGAAGGGCAGCAGGATGACGAGGGCGACGGCGGTCACGGCGTGACCTCCGGGGGGTCGTCCCGGCCCGGCGGGTGGGTGGGAGCCGTGACGACGGCCGCCCTGGCGGTCTGCCCGGCCGCGCCCTTCCGCGGCCCTCCTGAAGGGCTCCCGGTGGGAGTCTCGGCGGGCGGGTCGGGGGACTCGGCCAGGGCGCGGAGGCGGTCGAGGTCGACGGTCGCGCGGTTGCGGTAGAGGCCGAGGACGATCGCCAGCCCCAGGCCGACCTCCGCCGCGGCGATCACGATGACGAACAGCGTGAGCACCTGGCCGCTGTGCAGCCGGTCGCGCAGCCACACGTCGAACACGACGAGGTTGAGGTTGACCGCGTTGAGCATCAGCTCGACCGACATCAGGACGAGGATCGTGTTGCGGCGGGCGAGCACGCCGTACACCCCGATGGAGAACAGCAGCGCGGAGACGACCGCCGGATAGACGACGTGCACGTCATCTCCTCCCGCGGATGTCGGTGCGGGACAGGACGATGGCGCCGACGAGGGCGGCCAGCAGCAGGACCGAGAGCACCTCGAAGGGAAGCACCCAGGTGCGGAAGACGCTGGAGCCGATCTCTCTGGCGGACCCGCCACCCGGCTCAAGGGGGGCGTAGGCCGTACGGAAGCCGTCGACGACCACGGTGACCAGCACGACCGCGGTGGCCGTCGCCACGACCGCGGCGACGGGCCGGTTACGGCTGTCGAGATCGGCGGCCCTGCCGATCGGGGCTCGGGTGAGCATCAGGCCGAACAGCAGCAGGACCACGACCGCGCCGACGTAGATCAGCACCTGGACCCACGCGACGAACTCGGCGGTCAGGACGAGATAGCCCCCGGCGAGGGCGCCGAGACAGACGACCAGCCACAGGGCCGCGTGGACGAGCTGTCTGGTCGTCACCACGAGCAGCGCCGCCCCGACCGCCACGACGCCGAGCAGCAGGAAGACGATCTCCTGCCCCGTCGGTGACAGATAGGACGGCACGTCGGCCACGTCTCCTCCTAGGACTCCCCGGGCTCCTCAGGCCGCTGAGGCCCGCTGTTCGGTTCCGTGGCAGAAGTCTGCTCCGTCGCGCCCTCCGCCGGTGGCACGCCACCCCCACCTGTGGACAACTTCTCACCGGCGGACTCGCCTGTGGAAAACTTTCCCCCCGCTTCCTCCTCGGGAGGCGTGTCCTTCTTGGGAAGCGCACCCGGCGGCCTGATCGCCCGGACATTCGCATGCCCCGCCGAAGCACGCCGCGCGGGCCTGCCCCCGGCCGAGGCCCCGGAAGCCGCAGAAGGCCCCGAAGCACCCGAAGGCCCCGAAGGATCGGAGGAAGACCCGGAGGCCCCCGAGGCGTCCTGTGCAGGAGGCGTGTCCTTCCTGGGAAGCGCACCCGGCGGCCTGATCGCCCGGACATTCGCATGCCCCGCGGAAACACGCCGCGCCGGCCCGTCCCCAGCCGAAGAACCCGGTGGTCCGGAAGCGTCCCGAGGCGGCCGCGCGCCCGAGTCTCCGGAATCACCTGAAGGAACATCCGGGGAGTCGCCCGGAGCCACGGGACCGTCCCCCGCCGTACGACCGCCGCCGGGCCTTGACGGCGGGGTGCGGGCCGGCCGGGACCCGGCGGCCAGTTCCTTCGGCGGTTCGGCGTTCGGCTCGTGCGCGGGCGGCGGGGGCACGGTCTCCGCCCATCCGGCCAGCCTGTCCTTCTCGTGCAGGAGGTTGCGGATGTCGCCCTCGGCGTACTCGAACTCGGGGGACCAGAAAAGCGCGTCGAAGGGACAGACCTCGATGCAGATGCCGCAGTACATGCACAGGGAGAAGTCGATCGCGAAGCGGTCGAGCACGTTGCGGGCGCGGGGCCGTCCTCCCTCGGGGGCGGGGAGCGTCTCCTTGTGGGAGTCGATGTAGATGCACCAGTCGGGGCACTCACGGGCGCAGAGCATGCAGACCGTGCAGTTCTCCTCGACCAGGCCGATGACGCCCCTGCTACGGGCGGGCAGGTCGGGCCGCACCTCGGGGTACTGCTGGGTCACCGACTTGCTCAGCATGTGGCGAAGGGTGACGGAGAGCCCCTTCGCCAGCCCCACTCCTGGTATCCGTGCCACCTCAACATCTTGACATCCCCGTCCCCCGCGAACGAGAACCCGTGCGCGAGAACCTCGCAAAACACAACACGTCCGCCGATCATCCCAAGTTATCCACAGCCGTTATCCACAGACTGTGTGTTCGAGTGTCGCCTTCCGCCGAAGAATCACCCTTGAAGAGGACTGCAAGACCAACCAGAAATACGTATTCTTCGCCACATGTCCCACCAGTACGGTGCCCCGTGGCACAACCAGCCGCCACCTCCTCGATCGAATACGGGGCTGAGTGTGGTGTGGGCACTGGTCCCCCTGTTCACCTGTGGCATGGGGACGCCCCTGATCATGGCGCACGCCGCCCGCAGACTGCGCAGTCCGCTCCACGCCCTGGCCGCGGTCCTGTACGCCCTGGGCATCGGGGTGTTCATCGTCGCGATCTCCGTCTACGACGACACCGACCTGATGCCGGGCTGGCTGGACGCCGTCACGACGATCGGGCTCTTCGGCAGCTGGCTCGGCGGCATGGGGCACGCGCTGATCATCAGAGGATCGGTCTTCAGGCAGGACCCCCACAACGCGCAGGGCCCGCGGAACATGCCGAACTACGGCGTGCAGTCCTTCAACGCGCCCCCGCCCCCGGTCCATGCCGTGCCGTACCCGACCGCGCCGACCGTCGCCTCGAACGTCCACCCGCCCGCCCACCGGCCGGTCCAGCACACCGTACGGCCCCAGCCCCAGCCTCACCTCCAGCACTCCCAGCCGTCCCGGCCGCAGCCGGCTCCCACCCAGCAGCAGAACCCGACCAAGGGCTGGCTGGGGCCGTACCGGCTGATCGGGGAGCTGGGCAAGGGCGGGCAGGGCACGGTCCACCTGGCCCTCACCCCGCAGGGGCAGAAGGTCGCGATCAAGCTCCTGCACCAGCACCTCACCGGCGACCAGATGGTCAGGGAGAGGTTCCTGCGGGAGGTCGAGGCGACGCGCAAGGTGGCGACCTTCTCGACGGCCAGGGTGCTCGACGTGAACATCACCGACGACCAGGCCTACATCGTCAGCGAGTTCGTGGACGGCATCTCGCTGGAGCAGCTCGTCCGCGACCAGGGTCCCCGCAACGAGGACGGCCTGACCCGGCTCGCCCTGGCCACGGCGGGCGCGCTCGCCGCGATCCACCGGGCGGGGGTCGTGCACCGTGACTTCAAGCCCGCGAACGTGCTGATCGGCCCGGACGGCCCCCGGGTGATCGACTTCGGCATCGCCCGCGCCCTCAACCAGGTCACCGCGACCTCGGGCAACATCATGGGCACCCCCGCCTACATGTCCCCCGAGCAGCTCGCCGGGGGGAACATCGGCCCGGAGACGGACGTGTTCAGCTGGGCGGCGACCATGATCTTCGCCGCGTCCGGGCGCGTGGCCTTCGGCGAGGACACGATCCCGGCGATCCTCAACCGGGTGATCAACCAGCATCCCGACCTGTCGGCGCTGCCCCAGTCGTTGCGCCCGCTGGCCTCGGAGTGCCTGGACAAGCAGCCGGGCAACCGGCCGACCGCCGCCGACATCATGCTGCGCATCGTCCAGTGAACACGGCACCGGACATACCGATCTATGTCCGGAAAACGCATTAGGGTTGCGCCATGGCACCCGGGGACGGCCTGAACGGCGGAGACGGATACTGACATGTCCAACCTGATCGCTGTTTTCGCCACCATCGTCAACGCCTATCTCGTCGCGCTCTTCGCCAGAAGGACGCTCGGGGTGCCGGTCGGCTGGCCGCGCGCCCTCGTCATGGGCGTGGTCCTGGGCCTGAGCGTCGCGTGGGCGGCCACCGAGGTCGGCACGCTGACCGGCGTCTACGCCAACGGCAGGATCAGCGCCCCGCTCAGCGTGGTCTTCGTCGTCACGGCGCTGGTCACCGCGTGGACCTTCGTGATCGGCCTGATCGTCCTGGTCCTGCTCGAACTGTTCGTCCCGACGGGCACGCTTCCCGCGCCCTCGGCGTTCCTGCGCGGCTGGAAGGCCCGCAGGAGCAGGGCCCGGCGCTACACCCAGGTCATGCGGATCGCCGCCAAGCACGGGCTCGGCGGTTACCTCGGACGGCGCAGCAGGGCCGGGGAGAGGCCCGCCGCGATCGCCCGTTCGCTGCGTGACGCGCTCAACGAGGGCGGCGTCACCTTCGTCAAACTCGGGCAGATGCTCTCGACCCGGCGCGACCTGCTGCCCGAGGTCTTCGTCGACCAGCTCGCGACCCTGCAGACCAGGGCGGAGCCCGAGCCGTGGGAACAGATCGAACGGGCCATCGAGGAGGAGCTCGGCAGGCCGCTCACCGAGGTCTTCCAGACGGTCGATCCCACCCCGCTCGCCTCGGCCTCGGTCGCGCAGGTCCACTCCGCCCGGCTGCTCGACGGCAAGCCCGTCGTGCTCAAGGTGCAGCGTCCCGGGGCGCGCAAGCAGGTCACCTCGGACGTCGAGATCATCCTGAGGCTGGCCGCGTGGCTTGAGCGGACGACGCCGTGGGGCAGGTCGCTGCGGGTGTCCCGGCTGGCCGAGGGCTTCGCCGCCTCCCTCGACGAGGAACTCGACTACACCGTCGAGCTGGACAACCTGCGGGGTGTCGCGGCCACCCTGGGCGACGGGATCAGGGTGCCCGTCGCCCACGAGGGGTACTCGACCGGCAGGCTCCTGGTCATGGACCGCCTCGACGGCACCCCGGTCGGTGAGGCGGGCGAGCTGCTGGCCGCGCTGCCCCCGGCGGAACGGGAGGCGATCGCCGGACGGCTGCTCGGCGAGATCCTCAGGCAGCTCGTGCACACCGGCGTCTTCCACGCCGACCTGCACCCTGGCAACATCCTCCTCACCGAGGACGGCAGGCTCGGGCTGCTCGACTTCGGCTCGGTCGGCCGTCTCGACCAGTCGACCCGTAACGCGCTCGGCATGCTGCTGCTGGCCGTCGACAACAACGACGCGATCGGCGCCACCGACTCCCTCATCGAGATGCTCGACCGGCCGGACGGGCTGGCCGAACGGGAGCTCGAACGCGACCTGGGCCAGCTCATGGTCCGCTACCGCTCGGGGTTCGGCAGGAACGGCAGCGCGGGCCTGTTCGCCGCGCTGTTCAAGCTGATCCACGCGTACGGCTTCGCCGTACCACCGCAGATCGCGGCCGCCTTCAGGGCGCTGGCCGCGCTCGACGGCACGCTCACCCTGATAAGCCCCGACCTCGACGTGGTCGGCGCGGTCAGGAAGCAGGGCAGGGAGATGATGCGCGAGTCCCTCTCGCCAGAGTCGGTGCGCGCCGACCTGGAGAGCCGTCTCGCCGGTTTCCTGCCGATCCTGCAGCGGCTGCCCAGGCGGCTCAACAAGCTCACCGAGGACCTTGAGCACGGCAGGATCTCGATCAACATCAGGCCGCTGGCGGACGAGGGGGACCGGCGTTTCCTGACCGGCCTCGTGCAGCAGGTGGTCGTCGCCGTCCTGGCCGCGGCGGCGACGCTGGGGGCGATCGTGCTCATCGCGGCGGACTCGGGGCCGATGGTGACGCCCGAGCTGCGGCTGTTCGCGCTGGTCGGCTTCGCGTTGCTGCTGGTCGGCTTCGTGCTCGCGCTGCGCTCGCTCGCGCTGGTCTTCCGCCGGGAGTGACCCGGCCGGCGCGTCAGAGGACCCTGACGATCCCGGTCAGCGCGAGCTGGAGCAGCGCCAGCGGTACCAGGGCGACCCAGGCGAGCCGCTGCAACTGGTCCTCACGGAGTCTGGGGTAGCTCACCCGCACCCAGATCACCACGAACACCAGCAGGGCCGTCTTCAGCAGCGTCCACACCGGCCCGGGCAGCAGGGGGCCCTGCCAGCCGCCGAGGAACAGCACCGTGGTCAGCGCGCAGAGCACGATGATCCCGGCGTACTCGGCCAGCATGAAAAGCGCGAACCGCATACCGGTGTACTCGGTCATCGGGCCCATGATGATCTCGGAGTCCGCGATCGGCATGTCGAACGGCGGGCGGCGCAGTTCGGCGAGCCCGGCGACGAAGAAGACCACCGCGCCGATCGCCTGCCAGGGCAGCCACCACCACTGCCAGGCCTCCACGACGCCCGGCAGGGAGAGCGTGCCCGCCGCCATCGCGACGCTGGAGGCGGCCAGGACCAGCGGCAGCTCGTAGGCCATGAGCTGGGCGGCCGAGCGCATCCCGCCCATGAGGGAGTACTTGTTGCCCGAGGACCACCCGGCCATGATCGAGCCGAGCACGCCGACCCCCATCACGGCCAGCGCGAAGAACAGGCCCGCGTCCAGGTCGGCCCCGACCAGGCCGGGACCGACCGGGATGACGACCATGACCAGCAGGTACGGGATCAGCGCGACCGCGGGCGCCAGGCCGAAGACCCGGCGGTCGGCCGCGGCGGGGATCACGTCCTCCTTCTGGGCGAACTTGACGCCGTCGGCGATCAGCTGGGCCCAGCCGTGGAAACCCCCGGCGTACATGGGGCCGAGGCGGGACTGCATGTGCGCCATGACCTTGTGTTCGGCCTGACCGGCGACCAGCGGCAGCACCAGGAAGGCGGCGACGACCAGGACGAGCCTGAGGGCCGCCTCCAGCACCTCAGCCATCGCGCCCCCAGTCGGCGGGCACGCCGGGGGGGAGCGTCTTGCGGCGGCTCGGCGAGCCGTGGTCGGACTCGCCCGGCTCCTTGGCTCCCGGCCACGCCTTGGCGACCCTGGCGGCCAGCACGAAGTCCTTGCGCAGCGGGTGGCCCTCGAAGCCCTCGGGCAGCAGCAGCGGGACGAGGTTCGGGTGCCCGTCGAAGACGACGCCGAACATCTCGAAGGTCTCCCGTTCGTGCCAGTCGGCGCCCCTGAAGACGCCGACCGCGCTGGGCAGGCGGGGGTCGGCGCGCGGCACCCGGGTGCGGGTCAGCAGCCGCCGGTGCGAGACGGGGTCGAGGAGGTGGGCGACGACCTGGAAGGCGTCCGGCGGGTCGTCGACCGCGGTGAGCCAGTCGAAGAACTCGTACCCTCCGGCGCGGGCGAAGGCGAGCAGGTCGAGCCAGTCGCCCGGCTCGACGTCGGCCGTGGTCTCGCCGAAGGACTCCGAAAGCCGCACACGCGGGCCGTACCGCTCCACGAGGGCCTCACGCACGGTGGTCCTCCATGCCCTCGGCGGCGATCTTCTCCTGGAGGAGCATGATGCCGTTGAGCAGCGCCTCGGGGCGGGGCGGGCAGCCGGGCACGTAGACGTCGACCGGGATGATCTGGTCCACCCCCTTGGTCACGCAGTAGGAGTCCCAGTAGGGGCCGCCGGAGTTGGAGCAGGCGCCGAAGGAGATGACGTACTTGGGGTCGGGCATCTGCTCGTAGAGCCGTTTGACGGCCGGGGCCATCTTGTCGGTCACCGTGCCGGAGACGATCATCAGGTCGGCCTGTCGCGGGCCGTTCGCGAACGGGATGACCCCGAACCTGATGAAGTCGTGGCGGCTCATCGAGGTCGCGATGAACTCGATCGCGCAGCAGGCGAGCCCGAAGTTGAACGCCCACAGCGAGTAGCGCCGCCCCCAGTTGAGGATGAAGCGCATGGGTTTCGGGGCCAGCCGTGAGGCCGGTCCGACGGTGGGTGCCCGGGTGGGCATCGGAAGGTCCGCCATGTTGTTCATTGTCCCCCACCTGCCCGGCGGTTCTCAGGCCCAGGCGAGCACGCGTTTGCGCCAGGCGTACAGCACGCCGAGCGCGACGAAGCCCAGGAAGACGAACATCTCGGCCAGCGCGGCCGTACCGAAGCCGGGGTCGGCGAAAACCGTCGCCCACGGAAAGACGAAGACGGCGTCCACCGCGAAAACGACATAAAGGTAGGTGAAGACGTAGTAGCGCACCTGGGACTGCGCCCAGCCCTCACCGACCGGGTCGACGCCGCACTCGTAGGTCGCCAGTTTGTCCGGGGTGGGACGGCTCGGGCGCAGGAGGCGGTTGACCAGCAGCGCTCCGGACACGATCACGACGCCCAGTACGAGCAGCGCGCCGACCACCGCGTAGGGGCCGTAGTAACCGTGCATGACTCCCCCTCTCCACGGGGTTTCCCGAAGTCTCTCCGCGTACGGCGAGGCCTTCCCCACCAGCTATAGCAGCACCGTCCTCCCCCGTCATGCGGCCCTGCCGTCAATCCCAAACTCTGCACCCTTTAATACCAAGCATCCGTAAATACCACTCTTTTTCAAGTAATGTGCCGTTTATGCCTAAAATCCGGTTTTCCGGAGGGATCGCGCTTATCGCCGTGCTGGCCGCAGGGTGCGGCACCGCGACAGCGACACCCAGGGCGCAGGAGCCGATCCCCTCGGAACCCACACTGATCGATTCCGTGGACCCGGCCGACGTCCCCGGACTCACCATGCACACCGTCACCGAAGGGGAGACCGGGGGCCTGCGCGCCCACGCCGTCTACCCGTCCGTCAGCGACGCGCCACGCCTGACGGAGAGACTGCACCGCACGATCACCGAGCATCTGCGGTCGTTCAACCAGGCCAACAGGGGCGGCGCGGAAACCGGCCGGCCCGGGCCCGAGTTCAATGTGGACTGGCAGCTGCCGACGGTCTCGACCCAGATGATGGGCGTGAACCTCACCATCGGCAGAACCGTCGACTCCCGCTGGTCGGAGGAGCACACCACCGTCTGGTACGACCGGGTGGACAAGCGTGTCCTCGACTCCGCGGACCTGCTGAAGGACAAGGCCGCGCTGGGCGAGCTCGCCAGGCTCACCCGTGACCAGCTGGGCCGGTCGGGATCCGGGATCGACCCCGAGGCGATCACCGCCGACGCGAGGCTGTTCGACTCGCTGGCCTTCAACCGCCGCGGCGACCTCGTGGCCGAGTTCGACGACCAGCAAGTGGGAAGCGCCACCCTCAGCAGGATCGCCGTACCGGCCGCGAAGGTGAAGGGGCTGCTGTCCCCCGCCGGTGAGCGGGCACAGCGCTCCGCGGTCGAGTTCGGCGCCGGGGTCGACCACCGGGCCGAGCGGATGGCCAAGTACAAGGAGTACGCCGCCCTGCCGGTCGCCGAGAGCACCGCCTACGGCAGCGTGGACTGCGCCAAGGTCAAGTGCGTCGCGCTCACCTATGACGACGGTCCCGGCCCGGGCACCGGGAAGCTGCTGGACGCGCTGAACGCCCAGCGCGCCAGGGCGACGTTCTTCGCCGTCGGCACCAACTCCATCGCCCACACCGCGCTGCTGCGGCGGATCATGCGGGAGGGTCACCTCGTCGGCGACCACACCTGGTCGCACCGTGACCTGACCACCCTGGACGACAGCAGGATGGGCGACCAGTTCGGCCGCGCCCAGTGCACGCTGGGACGGGCCATCGGACGCCATCCCGGCCTGGTGCGCCCGCCGTACGGGGCGGTCAACGACCGGGTGCCGCCCGTCGCCAGGCAGTACCGCCTGGCCCTGGTTCGCTGGAACGTCGACGCCAAGGACCTGCAGACCCGGGATCCCAAGGCCGTCGCCGACCGGGTCGTCTCGCAGACGAGGCCCGGATCGATCGTCCTCATGCACGATGTCGGCGGCACCGCCGCGAAGGCGACTCCCGAGATCCTGCGACGACTGCGCGACAAGGGCTACACCTTCGTCACCGTCCCCGAGCTGTACGGCAAGGCCGGCATGAAGCCGGGCGAGGTCTACGACTCGGGTGAGGGACCGCGCGAGATGATCTCGGCCGACGGCTCACAGGGCTGAGGAGCTGGGCGAAGACGCCCTCCGCGGGACGCGAGAACCGGCGTCCCGCGGAGGGCGTCTCCATGTCACCCCATAGCCGCCGGCTATGAGTACATAGCCACCGGCGATGAGGCCGCCTCCCTGGTGGGACATATAGTTAGGCATCGTGACCCTTACCGTCCTGTTCGGCCGCCTGCACGTGGATCTGTGTCGGCTCGCCGCCGGGCTGTGTCGGGCCTGCCGCTCGCGATCATGACCTCCTTCACGGCCGCCGCCAGGCCGCCACGCGCGTCTTCACCGCGCCCGGATTTCGACTCGGCCTCCACCGAGGGATCTGCGACATGCGTCACACTCCTCCGCCGAGTGGAACGCGAAGCCACTACGGGTTATCCCCAGGGATCTAGCATGGAACTGAGAACATGCCACCATCAACGGCGCCTTTTCGCGTCGAGGAGGACTGAGCTGTGACCAAGCAGGTTCAGCAACTCGATCGCGTCATCATCCGCTTCGCCGGTGACTCCGGCGACGGTATGCAGCTGACCGGTGATCGCTTCACATCGGGCACGGCGGAGTTCGGCAACGACCTGTCGACCCTCCCCAACTTCCCGGCGGAGATCCGCGCCCCCGCAGGCACCCTGCCGGGCGTTTCGAGCTTCCAGCTCCACTTCGCCGACCACGACATCCTCACCCCCGGTGACGCGCCGAACGTCCTGGTGGCGATGAACCCCGCCGCGCTGAAGGCCAACCTCGGCGACCTGCCGCGCGGGGCCGACATCATCGCCAACACCGACGAGTTCACCAAGCGCAACCTGCAGAAGGTCGGCTACGACGTCAGCCCCCTTGAGGACGACTCGCTCGCCGAGTGGCGGCTCCATCCGGTGCCGCTGACCTCGCTGACGGTCAAGGCGCTCGAAGGCTTCGACCTGTCCAAGAAGGACGCCGAGCGCTCCAAGAACATGTTCGCCCTCGGCCTGCTGAGCTGGCTCTACCACCGGCCGACCGAGACCACGATCAAGTTCCTTGAGACCAAGTTCGCCAAGCGGCCCGACATCGCCAAGGCCAACATCGCGGCCTTCCAGGCGGGCTGGAACTACGGCGAGACCACCGAGTCCTTCTCGGTCTCCTACGAGGTCAAGCCCGCCCAGCTGCCGCCGGGCGTCTACCGCAACATCTCCGGCAACCAGGCGCTCGCCTACGGCCTGATCGCCGCCTCGGTCCAGTCGAAGCTGCCGCTGTTCCTGGGGTCCTACCCGATCACCCCGGCCAGTGACATCCTGCACGAGCTGTCCAAGCACAAGCGCTTCGGCATCCGCACCTTCCAGGCGGAGGACGAGATCGCCGGTGTCGGCGCGGCGCTCGGGGCCTCGTTCGGCGGCGCCCTCGGCGTCACCACGACCTCCGGGCCGGGTGTCGCGCTCAAGGCCGAGACCGTCGGCCTGGCGGTGACCACCGAACTGCCGCTGATCGTGGTCGACGTGCAGCGGGCCGGGCCGAGCACCGGAATGCCCACCAAGACCGAGCAGACCGACCTGCTGATGGCCATGTACGGCCGCAACGGCGAGTCACCGCTGCCGATCGTGGCGCCCGCGACCCCGTCCGACTGCTTCGACGCCGCGATCGAGGCGGCCCGCCTGGCGGTGAAGTACCGCACGCCGGTCATGCTGCTGTCCGACGGTTACCTGGCCAACGGCTCCGAGCCGTGGCGGGTGCCCGGCAGCGCCGAACTGCCCGACATCTCCACCGAGTTCGCCGACGGCCCCAACGGCGAGGACGGCGTGACGTTCCTGCCGTTCAAGCGCGACCCGGAGACCCTGGCCCGTCCCTGGGCCATCCCGGGCACCGCGGGTCTCGAACACCGCATCGGCGGCATCGAGAAGGCCGACGGCACCGGCAACATCTCCTACGACCCCAACAACCACGACAAGATGGTCCGGCTCCGCCAGGCCAAGATCGACGGGATCGCCCAGGACATCCCGCCGCTCGACGTCGACGACCCCGACGGCGACGCCCGGGTGCTCGTTCTCGGCTGGGGCTCGACCTACGGGCCGATCGCGGCGGCCGTACGGCGGATCAGGAGGGCGGGGGGCAAGGTCGCCCAGGCCCACCTGCGCCACCTCAACCCGCTGCCCGCCAACACCGGCGAGGTGCTGCGCGCCTACGACAAGGTGCTGCTTCCGGAGATCAACCTCGGCCAGCTCGCGCTGCTGCTGCGCGCCCGTTTCCTGGTCGACATCATCAGCTACAACCGCGTGCGCGGGCTTCCGTTCAAGGCCGAGGAGCTGGCCGGCGTGATCCAGGACGTGATCGACAGTGAGTGAGATCCAGAACGGCAGGGGCCTGTCCCTGGTGCCGAAGTCCGACGTCAAGCTGGGGATGAAGGACTTCAAGTCCGACCAGGAGGTCCGCTGGTGCCCGGGGTGCGGTGACTACGCCATCCTGGCCGCGGTCCAGTCCTTCGTTCCCGAGCTGGGCCTCAAGCGCGAGAACATGGTGTTCGTCTCGGGCATCGGCTGCTCGTCCCGGTTCCCGTACTACATGAACACCTACGGGTTCCACTCGATCCACGGGCGGGCCCCGGCGATCGCGACCGGCCTGGCCGCCTCCCGGCCCGACCTGTCGGTCTGGGTGATCACCGGTGACGGCGACGCGCTGTCCATCGGCGGCAACCACCTGATCCACGCGCTGCGCCGCAACGTCAACCTGAACATCCTGCTGTTCAACAACAGGATCTACGGTCTGACCAAGGGCCAGTACTCCCCGACCTCCGAGGTCGGCAAGATCACCAAGTCCACCCCGATGGGCTCGCTGGACAAGCCGTTCAACCCGATCTCGCTGGCTCTGGGCGCCGAGGCCTCCTTCGTGGCCAGGACCATCGACTCCGACAGGAAGCACCTGCACTCGGTGCTGCGCCAGGCCGCCGAGCACAAGGGCACCTCGCTGGTCGAGATCTACCAGAACTGCAACATCTTCAACGACGGGGCCTTCGACCAGCTCAAGGACCCCGACCAGCGTGACTCCATCACGCTGCGCCTTGAGCACGGCCAGCCGATCGTCTCGGCGACCAAGGCCGTACGGCGCAGGCCGGACGGCGGCATCGAGGTCGTCCCGCGCTCCGAGGCGAGCGAGGAGGAGATCCTCGTCCACGACGTCAGCCGGCCTGACCCGACGCTGGCCTTCGCCCTGTCCCGGCTGGACGAGCCCGCCTTCGAGCACGTCCCGATCGGCGTCTTCCGCAGCGTTGACCGTCCCTCCTACGACGAGCTGATGGCCGGCCAGCTGGCCGAGGCGACCGGCAAGGGCGGCCCCGGTGACCTGGACGACCTGTTGCTCGCGGGAGACACCTGGCGCATCGGCTGACCACGACGACCGACCCCGACTCCCGGGATCTCCCGGACGGGGCCGTACCGGAAAGCCCGGAAAGCATGGCAACGGGGTCGCTCACCCGAGCGGCCCCGTTTGCTTTTCCGGAAATCCAGGTTAGTTTCAGGTGAAGTTGATATCTTCCACATTCGCCTGTCAGGCGAGGTATGGGGACAAAGACCCACACACAACGTGTCACCGTGTTTCGGGAGACATACCCTATGTGGCAGGGTCTGACGGAAAGCATCCGACGAACTCGTCCCATGCGAGGAGAACGCCAATGCTCACGGTTCCGTTAGCCGGAGATCGCCTCACCTCCGGGCAGGAGGATTTCAGCCGGTACAGCGGATCACGCGTCCTGGTCACGGGTGCGAGCGGCTTCATCGGGACCCATCTGGTGCGGCGCCTGGGCGAGCTGGGCGCGCGGGTGCACGCCGTGAGCCGTACCCCGAGGCAGGACTCCGACGACCCGGCGACCTGGCACGTCGCCGACGTCGGGGACGCCGAGACGATCGGCGCCCTCATCGCCTCCCTGCGCCCCTCCGTCGTCTTCCACCTGGCCAGCGAGGTCACGGGCACCCGGGATCCCGGCGTCGTGCGCGCGATGCTGGACAGCAACCTGGCCAGCGTGGTCAACCTGCTGACGGCGGTCGCCGAGCACCACCCGGAGACCCGGACGGTGCTGGCCGGGTCGCTTGAGGAGCTCAGGCCGGAGGAGGGCGGCAAGGCACCCTCCTCCCCCTACGCGGTCGCCAAGTGGGCGGCCAACGGCTACGCGCGGATGTTCCACCAACTGTGGGACGTGCACGCGACCACCCTGCGCGTCGGGATGGTCTACGGCCCCGGGGACATGAACCACCACAGGCTTGTGCCGTACGTCACCCTCTCGCTGCTGCGGGGCGAGGAGCCGGCCATCGGCAGCGGGACGCGCCTGATCGACTGGGTCTACGTGGACGACGTCGTCGACGCCTTCCTGGCGGCGGGCAGGAGTCCGGGCTCCGCGGGCCTGAGCCTGGACGTGGGGACCGGGACGGCCACCTCCATCCGTGACACCGTCGAGGCGCTGGTGCGGATCACCGACAGCCCGCTGCGTCCCCGGTACGGCGCGCTCCCCGGCCGCCCGCTGGACGGCGCCAGGATCGCCGACATCGTCCCGACGACCGAGGTGCTCGGCTGGCGCCCCACCGTCGGCCTTGAGGAGGGACTGGAGCTGACCGTGGAGTGGTACGCGAAGCATCTGTAACGGTCCAACCAAAAACACGATATCCACCAAGACACCGGACATAAGTCAGCACCCTTCTACGATCAGGGTGCCGAATCAGAAACGAGGAAGTCGGTGCATTCGGTCGTCAATCTCACGGTGCACGGCATCGGTCCGACCGACCGTGAGCTCGACCCCGGCGAGGACCAGACCTGGGTCAGCGTCGAGCAGTTCGAACAGGTGCTCGACGCCGTGGTCGGCCGGGAGGACGTCCGCATCACCTTCGACGACGGCAACGCCTCGGATCTGGAGATCGGCCTGCCCCGCCTGCTCGAACGCGGCCTCACCGCGGAGTTCTTCGTGCTGGCGGGGCTGCTCGGCGAGCCGGGAAGGCTCGACGAGGCCGGGGTGCTGGAACTGCAGGCCGCGGGCATGCGGATCGGTTCGCACGGCTGGGGGCACCGCGACTGGCGCAAGCTCGACGCCGAGCAGGCCGTCCAGGAGATCACCGAGGCCAACCGGTTCCTCGGCACGCTCACCGGACGGCCGGTCTCGCGGGTCGCGATCCCCTTCGGCTCCTACGACAGGCGCGTGCTCAGCAGGCTGCGGCAGGCGAACGTGACGCGCGCCTACACCAGCGACGGAGGCCGCGCCAGGCCCGCCTCCTGGCTCCAGGCCCGCAACAGCCTGCGCCACGACATCGACGCGACATGGGCTCCTCGTGTCCTGGACGGGACCCCCCCTTTGCCTGTTCGTGCGCGCCGCATAGCCTCTCGGACATACAAACGCGTTCGCGGCTGAACACGTCTGTAAAGGTCGTCTACTGACGATCTGAACGTGAGTGCGAAAAGGGGAATCCGGCTGCCAAAGTAGGCGCCGGGCCAGGTGCCGGACAGGCGGGAGCGTGATTTGGAACGTAGTAACGGCGTCACGCCGGTCGACGATGACCCGTGTATGACGCCTGGTCCCCCCCGGATCGCCATAGTGATCGTCACCTACAACAGCGCCCAGGTGATCGAAGGCTGTCTGCGGTCCCTCGGTGAGGGCGCGCGCGGCGTCAACCTCGTACACGTGATCGTGGCCGACAACAACTCCAAGGACGACTGCCTCAAGGTCGTCGGCGAGGTCACCGACCTTCCCGTCCAGGTCGTCCAGGTCGGAAGGAACGCCGGATACGCCGCGGCGATCAACGCGGGCGTCGAGGTCCTGGACGTCGCCACCCTCGACGCCGTCCTGGTGCTCAACCCCGACTGCAGGCTGCGCCCCGGCTCCCTGCTGCCGCTCGCGGAGTCGCTGCGGCGGCCGGGGCGCGGCATCGCCGCCCCGCTCCTGGTCAACCCGGACGGCAGCCTGCAGCCCTCGCTGCGCCGGATGCCCGCCGTCGGCAGGGCCGTGGTCGAGGCGGTGATCGGAGGCAACCTCGCGGGCCGGATCGGCACGCTGGGCGAGATGGTCACCCACCCGCGCGAGTACGCCAAGGCGGGCGAGGTGGCCTGGGCGACCGGTGCCGCCATGCTCATCTCGACCGACGTCATCAAGGAGATCGGCGCCTGGGACGAGTCGTTCCTGCTCTACAGCGAGGAGACCGAGTTCTCGCTGCGCGCCCGCGACCACGGCTGGATCACCTGGTACGAGCCCGCCTCGGTCGTCGAGCACATCGGCGGCGACTCCGCGATCAACCCGATGCTCGCCTCCCTGCTCATCGTGAACAAGGTGAAGCTCTTCCGCAGACGCAGGAGCACCCCCGCCTTCCTCGCCTACTACCTGGCGGTCGTCCTCGGCGAGGCGCTTCGCGCGCTCATGGGACGCCGCATCTCCAAGGCCTCGGTGGTTGCGCTCCTGCGCCCCTCACGCCGCGTCCACAAGCTCGCGGACTGACCCCGCCGCCTTCGAGAAGAGAGACCACGATGAGCATGCCCGCGAGCACGGAGCCCGCGCGGGTGCACGCCGTACGGACGGTCCGCCTCGACGCGCTCACCGCGCAGGAGCTGGAGACCTGGCACCGGCTGCGGGAGACCAACCCCGCCCTGGACAGTCCCTACTTCCACCCCGGCTTCGCGCAGGCCGTACACGCCAGCGGGCGGCAGGTGACGGTCGCCGTCGGCAGGGACGGGACGGGCGCGGTCAGGGCGCTGCTGCCCCACCACCGTGAGCGGTCGCTGATCAGGCCCGCGGGCTGGCCCGCCGCCGACTTCCAGGGACCCGTGCTCGCCCCCGGCACCGGCTTCCCGCCGCTCGGGCTGCTCACCGACGGGGTACGCGGCTTCGCCTTCGACCACCTCGTCGAGGACTGCGCGGACTTCGAGCCGTGGATCGAGTCCCGCAGGCCCTCCCCGTTCCTGGACGTCTCCGGCGGCCTCGACGGCTATCTGGGACGCGCCTCGCGCAGCGGCAAGGACAACATGGGCCAGGCCCGCCGCCGCGCCGCCAAGGCCGAGCGGACCCACGGCCCGGTGCGCTTCGTCGCCGACAGCACCGACCAGGACGTCCTGGAGCGGGTGATCGAGCTCAAACGCGCGCAGTACGCCGCGACCGGCGCCAAGGACTACTTCGCCGCGCCCGACCGGCACGAGCTGATGAGCGGGCTGCTGCGCACCCGGGGTACCTCCTTCGCGGGCGTGCTGTCCACGCTGCACGCGGGCCCGCACCTGCTCGCGGCGCACTTCGGCATCCGCTCGGGCTCGGTGCTGCACTGGTGGTTCCCTGTCTACGACCCCGACTTCGGCAACCTCGCCCCCGGCTGGATGCTGCTGCGTGAGCTCGCGATCGCCGCCCCGGCGATGGGAATCACGCGTATCGACCTCGGGCGAGGCGACGATGAGTACAAAAGGCGTGCCAAAACCGGCGAAACGCTGGTATGCCAAGGAATGGTGACACGTAGCTCGGCCCGGCAGACACTGCGGCGGGCGCGCGACTCCGTGGTCGAGACGGCGAAGTCGTCCGCTCTCGGCCCCGGCCTGCGAAAGATCGTCCACGGCCTCCGGAACCTGAACCGCTAGCCGCGCCGGGACCCTGACGATGAACCACCACACAGAACGCAACGACCACAAGGAATCATCCGGCCGTCGGGTGAGTCGGGCGAGGCTTGGCAAGACGCCCCCTGCCTCGCGCCCGGCCGCACATGACGCGATGGAGGCAGCGCACAAATGAGAATCAGCGTGTTCGGGCTCGGCTATGTGGGCTGCGTGTCCGCGGCCTGCCTCGCGGCCAGCGGGCACGAGGTGGTCGGCGTCGACGTCAACCCCGTGAAGGTCGACCTCATCTCCCGGGGCAACGCCCCGGTGGTCGAGGAGCGGATCGGCGAGCTGACCGCGGAGGTCGTGGCCAGTGGCGCGCTGCGGGCGACCACCGACGTGGCGGAGGCCGTCGGCGCAACCGACATCTCCCTGATCTGCGTCGGCACCCCCTCGGCCCAGAACGGCAGCCTGTCGACCGTCTACCTGGAGCGGGTCTCCGAGGAGATCGGCCAGGCCCTGACCGCCAAGAACGGGCGGCACACGATCGTCTTCCGCAGCACCATGCTGCCCGGCACCTGCACCGACCTGCTCATCCCGATCCTGGAGAAGGCCTCGGGCTACCGGGCGGGCGTCGACTTCGGCGTCGCGGTCAACCCGGAGTTCCTGCGTGAGGGCACGAGCGTGCGCGACTTCTTCGAGCCGCCGAAGACCGTCATCGGCGAGTTCGACGCCGCCAGCGGTGACGCGGTCGCCGCGCTGTACGAGGGGCTTCCCGGCGAGGTCTTCCGGGTGCCCGTCGCGGTGGCCGAGATGACCAAGTACGCCGACAACGCCTTCCACGGTCTGAAGATCAGCTTCGCCAACGAGATCGGGGCGATCTGCCAGGCGCTGGGCCTCGACTCGCACCGGGTCATGGACGTCTTCCTCGCCGACCGCAAGCTCAACGTCAGCACGGCCTACCTGCGCCCCGGCTTCGCCTTCGGCGGCTCCTGCCTGCCCAAGGACCTGCGCGGCCTGGTCTACGCGGCCAGGCGGGCCGACGTCTCGGTGCCGCTGCTGTCGCACGTGCTGCCCTCCAACGAGGACCACCTCAGGCGCGCCTTCGACCTGGTGACCGCCGCGGGCAGCCGCAAGGTCGGGCTGTTCGGGCTGTCCTTCAAGCCCGGTACGGACGACCTGCGGGAGAGCCCGCTGGTCGAGCTGGCCGAACGGCTCCTCGGCAAGGGCTACGACCTGCGCATCTACGACGCCAACGTCACCCTGTCGCGGCTCATGGGCGCCAACAGGGAGTACATCGACGGCAGGCTCCCGCACCTGGGCGACCTGCTGACCAACTCCGTCGAGGAGGTGCTCGCGCACGCCGACGTCTGCGTCGTCGGCTGCAAGGACCCCGCGGTGCTGAGCGCGCTCGACAACGCGGGAGACCGCACGATCATCGACCTCGTCCGCCTTCCCGACGCGGAGACGCGCCGGGCGCACCCTGGATACGTTGGCCTTGGCTGGTAAAGCACTCATCCTCGTCGAGAACCTCTCCGTCCCGTTCGACAGGCGGGTGTGGCAGGAGAGCACCACGCTGCGCGACGCCGGGTGGGACGTGCACGTCATCTGCCCGCAGGGCACCAAACGCGACACCGAACCGTACGCCGAGATCGACGGGGTGAAGATCCATCGCTACCCGCTGAAGGCGGCGACCGGCGGCCCCCTCGGCTACGTCCAGGAGTACGGCTCGGCGCTGTGGCACACCTTCCGGCTGGCCAGGCGGGTCGGCCGGGTGGACGTGGTGCACGCCTGCAACCCGCCCGACCTGCTCTACCTCGTCGCCAAGCGGCTCAAGCGGCAGGGCGCGCGGTTCGTCTTCGACCAGCACGACCTGGTGCCCGAGCTGTACCTGTCCCGCTTCGACCGGGGTGAGGACTTCCTCTACCGGGCGGTGTGCAGGCTCGAACGGCTCACCTACCGGACCGCCGACGTGGTGATCGCCACCAACGAGAGCTACCGCGACGTGGCGGTCAGCCGGGGCGGCAAGCGGCCGGAGAAGGTGTTCGTGGTGCGCAGCGCGCCCGCGGTCGAGCGCTTCCGCCAGGTCCCCGTCGAGGAGGGCCTCAGGAAGGGCAAGCCGTACATGCTGTGCTACCTGGGGGTCATGGGGCCGCAGGACGGCGTCGACTACGCGCTGCGGGCGCTGGCCAAGCTCCGCGACGAGGTCGGCCGTAAGGACTGGCACGCGGTCTTCCTCGGCGGCGGCGACACCTTCGACGAGATGGTCGCGCTCTCCCACCGGCTCGGTCTGTCCGACCAGGTGGAGTTCACCGGGCGGATCTCCGACGAGGACCTGCTGCGCTACCTGTCGGCGGCGGACGTGTGCCTGGCCCCCGACCCGCTCAACCCGCTCAACGACGTGTCCACCATGAACAAGATCATGGAGTACATGGCGATGTCCCGCCCGATCGTCTCCTTCGACCTGAAGGAGGCCAGGGTCTCCGCCGGGGAGGCCGCGCTCTACGCCCCGGCCAACGACGAGTCGGAGTTCGCCAAGCTCGTCGCGCACCTGCTCGACAACCCCGCCGAGCGCAGGCGGATGGGCGAGATCGGCAGGGCCCGTGTCGCGGGCCCGCTGTCCTGGGAGCAGTCCTCCAAGGCGCTCCTGGCCGCCTACGAGGCCGCCGTCTCCTGACGCCGGGAAAGACAACGAGAGAGGAGCGCCCCCGATGAGCGGGCTTCTGCTGAGCGTCACCACCGGTGAACTGGTCTCCTTCGTGGAGGCCGCCACCGAGGCCACCGTCGAGGCCACGGCCGGGGCCGGCGCCCTCCTCGGCGGGGTCGCCGGTGGGTTCAGGCGCCACTACCGGTCGCTGCGCAGCGGCGCCGTACGGCTGCTGTTCGAGCGCCGGTACGGCGTGCGGACCTCCGACGTCGTGAGCCTGGAGAAGTTCGGGCTCGCGCACGAGGAACGGGTCTACTACTCGGCCGCGAACTGGCAGACCCTGCGCCGCACGCTCCCCCGCGACGCCGTCGGCCCGGACGACGTGTTCGTCGACCTCGGCTCCGGCATGGGACGCATGGTGCTTGAGGCGGCCTGGCGCTACCCCTTCAGGAAGGTGATCGGGGTCGAGCTGTCCGCCGAGCTGAGCGAGATCGCCAGGCAGAACGTCGCGGGCACCCGGCTGCGCCTGCGCTGCGCGGACGTCGAGCTGGTCAACTCCGACGTGCTCGACTACGAGATCCCCCGGGACGTCACGGTCGTCTTCCTCAACAACCCCTTCAGGGGCGAGACCTTCGCGACCGTGATGCGCAGGCTGATCGCCAGCGTGGACGACAACCCGCGCGAGGTCACGGTGATCTACTTCAACCCCACGGAGGACGAGTTCCTGATGAGCACCGGGCGCTTCCGGCACCTCAGGACCGTCAACCGGGGACGCCGGGACAAGCAGGAAGGGCCTTTCGGCACGATCAGGATATACACCATCACCGAGCGTGCCGGTGCCTGACAGGCCGCGCCGTACGGCGGGGCGGCCCGTCCGGCTACCCCGCCTCGGAGCGGCTGCCGGTGTCGGTGCCCCACTGCACCTGGCCGCCCCGCGAGGTGCGCGCCCTGGTCATGGCACGGTCCATCACCAGGACCGCGAGGTAGCAGCCCGCGTCGAGCGGGCTCACCTTCCCCCCGGTCAGCAACGCCCCCAGGGAGCCCAGGCGCAGGCGCCCCTCGGGGGCGGAGCGGCCGAGTGCGGCGAGCTGGCGGTTGCCCAGGCGTACCCGCACCCGCCGCTTCAGGTGCGCGGACACGGTCCTGGCCGGGCGCACGAGCGACCTGGCCTGCGGCACGACGACCCGCTCGTGGACCGCGAAGCTGCCGTGTGCCCAGCCGTCGTCGGACAGCACGTCCGGGATGGGGAAGACCTTGGCGTGTCCCTCCTCGGTGAGCACGTAGACGCCGACCCCGGCCAGCGCCCTGAACGGGGCCACCAGCTCGTTGTGAACCTTGTGCATGCGCCTGGCCACCCAGCTCACCCCCGTCATGTCCCACACCGGGACGGGGGCGCAGGCCAGCACGCCGGGACGGTCGAGGGCGGCGACGAGCGCGCGCACGGAGCCGGAGTCGAGTTCCACGTCGGCGTCCAGGTAGATCCTGGGGAAGGTCGCGCAGAGCTCGTCTCCGAGGCGCAGCGCGTTGGCCTTGCCGGGGACCGGGGTCTCGACGACACGCACGCCGGGCCGTACGGCCACCTCGGCGGTGCGGTCGGAGCAGGCGTTGGCCACCACGATCACGTCGAACTCGCCGGGTTCGGTGCCCGCGAGCAGCCGGTCGAGGTTGCCCGCGAGGACGGCCTCCTCGTTGTGGGCCGGGACCACGATGCTCACGATCGGCCTGGTGACGTCGTTCACCGGCCCGCCTTCCGCCTCTCGAAGGGATTCACAGCATGAGAGTAGAACGAACCGCCATCGACGGGGTGTTGTTGTTCATTCCGACGCCACACCGTGACGACCGGGGGCTGTTCACCAGGACGTTCGACAACGCCGTGGCCGAGAAGGCCGGGCTCGACCCTGCCCGCTTCGTGCAGGACAGCCAGTCCCGCTCACGGCAGGGGACGATCCGCGGGATGCACGGCCGTTCCGGGCGGGGAGAGGCGAAGCTGGTGCGCTGCGCCCGCGGCGCCGTACAGGACGTGCTGGTCGACGCCCGGCCCGGTTCGCCGACCTTCGGCGAGCAGGTCTCGGTGCTGCTCGACGACGAGACGTTCGTCACCCTGTACGTGCCGCCGGGCATGCTGCACGGTTTCCAGGCGCTGACCGAGCAGACGGACGTCTGCTACCGCATCGACAGGGAGCACGACCCCGCCGAGGACCTCTCCGTCCGCTACGACGACCCCGACCTGGGCATTCGCTGGCCGCTTCCGGTCTCGTCGATCAGCGGGAGAGACCTTTCCGCCGGTTCGTGGGCACAATTGCAGAGGCGGCTCATCGGCCCTGACGTTGCCCCTACCGCGACGGAGTGAAGATGCGACGGCTCATCCCGCTCGGTGTCCTGTCGGCGGCCGCGCTGGCCCTGGTGACGGCGTGCAGCACGTCGGGGGACACCCCGGGAGCCGCCTCGCCGACTCCCAGCGACCTCTCCCGCCCCGTGGCCCGCTGCCCCGGCCATCCCACCCCCGCCTGCACCGGTGTGCCGCCGGGCACCAAGCTGGAGAAGCTGACGCTGACCGAGCCCGGCGCCTACCGCGTCACCGAACCCGGGAGCGTGCTCGACGGCGTGCACATCACCGCCGACCTGCTGGTGGCCGCCAACAACGTGACGATCAGGAACAGCCGGATCGACGGGCTGGTCATCAACGCGATCGGCCCGAAGACCTTCAGATACACCATCGTCGACTCGACCGTCGGCCCGGAGACCGGCTGCCAGTCGCTGCCCGGCGTCGGCCAGGACAAGTACACCGCCCTGCGGCTGCACGTCCGCAACCACGGCGACGGCTTCCGGGTCGGAGGCGACGACGTCGTCATCCGCGACTCCTTCGTACGGCTCTGCTCCAACCCCGACGACCACTCCGACGGCATCCAGACCTACGGCGGAGGCAAGGGCCTGGTCTTCAGCCACAACACCGTCGACCAGCGGGGCGTCAAGGACATCACGGCGCCGATCTTCCTGACCGACCCGAAGATCGTCGACGCGGTGGTCACCGACAACCTCGTGATGGGCGGCACCTACAGCATCCAGCTGCGTAACGGACGGGGCAGGCTCGTGATGCGGGGCAACAAACTCGTCGACGGGTCATGGGTCTACGGGCCGGTCGACTCCGAGTGCGAGAAAATCGACTGGGCGGACAACACGCTGGTCACGATCGACTCCGAGTACCGCGTCACCTCGACCGTCGGCCCGCTGAAGTGCGTGGGGTGACCGTTTTCGATCTTCATTTTCGGTCCCTGCCGTATACACGAAAAATTTGATCTTCGCATCGCCATCAGACCGATATGTCATAACACTTACGGATAATCATCTGAAAATGATGCGTATCTCTGGCCTCTGTCGTAACAATGTCCTCTGCACGAGGACCAAGCAGACATGTCGTCGAGCCGACCTCAGGTCGGTGCGGAGGTCAGAGAGATGGCCAGTACACACCCCCCTCGCCGGGGTGGGGAACCCCAGCACGGCTTATCCCCTCGCAAACGGATGCGTCCCGGCCTGGTGGCGGCCCTGGTCGTCGCCCTGGTGGGGGTGACCGTTCCGGTCGCCTGGGTCGTCACCCACAACGACGAGGTCACCGTCACGCCCGCGGCTGCGGCCGGGCCCGCCGCCTCCGAGGAGCCGGAACAGCCTCAGGAGACCAGTCTCTGGTCGTCGGAGGAGACGGTGAAGGCGCCCACGCACACCGACCGCTCCCCTGTCGAGCTCGGCACCCGCTTCACCGCCGCCAAGAGCGGCTCGGTGACCGGCGTCCGCTTCTACAAGGCCTCCGGCGAGAAGGGACGGCACACCGGCAGCCTCTGGGACTCCCGGGGCCGCCGCCTCGCCCAGGTCACCTTCCCCAAGGAGACCGCCTCAGGCTGGCAGGAGGCTCGGTTCGCCTCCCCCGTGCAGTTGCGGGCCGGCCAGGTCTACACCGTCTCGTACCACAGCACCAACGGCACCTACGTCGGCTCCCAGGCGACGGGACCGGCCACTTCCGGCCCGCTCAGCACGACGTCGCGCAACGCCGGGGTGTTCGGGTACGGCACCAGCGCCTTCCCCAAGCGGTCCAACCCCAAGGGCTACAACTACTGGGTCGACGTCGTCTTCCGCTGGCACGAGCGGCACCGCAGGCCGACCACCCCCAAGCCCACCTCCACCCGCTGGCCGTCCGCCTCCCCCACGTGGACGCACTGGCCGACCGGCAGTCCCACGGACCTGCCGACGGGCCTGCCCACGGATCTCCCGACGGACCTTCCGACGGGCCTGCCCACGCACAAGCCGACGCCGACCGTGACCTTCACCCGGACGCCCACGCACCGGCCGACCCCGACGCCCACGTGGACCCGCTGGCCGACCTCGGAACCCACCGACGAGCCCACCGAAGAGCCCACCTCGACGCCCACCCGGAGCAACACCCCCACCCCGACCAGGACCAGGACGGCTGAGCCGACCCCGACCAAGTCCCCCACCGGGACCCCGGAACCGACGCGCTCCCCGAAGCCGACGGACTCCCCCGAACCGACGCACTCCCCCGAACCGACGCACTCCCCCGAGCCGACCAGGCCCCAGGAGCCGGGCGACCGTAGCTGCGACGGCCACCCCACCCCCGACTGCACCGGTGTCCCGCCCGGCACGAGGCTGACGACCAAGAGCCTGAACGACGGGCACAGCTACCGGGTCACCACGGCGGGGGCCGTGCTCGACAGCGTGCGCATCCCCGGCGACCTGGTGATCACCGCCAACAACGTGACGGTCAGGAACAGCCAGATCGACGGGAGGGTCATCAACGAGTACGGCCCGAACACCTACAGCTTCAAGATCTTCGACTCGACCGTCGGTCTTGAGAACAAGTGCCAGAGCCTGCCCGGCGTCGGGGAGAGCAAGTTCGCCGCCGAGCGGGTGCTCGTCAGGAACCACGGCGACGGCTTCCGGGTCGGGGGCGACAGCGTCAGCATCCGCGACTCCTTCATCGACCTGTGCTCCAACCCCGACGACCACTCCGACGGCATCCAGACCTACGGCGGAGGCAAGGGCCTGGTCTTCGACCACAACACCATCGACCAGCGGGGCGTCAAGGACATCACGGCGCCGATCTTCCTGACCGACCCGAAGATCGTCGACGCGGTGGTCACCGACAACCTCGTCATGGGCGGCACCTACAGCATCCAGCTGAAGAACGGGCGCGGCACGCTGATCGTGCAGGGCAACCAGATCGTCGACGACAGCTGGCAGTACGGCCCGGTCGAGGCCGACTGCGACAGGATCAGGTGGAAGGACAACTCGGTCGTGACGATCGACAGGAACTACAACGTCACCTCCATCGTCAGACCGCTGCAGTGCGAGGGCTGACACTCCTTCATCCGGCGTGAGAACGGGGCGGGCGCGCACGCGTCCGCCCCGTCGTCGTGTCAGACCTCCGGGCGCCCTCTCCCGGGGCTCAGCCCTGCGCCGCCGAGCGCCCCGACCGGCCGAACAGGCGCCGCATCCCCAGCTGCGCGGCCTCCCGCCAGGTGAGGCGGTGCGTGCGGGGCCGTGGTACGGCGGTGCTCACCGTGGCGCGCAGCAACGCGCCCGTCGCGCCGATCAGCACGAAGGACAGGCCGGTCACCGTGGCGAAGGACATCAGGTCGAAGGTCGCGGCCCCGATCAGCGGGACCACCAGGCAGGAGGCCAGGGTCAGCGCGAGGTCCCTGACCGCGGGGTCGGTGCTGAGGTGGCGGGCCCTGAGCGCCGAGTAGATGCCGCACACGAACATCGCCACGACCGCCCCGATGCCGAGCAGTCCCGTCTCGACCGCGGACAACAGGTACTGGTTGTCGAAGACCTGGTGCTTGGGGGCGTACCAGGTGCCCATCCCCCGGCCCAGCCACAGGTGCTTGGCCAGCTCGTAGGCGGCCACGTCGTAGTCGTGCGTGCGGTACTGGATGCTGTCGTCGCTGCCCGCGTTGGCGAACAGGTTGTAGAAGGTGTTGATGAGGCCAGGGACCGCGATCCGCATGCCGACCAGGAACACCAGCGCGACCAGCACCGCCTGGACACGCCGCCTGGCGGGCCAGCCGAGGAACAGCACGAAGGCGACGCCCGCCAGGCTCAGCACCGCCGAACGGGAGACCGAGAACATCAGGCCGAGCGCGATCAGGCCCGCGCACGCCCACCAGCGCAGGGCGGGCTGGGCGAGCTGACGGGCCTTGAAGCCGTAGTGAGCGGCCAGCGGCAGCACCATCGCGCAGATGACGCCGAACTCGATGGGGTGGCCGGTGGTCGCGGCCACCCGGCGGAACTCGGACCTGGCGATGATGGAGGCGTCCTCCGAGGTGTACCGCAGGCCGGGCAGCGCGAGATAGCGGGTGAGGTCGAACTCGATCAGGAACTGCAGGGCGCCGACCAGCGCGACGGCGGCACCGGTCACCACGACGGTCTTCAGCACGAAGTCCAGGCGGTCGGCGCCCCGGACCCCGTCGCACACCATCAGCCCGATCCCGGCGTTGGCCACCAGCAGGATCAGCGCGTGGTCGGCGAGGTTGAGCTCGTCGGAGGGCAGGTAGCCGTACGTGGAGTAGCCGAACGTGGCGATCATCGCGGTCAGGAAGACGAACAGCGCGGTGCGCACGGGGGTTCGTCCCTTGGCCATCCCCAGCGTGGTGGTGAAGTGCGCGAACATCCAGCAGAAGACGGCCAGCAGGGCCATGAAGTTGGCCGGGGTGAGCGAGAGCGGGATGCCGCGGAACACCAGGCGGGCCGGGATGATCGTCAGGGAGACGACGAAGAAGCTGACGAGGGTCGCGCCGTCGGCGTGCCTGGGCAGCGGCGGGGCGAGGTCACGGGAGACGGCTCGCGCGCTTGCGGTGGAGCCTCTGGTGGAGGTCGAGGAGGACGCCACGGGTCACGGCCTCGTGACCGGGGAGCCCGCGGGCAGACGGCCGTTGAGCCGGCCCGCCACCGGCTCCGCGGGAGGCGTCGCCTTCCTGGAGGTCCCCGGCGGGGTGCCCGGGTCTCCTCCGGCCTTCGCCTCCGCCTCCTCACGGCGCCGCCTGCGGTTGGTGACGAAGCTCTCGACGGTGAACGCCATGAACAGGCTCGCGATCACCCCGACGCCCGCCGCCGCGGCGACGGCGCGCATCTTGCGTCCGCGCTGGGCCAGCGGCTCGGTCGGCGGCACGGCCTCGTAGGCGCTGATGTAGGTCGCCTTCGGCGCCTTCACCGCCTCCTGGCGGTTGATCAGCTCAAGCTTCGTCTTGGCGATGACCCTGACCACGATGTCCTTGGCGGCCTGCGGCGTCGAGCTCTCCCCTTCGATGAACACGTACGGCCCGGTGGCCAGCGACTCGATGTTGCTGCTGCCGTTGTTGACCTTGAAGGCCGTGTCGCCGCCCTCGACCGCGCCAAGCTGGGTCGCCATGTCGGGGGTGCCCATCGCGGCGATGAGGATGGAGGCCGAGATGCTCAGTCCCCGGTCGAAGTTCAGCATCGGGTTGGTCAGGCCGTTGGGCATGCGGGGGTTGGTCGGCAGGCTGCCGCCGGTGGTCGGCGTGGTCAGGATGAGGACGGCTGAGGAGGTGTAGGTCGTGGGAACGGTCGAGTAGATCCCCGCCGCCGCGACCAGCGAGAGGACGAAGGTCGGCAGGACCACGTACCAGCGCCGGAACAGAACAAGGACTGTTCCCCAGAAGTCCACGCGCGCCTCCCCGAACCGGATCGCGGCCGCCGTGACCGTGATCCGTCAATGTCATCGCCCGCACCGGCGGGCCGTTACTGTCCCGGCCTGCCGTACGGCGGGGCCCCATGGCCCCGGGCTTCCGGAGATGTCATTTCCGCTCGTCCCGCCAGCCGACCCGGGTGAAGACAACCGTGTCCGAAGCCTGGTCGTGCTGGTCCTCGTCGTCGACCACGACCACCAGGCCTGCGGACTCGTCTTGGAACGGTCCTTCAGCGGAGTCGGAGACGACGGGTGCGTGCGGCACCATCACGGGCGGTTCGGCGACCGGGGTCCTGCTCTCACGGCCCGCTCCCGCGGCCTCCCAGGCCTGCTCCTCCTGGGCCTCGCGCTCGTCGCGCGCGGCACCCGCGGAGTCCTGCGGAGGACGCCTGCGGCCTCCCCTGATCTGGGTCACGCCGTACACGATGCTCAGGCCGCCGAGGAGCACGAGGAACATCGTCGCGCCCGCGGCGGTGAGCTTGCCGGAGATCTTCGCCGTCGGGACGGAGGAGGGCACGACGTCGACGACCGTGATGAAGGTAGAACGCGGGGCCTTGAGCGCCTGCTGACGGTCGGCGAGTTCCTTGCGGATGCGCTGCTTGGCGCGCAGCACGACGTCCTGGGCCGCGGCGGCCGACCTGCTCTGCACCTCGACGTAGACGAACGGGCCGTTGGTGCTGATGCCCAGCAGGTCGGGGTTGGTCCGCCCGTCGTTGATCACGATCTGGGTGGGGCCGTTCGGGACGACGCCGAGTTCGGCCGCGACCTCGGGGGTGTTCATGGACAGGATGAGAATGCCCGAGGTGACGCGCAGGCCGTCACTGAACTGCAGGAGCGGGTTGGTCAGGCCCAACGGCTTGGTCGGGTCGGCTGAGAGCGTTCCACCGGTGGCCGGGGTCGTCAGGACCATCGACGCCGTGGACACGTAATAGGTCGGCAGCAGGAAGAAAACCAGGCTCGCGGAGATGATGGACAGGACCGCCAGGGGCGGGCCGATGGCCTTACGTCTGGCGAGACCGAAAATGGTCTTCCAGAAGTCCATATGCCTCCGCCCCTCATTCACACCGGGGCACAGCGAACCCCCGAGACAACACAGTTACCCATCGCCGAGTGCGCTCTTCCTGTTACATGATCGAAAGGAGGCCGAGCCTTCGGCGCCCTCTGGGGATGTTACGTCTGGGGACCATACAGCGATAGACCCGTTGATAGGCCAAGATAGGGTAGAAATCAGGAGCCCGTGAGGGCCCGAGACGGGAGTTGATCGGATGGGGTCGTCCCACCAGGACGCCCAGGAAAGCCGGCCAGAGACTCCCGCCGAGACGCTCGCGGGTCGCGGCAGGCTCGCGGGACTGGACGGTATCCGAGGCGTGGCCGCCCTGTTCGTCATGCTCCACCACTGCTGGCTGATGGCCTTCCCGGGATTCCCGGCAAGCGCCGGGCCGGTTTGGCTTGGTTTTCTCCTTTACGGACACTTTGCCGTAGTGGTGTTCATTGTACTGTCCGGTTTCTCTCTCGCGGTCTCCCCCGCCCGGTCCGGATGGCGGCTGGGCAGCCTGCGGAGATTCGCCCGGCGACGTGCCTGGCGCATTCTGCCGCCTTACTGGGCGGCCCTGGTCTTCAGTCTGGTGATCGCCTGGACACTGGCCGCCCAGCCGGGTGAAGGAGCGCCGACCGCCAAGTCCGTCCTTGTTTACGGTCTCCTGCTGCAGGACATTTTCGGCGCGCCGAGCCCCAACGGAGCCTTCTGGTCCATCGCCGTCGAGGCCCAGCTCTACCTCCTCTTCCCGGTGATGCTGATCCTGCTGCGCAGGGCGGGCGCGGTCGTGATGCTCGCCGCCGTCACCGCCGTCGTCGCGGTGATCGGGCTGCTGGCGCCGAGCGTGCACGTGGTGAGCATGCTGCTGCGGCTGACCCCCCAGTTCGCGGTGCTGTTCGCGATCGGCGTCGTGGCCGCGGGCGTCCTGGCCGCGGGTGAGCGGGTACGGCGGCTGCCCTGGCAGTGGCTGGCCCTGGCGGCCGCGCTGCCGGTGCTCGCGGTGATCCTCGCGCGCGGCTCGGTGTGGACGGTCGGGAACTTCTTCTGGATGGACATCGCACTCGGCCCGGCCGTCGGCCTGACACTGGCCGCGATCGCCACCGGCCGGGCGAAACTCCTGATCAGGCTGCTCGACCTGCGGCCGATCCGGAGCCTCGGCTCCTTCTCCTACACGCTCTACCTGATCCACGCGCCCATCGTCGTGACGGTCTTCCTGCTGGTCGTCGCCCCGAACGTGCCCACGGGGCTGCCCGCCTTCCTGGTGGGCACGGCGCTGGTCGTACCGCTGTCGCTGGTCACGGCCTGGCTGTTCGCGGCGGTCTTCGAGCTGCCGTTCCAGCGTCACCGGAGCTGGCCCGCGCTCCGTACGGCGATGCGGGCCAGGATGTCGCGGACGCGCGCGGAGGTACGCCCCGCGCCCTGACGGCGGGGGCGTACGGTCGGCGCGGTCCTCAGCTCACCCGGGCGAGAGCCTCGGCCTCGTACGCCAGCGCCAGTTCCTCGGGCATCGGGTCGAGGTCGGCACAGCGCACGAAGTCGCGCAGGGTGGTCCCGGTGCAGGCGGCGTCCACGTTCACCGCGCCCCTGCGCGCCCGGACGTCGTCGATGTTCACGGTACGGAAGTCGATGCTGAAGCGGGTCCTGCCGGAGGTGTTCGGGACCGTGGAGTGCAGCTGGGCACCGGAGAACAGCATCACCCCGCCCGGCTCGGGCACGACCCGTACCTGCGGGTCGAGCTCGATCGGCTCCTCCGGCTTCGGCTGTTCCCTGGTGTCGCTGCGCACGTGCTGGGCCGCGGAGAGCCTGCTGCTGCGGTTCCACTCGGCGTAGTCGTAACGGGCGCTGCCGTTGCGCACGGGGGCGTCGAAGTAGGCCGGGTGGAAGGCCATCACGTTCTCCGGCACCACCGGGTAGATCGGGATCCACCAGTTGACCTGGTTGAACGGCGCCGAGTACCAGCAGTCCCGGTGCGGGTGGAAGGCGTAGGAGATGCCGGAGGTAAGGTAGTCGTTCGAGGTCGAGGTACGCATCCTGGGGACGTCGAAGTAGGTCTGGTCAAGCCAGCAGCCCAGTTCCTCCAGCACGGCCGGCAGGAGCTTCTTGCACTCCGGGTGGTGGATGAACCGGGGCTTGAGGTCGGCCAGCAGCGCCGCGAACTCCTCGACCTGCATGTCGTACTGGGCGGTCTCCGGGTCACGGTCGCCGAAGGCGTCGGCGATCAGTTCCTGGGCGAAGGCGATGAGGTCCCTGGAGGCGGGCGTCGAGGAGTAGACGAACACCTTCCCCTCGTAGAGCAAGCCGCGCCGGGTGTCGTCGTCCACCACGCTGTTGGAAAAGACGGTGGTCATCCTGTGCTCCTTGTCCGCGACGTTAGGGGCTTACGGGGGTTGGCTGGGGTTGGGGTCCCACGGTGGTCAGTTCCCGGGCCTGAGCGCCCCGGTGGCCAGCCGTACGAGCTTGCGGCCGCGCCGGGACACCACCCGCCGCTGGCGGCGGGTGTACATCTGGCGGGCGGCGGCACGCGCGCGGCGCCGCTGTTCCTCGGTCAGCCCGAGGTCGGCCTCACGCAGCCAGTGGAGGATCTCCATGTACTGCAGGGTCGTCGAGAAGTGCACCTGCCAGCCGGGGACGCCGAGACGGCCGCTGATCACGTTCATGCTCTCGTGCTTCCAGTGCCGGTGGGCGAGCACCTCGTGCACGTGGCCCCACGGCCCGGCCAGCGCGAGCTTGGTGGCGAACACCTCGTCCTCGCGGAGCATGTTCCGCCGGGGGATGGACATCACGGGCTCGCGGCGCATGAGGCCGTACAGCGGGTCGATCAGCAGGTGGCTCTCGTTGAGCAGACGCAGCATCTCGGCGAACCGGTCGACCGGGTCGTCGGAGAGCAGCCCGCTGCCCTCGTAGGCGCTGGTACTGGTCGTGCCCTCCGGGTCGGTGTAGGACATCTGCGTGGTGACGAGGATGAGCCGCTCGTCCTCCGCGAACGCCCCGAGCGTGGTGGAGACGTAGTGGGACTCCAGCCGGTCGTCGTCGCCGATCCACCGGAAGAACGTCCCCCGCGCGTTCCTGCCCGCGTACATGAAGTTGTTGAGCAGCCCGATGTTCTCCGGGTGCCGCCGGTAGACGATCCGCTCGTCCGAGCGGGCCAGTTCCCTGCAGAGCTCCTCGGTGCCGTCCGTCGAGGCGTTGTCGCAGATCAGCAGTTCGATGTTCCGGTGGTCCTGCGCCAGCACCGACCGGATCACGCCTTCCAGCCGATCGGCGCCGTTGCGCACCGGAAGTCCGATGGACACCAGTGTGTCGGAATCAACCATCCGATTTCCTTCTCGGGTCAACGTGAACGTGCCGGGATCAGCCCGGTCACCCGGCTGCCCAGTTGCTTGAGTACCGCCTGCGGTACGACGACCAGGACGTAGACGAGCAGCCCCGCGCCGCCGGCCACGGCCAGGTGGACGAAGGGGATGCCGTCGCTGATGACGGTGACGAGCGTCACCGTGACGGCGGCGCAGAGCACCCCGCCGAGCACCGGGCGCCCCAGGGCGGAGACGACCGGGCCCAGGACGACACCCGCGCGGCGCATCGTCAGCACGGAAAGCGGTACGGCGACCACCAGCGCGACCACCGCGTGGGCGATCGCCGCGCCGCGGATGCCGCCCATCTGGGCGCCCAGGATCAGGCTGGGAATCAGCGCGACCGCCCAGCCGAGGTTGAGCCACATGGTGGCCTTGGTCGCGCCCATGGCGGCCAGGATGTCCACCACCAGCGCCGTCATCATCCGCACGACCATGAGGACCGACAGGAAGCTCAGCACCTCGGCGGCCGGTTCCCAGCGCGGGATGTACAGGAAGCCGATCACCGCGGGCGCGAGCACGCCCAGCAGGACACCGAACGGCAGCACGATGGACAGCAGCAGCGGTATGGCCCGCTGCACCCCCTCGGAGACCGAGTCACCGCCCTGCTCGGCGAGCCTGGAGAAGCTGGGCAGCGCGACGTAGCGCACCGCGGTGCCGACGAGCCCGGGGACCCAGCTGGAGATGTTGAAGGCCAGCAGGTAGAAGCCGAGTTGCTCGGCGCCGAGGGCGTCGCCGACGATGACGGAGTCGACGTTGAGCAGCAGGCCCTCGATGCCGAGGGTGACGCACAGCGGCAGCCCGAAGACCAGCAGCTTCTTGGCCATGGCGCGGTCGAGGCCGAAACCGACCTTGACCCTGGCGTACAGGACGACCAGCACCCCGGTGGCGACGGCGCCCAGGAGCTGACCCCAGGCGAAGCTGTAGGCCCCGGCGCCGTTGGCGGCGAGGGTGATGGTGACCGGCGCGGTCACCAGGAAGCCGACCAGGTTGGCCTTGGTGAGCTTGTCCTGCTCGAACCTGCGCAGCAGTGCCGCGCTGCGCACGGCGGTCAGGCCGTAGACCAGGTTGACCGCCGTGAGGACCCGGATCACCCCGGTCGCGCTCTCGCTGCCGGACATCTCAGCGAAGTAGGGGGCGAAGACCCAGAAGAACGCGTACAGGAGGGTGCTCGACGTGATCGCGACGACCGTCGCCGTCGGCGCCATCTCCTCAAGCTTGCCCCGCCACTGCACGGTGGCCGCGATGATGCCCGCGTCGTTGATGTAGATGACGAACTGGCTGGCGGCCAGGGCGATGGCGAAGATGCCGAACTCCGCCGGCACGAGCAGCCGGGCCATGACCAGGCTCATGGCGAAGGAGCCCGCCTTCATCACCATGTTGCCCAGCACGCTCCACCGCAGCCCCCGGCCCGCCTGGCGGCCGATCTCCCCGAGTTGGGAGGCGGGCGTGTCCGGCCCGCCCTCCGGATCGGGGGCCCCGGACTCCGCCTTCGTCACGACCGGCCCGGAGTCCTGCGTGTGTTCCATCTCTTACCTTTCACCGTTCGCCGCCGAACCGCCGTCGCCGCAGCGTCCCGGTCCGATCAGGCGGGCTCGTGGACCCGCTCAAGCCAAATCTCCCGCCAGAACGGGAGGAACTGCCGGGGGCAGCTCACGCTGTACGCGCCCGCGCAGACGATGTCCTCAAGGATGATGCAGGGGCTCTTCATCGTGAGCATGCGACCGGTCTTCTCGTCGATGCACCGGTCGACCCGGGTGAGGACCCGCGCGGTCTTCCCGCAGTACCGCGACATCTCCTCCTCGAACCCCATCCCCCGATTGAGCAGGTCCTGGTTGAGGGTCTTGAGGATCTCCTCCTTGGGCTTGATCCGGACGAGCTCTCCCGGCTGGAGGTCGAGCGTCATGCTCGGCGTCGCCCCGGTGAGCCGCCCCTTGACGAAGCCCCATTTCAGGCCGCCCCTGATCTGCAGCCACGACGGCAGGAACCGCCGGCTGCGCTCCTGGTAGCGGTTGAACAGGCCGACCAGGAGCGCGCGGAGCGTGAAGAACACACTCGCGTTGCCCGTCTTCACGTCCGTGACGTACTGCCCGAACTCCTTCAGCGGCAGGCAGGTCGGCGCGGCGCGCAGCAGCTCGGTCGCCTGGCAGGAGTAACGCTCCTGCCCGTCCTCCCCCGGCTCCTTCCTGGACGCCACCTCCAGGATGGGCAGCAGCGCGCGGCCCTTCGCCAGACCCCCTGACCCCTCGGCCTCCTTGGCCGGTTCCGGCTCCGGGGAACCGGGATCGACCCGCTTGAGCCAGGACTCCTTCCAGTACATCAGGCAGGCCGTCTGGCATCCGCCGTGCGCCGACCCGTCGCAGCGCGCCCCGGTGAGGTGTACGGCACGCTCCATCCTGCGCATGCCGCTGCGGCTGATGGTGTCGCACAGTTTGTAGGCGACCTTGTGCACGGTGAGCCGCTTCCCGCAGAAAGCCAGCATCTCCGGCATGAAGGGCAGCTCGTCGAGCTCTCCCCTCTCGTCCAGAGTGGCCATGATCTCGGCCTCGCTCAGGACCTCAACCGTCTCCCCCACCCGGAGGTTGAGCACCCCGGGCTCCGTGACGGCCTGCAACCGCGTCATCTCCACTACTCCTTGAGGAGTCCTGCACCACGCAGGGCCTGTGCCGCTTCCGCCACGACGGCGAAGGGCAGGTCTGACTTTTCGGCGATGTCGAGCAGGGTGTGCTCTCCGTCGGAGAGGTTCAGCACCCACAACATCGCCATCTGGGCCTGCTTGGTGTCGCTACGGCCCCCCAGCGAGCCGTACAGTCCCCGCCGGCCGAGCTGCGGCTCGCCGTACGGGCTGAGGTTGAGGTAACGGCGGTTGCCTTCGAGTACCCGCGTCACCTCCCAACAGGTCTCCAGCGTGTCGGCCATCGCCTCGGGCGAGACGAAATCCGGGTTGTCGCCCGAGGTGTGGTACTCCGGGTATCCGGCGTACGGCGTCCTGGTGAGGGAGCCGACGGGCAGGTTGAATCCGGGCGAGCAGTACTGCCGCTCGTCGTAGCCGTACGGGGAGAAGTCCAGGACCGTGTGCTCACGCCCCGAGGAGCGCAGAACGTGCCGGACCGCCCTGTCGATCTCGGCGTCGGCCCGCCTGCTGCGCTTGTAGGTCAGCGATCCGCTGTCGCCCGCGCAGGCCAGCACCAGGCCGTGCTTGACGCGCCCGGCGCGCTCCCTGTTGCGCGCCAGCCAGGTGATGGCGCCGATGGTGCCCGGCGCGAACACGAACCGGTAGGTGTAGTGCGGGTCGCTCTTCGCGAGCCGCCGGGCGAGGCGGGTGGCGACCGCGACGCCCGCGAGGTTGTCGTTGGCCAGGGAGGGGTGGCAGACGTGGCAGGAGATGAGTACCTCGTCGGTGCTGCGCCCCGGCACGACGTGCTCGCCGTAGGTGAGGTGACCGTCGGCGAGCGTCGAGTCGATCACCACCTCGTACGGCCCCGGCCCCATCGCCGCCAGGGTGTTCTCCCTGAGGCAGAAACCCCAGGTCTCGGCGTAGTAGCTGGTGCGGTACGGAACCAGGTCCGGCTGCTCGGGCAGGGTGTGCAGGTGCCCGCGCAGCTCGTCGAGGGTCATGGTCGCCGAGACCGGCACGCTGTAGCCGACCACGTGCAGGTTCGACGCGGCGAAGTCGATCACCCGCTCGCCCGAGGGGTCCTTGACGTAGGCGTCGCGGATGTTCCACTCTCTGGGCACGGTCCAGTCGAGGACCTCGGTGCCGGTCGGCACCTCGCTGACCTCCAGCGGGATCTCCCCGGAGACGATCTCCAGCGTACGGCGCAGCCCGTCGCCGGTGATGCTCCTGCAGAGCGGGTAGAGCCGCTCGACCAGGGCGTGCATCTCACGGCCCTCGGTCTCGCGGCTCTCCCCTGCTGCCGTCTGGGGGGCGTCAGTTGTCACCGACGCCCGCCTCACGCGGTCTCATCGTCTCGTCCACGGTGCCGTCGGCGCTCCTGGCGGCCAGCTTGGCGAGCCGGGTGAAGCTGTTCTTGAACAGGTCCTCGGTCATCCCGAACCTCCGGTAGGCGTCGACCAGTTCGGCCGCGCCCGCCTTGACGCTCCAGCTCGCCTCGTAGCCGGGCAGCGCCGCACGGATGCGGGAGAAGTCGACCCGGTAGGAGCGCGGGTCGGCGCCCGCCTCACCGGTGATGACGAGCTTGGAGCCGGGAACCGCCTCCACGACCTCGGCCGCGATGTCCGCGACGGTCACGTTGTTCTGCTCGGTGCCCACGTTGAACGCCCTGGCGTGTACGGCCTCCCGCGGGGCGGCCAGCGCGAGCACGAACGCCTCGGCGATGTCCTTGGCGTGGACCAGCGGGCGCCAGGGGGTGCCGTCGGACAGCACCCGCACCTCGTTGGTCAGCAGGGCGTGGCCGACCAGGTTGTTCAGCACGATGTCGGCGCGCAGCCTGGGCGAGAACCCGAAGGCGGTGGCGTTGCGCATGAAGACGGGGGTGAAGTCGTCGTCGGCCAGCGCGGTCAGGTCGTCCTCGACCCGGACCTTGGACTCGGCGTACGGCGTCACCGGACGCAGCGGCGCCTCCTCCCCGACCAGCTCGTCGCCGCCGGAGGCGCCGTAGACGGAGCAGGTCGAGGCGTACAGGAACCGCCGCACCCCGGCGTCCCTGGCCAGCCTGGCCAGACGCACCGAGGCGTGGTGGTTGATGTCGTAGGTCAGCTCGGGCGCCAGCGACCCGAGCGGGTCGTTGGACAGCGCGGCCAGGTGCACGACCGCGTCGATCCCGGCCACGTGCTCGGCGGTGACGTCACGCAGGTCGACCCGGTGCCCGGCGGGGTCGGCCGGAGCGGGCCCCAGCAGGCAGTCGGCGAACAGCCCCGAGTCCAGGCCGATCACCTCGTGGCCCGCCTCGGTGAGTGCCGGGGCCATCACAGTTCCCAGGTAGCCCTGGTGCCCGGTCAGCAGCACGCGCATCCGGTTCATCCTCCAGCCAGGTCGAGAGTCATCTTGCTTGTGTAGAACGCCTCCGCGTAGCGCGATTGGCACTCGATGCCGCGGATGCGGGCCAGCCCCAGGAAGGCCTCACGGTCGTACCAGGGGCGTTGCCGTTGTGAGGGGTAGTGCTGTTGGAGCAGGGTCACCTTGGCCTCGGCCACCTCGGGCGTCAGCGGCTGGTAGACCGAGGGCCGCCCGAGGTCGCCGTCCCATTTGACGATCTCGTAGCCGAGTGCCTGGTGACCGCGGAAGGCGGTCGGCACCAGCTTGGCCAGGCCCCGGTGGTCCTGGTGGGCGTCGGCCGGGTTGGGGGCGAGGACCAGGTCGGGATCGGTCCTGGAACGCAGGTCCTCCACCGCGGCCTTGGCCTCCTCCCAGTTGGCCGGCAGCCGCCCGTCGGGCATCTTGAGCACGGTCAGCCGCAGGTCCGCCCCGGGGCAGAAGGCGGTCAGCGCCGCGTGCTCCTCCTCCTCGCGCTCGGTGCCGCCGCCGGAGAGCACCAGGGCGTCGACCCTGAGGCCGGGACGCGCGGAGCAGAGGGTCAGCAGGCTGCCGCCCGCCCCGATGGCGAGGTCGTCGCAGTGGGCGGCGAGCAGGACGACGCCGCCGACCGCCGCGGGCCGGAATCCGATCATCTGGACCGCACCTCCGGTTCGCGTTCCCACAGCGCCCACGGCCGGTCACCCCTGGAGTAGGCCTCGTCGAGCGCGAAGCGCTCCTTGACCGTGTCGGTCGGCTTCCAGTAGCCCCGGTGCGGGTAGGCCAGCAGCCTGCCGCGCTTGGCGAGCTGTCCGCAGCCGTCGGCGACGAGGTCACCGCCCGGCGGGATGTGGTCGAAGACCTCCTGGCGGAGCACGAAGTAGCCGCCGTTGATCCACAGGGGCATGTCGCTGACCGGGGTGATCCCGCCGACCATGCCATCCTCGCCGAGTTCGATGCAGTGGAAGGTCTCCGCGGGCGGGACGACCATCATCGAGGCTCCGGCGTCCGAGGCGGCGAAGCGGTCGATGATCTCCGGCAGCGGCGCGTCGGTGAGCACGTCCGCGTAGTTTGCCAGGAAGATCTCGTCTCCGTCGAGGTGGTCGCGGACCCGGCGCAGCCGTTCGCCGATCGGCGAGTCGATCCCGGTCTGCACGAACGAGATCGACCAGTCGGAGATGTCGGTGGACAGCAGTTCCACCTCTCCCCCGCGCAGGACGAAGTCGTTGGAGGTCGTCTCCTGGTAGTTGAGGAAGAAGTCCTTGATGTGGTGCGCGCCGTACCCGAGGCACAGGATGAACTCGGTGTGCCCGAAGTGTGCGTAGTAGCGCATCACATGCCAGATCAGCGGCCGGGGACCGACGAGCTGCATCGGCTTGGGCACGTCACCGGGGGTGCCGCTGCGCATCCGCGTGCCGTACCCGCCGCAGAAGAGGACGACCTTCACGGGTTCACCTCGACTATCTCCAGGTTCGGGATGGGGAAGACCAGCCGCCCGCCCCACTCGTGGACGTAGGCCAGCTGCGCGGAGAGCTCCTCGCGCAGGTTCCAGGGCAGCACCAGCACGTAGTCGGGCCGGTCCTCGGCGATCCGCTCGGGCGCCACGATCGGGATCCGCGTGCCGGGGGTGAACCTGCCGTGCTTGTACGGATTGCGGTCCACGGTGTAACGCAGCAGGTCGGGCCGGATCCCGCAGTGGTTGAGCAGCGTGTTGCCCTTGCCGGGGGCGCCGTAGCCGACCACGGTCTTGCCCTGCTCCGCGGCTTCGACCAGGAACCTCAGCAGGTCCCGCCGTACCCGGGCGACCCGGGCGGCGAACTCCGCGTATCCGGACAGCTCGTGCAGCCCGGCCGCCTTCTCCGCCGCGAGCACCTCGACCACCCGGGAGGTGGGTTCGCCCGCGACCTCCTGGGGACGCGCCCACAGCCGGATCGAGCCACCGTGCGTGGGCAGCAGTTCGACGTCGACCAGCGCCAGACCGCCGGAGGCGAGGGCGCGCTGCGCCGAGGCGACCGTGTAGTACTGGAAGTGCTCGTGGTAGATCGTGTCGTACTGGTTGAGCTCCATCAGCGTCAGCAGGTGCTGCACCTCGATGGAGACCCAGCCGTCGTCGGCCACGAGCGCGCGCAGCCCCTGGGTGAACCCGATGACGTCGGGGATGTGGGCGTAGACGTTGTTGGCGACCACGAGGTCGGCGGGACCGTGCTCGGCCCGCACCTCGGCGCCGGTCTCCGGGCCGAGGAAGGCGGTCAGCGTCGGCACGCCCCTGTCCCTGGCGGCCTGGCCGACGTTCTTCGAGGGCTCGACGCCCAGGCAGCGGACGCCCCGGTCGACGACGTGCTTGAGGAGGTAGCCGTCGTTGCTGGCCACCTCGACCACGAACGAGTTCTCGTCGAGCCCGAGCCGGTCGGCCGCCCCGTCGACGAACCGCCTGGCGTGCTCGACCCACGAGGTCGAGTAGGAGGAGAAGTAGGCGTACTCGGTGAAGGTGTCCTCGGGAGTGATCAGCGGCGGGATCTGTGCCAGCCAGCACCCGGTGCACACTCTCAGGTGCAGCGGGTAGGTCGTCTCCGGCTCGTCGACCTGCTCGGCGGTGAGGAACAACTCACAGGGCGGCGTCGCCCCGAGGTCGACCACACTGGCAAGACTCGTGGACCCGCACAGGCGGCACGTTGTCATCAATACGCTCCCTCGCCGCGCGACGCGGCTCGACCGGTGACTTGCAAGATCGTTCCAATGAGGGCGAACCCTAGGATTTCGCCCAGCGGTCCTGGGGTGTTACAGCCACGCGCTGTGTCATGCTTCCGCCCATGGAACCCCTGAGCATCGACGGAACCTGGTGCCACACCCCGCGTGTCCACACTGACCCGCGCGGCGCCTTCCTGGAGACCTACCGTGCCCATGACCTGCGGGAAGCCGTCGGGCACGCGATCGATCTCGCACAGGTCAACTGCTCGGTCTCCCGGCGCGGCGTGCTGCGCGGCATCCACTTCGCGGACGTGCCTCCTGGGCAGGCGAAGTATGTCACATGCCTTTCCGGCGCCATCCTCGACGTCGTCGTGGACATCCGCGTCGGCTCGCCGACCTTCGGCCGCTGGGAGGCCGTACGTCTGGACGAGGAGTCCCGGCGCGGTCTCTACGTCGCCGAGGGACTGGGACACGGGTTCATGGCGCTCAGCGAACAGGCCACGGTCTCCTACCTGTGCTCCGAGCCGTACGCCCCGGGCCGCGAACACGGCCTCAACCCCCTGGACCCCGACCTGGGCATCGAGTGGCCCGCAGGCCTCGACCCCGTCCTCTCCGACAAGGACGCCGCCGCCCCCACCCTCAAGGAAGCCCTCGAAACCGGCCTTCTCCCGACCTACGAGGCGTGCCAGGCGTATTACCGGAAACTCGCCACCCAAAGCTGATCCGGTGTCGTGCGTGAGGAGCGTCGGCTTGGGCGCGTCGGTGCTTGGACTGAGGAGCGAAGGAGCGCAGCGGATGAGCGACGAGGGAAAGCATCGACTCAGGGCGCCCAAGCCCCGCGACGCCGAAGGCGGAGCAAAGAAGCACAGCTTAATCACTGACCAGGACTTTCGACTCTCGCAGGGCCTCTCGCCAGTCGCGCATCGGCGGTAGACCGGCCGTGGCCCAGCGGTCGTGGCCCAGCACGCTGTAGGCCGGGCGGGGCGCGGGCCGCGGGAACTCCGTGGAGGAGACCGGCCTGATCCGCCCCGGGTCGGCGCCGAGCAGCGTGAAGATCTCCCGGGCGAGTTCGTACCAGCTCGCCTGTCCGGAGCAGGTGGCGTGATAGATCCCGGGCTCCGGGGCGATCTCGGCCAGTTCGACGATCCGGGCCGCCAGGTCGCCCGCCCAGGTCGGCTGGCCGAGCTGGTCGTCGACGACGTCCAGGGTCGGCCTGCTCCCCTCCAGACCCGCGATCGTGCTGACGAAGTTCCCGCCCGCCGCGCCGTACAGCCAGGCGGTGCGCAGGACGTAACCGGTGTGCGGCAGCGTGTCGAGCACGGCGCGTTCCCCGGCCAGCTTGGTCCGCCCGTAGGCGTTGACCGGCGAGGTCGGCGCGTCCTCCGCGTACGGCTCGGCCCCGGTGCCGTCGAAGACGTAGTCGGTCGAGGGGTGGATCATGAGCGCGCCCAGGCGCTCGCACGCCTCGGCCAGCGCCCGCGCACCGTGCCCGTTGACGGCCAGCGCCTCGTCCTCGTGCGTCTCGGCGTCGTCGACCGCCGTCCAGGCCGCGCAGTTGACCACGACGCCGGGCCGGTGCTCGGCGACCACGTCCCGTACGGCCCGCTCGTCACGCAGGTCGAGATCGTCCCTGGTCAGGGCGACGACCGACTCCTCCCGCGCGCGCAGCAGGCCGAGCAGTTCGGCGGCGAGCATGCCGGAGGCGCCGGTGACCAGCCACCGGCTCATCCGTTCTCCCCGGCGACGGCCCGTTCCAGGGCGATCTTCTCCTCGGGGGTCCTGTCCTGGGCCTCGGCGGCGGCCTTCCACCAGTCGGGGTTGTCGGCGTACCAGCGGACGGTCGCGGCCAGGCCCCGTTCGAACGGCACCGAGGGCCGGTAGCCGAGGGCCCGCAGCCGGGAGTCGTCCAGGGAGTAGCGGCGGTCGTGTCCCTTGCGGTCCTCGACCCGCTCGACCATGTCCCAGTCCGCGTCGCACGCCTCAAGCAGCAGGGTGGTCAGCTGGACGTTGGTCAGCTCCGCCGTACCGGCGATGTGGTAGACCTCGCCGGGTTCGCCGCGCTCGGCGACCAGCCTGATGCCCGCGCAGTGGTCGGCGACGTGGATCCAGTCCCTGACGTTGCCGCCGTCGCCGTACAGCGGCACCTTGCGCCCCTGCAGGAGGTTGGTGACGAACAGCGGGATGACCTTCTCCGGGTACTGGTTGGGCCCGTAGTTGTTGCCGCAGCGTGTGATGGAGACCGGCAGGCCGTGGGTGACCGCGTAGGCCTGGGCGATCATGTCGCCGCCCGCCTTCGCCGCCGAGTACGGCGAGCGTGGCCGCAGCGGCGCGTCCTCGGCCCAGGAGCCGACGTCGATCGAGCCGTAGACCTCGTCGGTCGAGACCTGCACGACCCTGGGGGTCGAGGCTTCGAGGCAGGCCTGCATGAGGGTCTGGGTGCCCAGCACGTTCGTCCTGACGAACTCCCCGGCACCCGTTATGGACCGGTCCACGTGCGATTCCGCGGCGAAGTTGACGACGACGTCGTGCCCGGGGACCACCTCGGCGAGCAGTTCCGCGTCGCAGATGTCACCGAGCACGAACCTGTGCGGGACGCCTCGCAGGTTCGCGAGGTTGCCCGCGTAGGTGAGCTTGTCGAGCACCGTCACCGAGACACCGTCCGCCGCGAGCGTGCGGACGTAGTGGGAACCGATGAAGCCGGCCCCACCGACGACCAGGACCTTCATGAGCTGATCTGCACCTTGCTGTGATCGCCCAGCACGAGGCGGTGGGCTCTGGGGGTGTTGGGGGCGGGGGTGACCTCGACGTCGTGACCGATGAGCGAGGCCTCTATCCGGGAGACCCCGGAGATCGAGGCCCTGGGCAGCACGATCGAGTACTCGATCTCGCTGCCGTCGACCACGCAGTCCGCGGCGATCGAGGTGAAGGGACCGACGTAGCTGTCCAGGATTCGCGCGCCCGCGCCGATGATCGCCGGGCCGACGATGCGGGAGCGTTCGACCACGGCCCCCGGTTCGACGACCACCCGGCCGATCAGCTCGCTGACGTCGTCCACCCGGCCTTCCAGGCGGGTTTCGAGGGATTCGAGCACCAGCCGGTTGACCTCAAGCATGTCGGTGACGTTGCCGGTGTCCTTCCAGTAGCCGGAGATGACGGACGACTCGACCCGGTGACCCCGTTCGATCAGCCACTGGATCGCGTCGGTGATCTCCAGCTCGCCGCGCCACGACGGCTTGAGCTCGGCCACGGCCCGGTGGATCAACGGGGTGAACAGGTAGACGCCGACGAGCGCGAGGTCGCTCTTCGGCTCGGCGGGCTTCTCCTCAAGACCGACGACCCGGCCGTCGCCGTCCAGCTCCGCGACGCCGAACTGCCTGGGGTCGCCGACCTGGGTGAGCATGATCTGCGCGTCGGGCCGGTCCCGGGTGAACCGGTCGACGACGTCGCCGATGCCGCCGACGATGAAGTTGTCGCCGAGGTACATGACGAAGTCGTCCTCGCCGAGATAGTCCCGGGCGATCAGCACCGCGTGGGCGAGCCCGAGCGGTGCCTGTTGCCGCAGGTAGGTGACCTGCAGGCCGAGAGCGGAGCCGTCACCGACGGCCGCCTCGATCTCCGCCTGCGTGTCGCCGACGACGATGCCGATCTCCCTGATCCCGGCCGCCGCGATGGCTTCGAGCCCGTAGAAGAGCACGGGCTTGTTGGCCACCGGGACGAGCTGTTTGGCCGAGGTGTGGGTGATGGGCCGGAGCCGGGTGCCCGACCCCCCGGCGAGCACGAGAGCCTTCACAGCTAGTAAGCCCCTTCTCCGCCCATGACGGCGCTCCATGTCTTCCACAGGATCTGCAGGTCAAGGAAGAGCGACCAGTTCTCGACGTAGCGCAGGTCCAGGCGGACCGACTCCTCCCAGCTGAGGTCGGAGCGTCCGCTGACCTGCCAAAGTCCGGTCATGCCCGGTTTGACGACCAGGCGGCGGCGCACGTCGGCGCCGTACTGCGCGACCTCGCTCGGCAGCGGCGGGCGAGGTCCGACGAGGGACATCTCCCCACGGACCACGTTGAGCAGCTGCGGCAGCTCGTCGAGGGAGTAGCGGCGCAGGAACGCCCCCACCCGGGTGATCCTTGGATCGTTCCTCATCTTGAAGAGCACGCCGTCGAACTCGTTGCGCTCCTCAAGCTCGACCTTGAGCCGTTCGGCGTTGTTGACCATCGTGCGGAACTTCACGACGTTGAACTCCCGGCCGCCCCTGCCGACCCTGACCTGCCGGAACAGCGCGGGCCCGGAACTGGTCGTCCTGATCAGCAGGCAGATGACCAGCATCGGTACGGCGAGCAGCAGCAGCGCGAAGCCCGCGGCGGCCTTGTCGAACAGGCTCTTGGCGAGCTGTTTGGCGCCGTCGAACTCGGGGTGTTCCACGTGCAGCAGCGGCATTCCGGCCACCGGGCGGATGCTGATCCGGGGTCCGGCGACCTCCATGAGGGCGGGCGCGACGAACAGGTCGGTTCGCGCGTCCTCAAGACCCCAGGCGATCCGGCGCAGCGCGACGCCGTCCAGTTCGGGGCAGGCCAGGATGGCCACGGCGTCGGCGTCCACCTTGGCGACGACGGCGGGGACGTCGCTGAAGCCGCCGAGCACGGGGATCCCGTCCACGTCCATGTCGTCGGGCCCGGAGGGCAGGCAGGCCGCGGCCACGGTCATGCCGTGGTGGGGCTGCCTTCTGAGTTGCATGACCAGGTCGAGCACCGACTCCCGGTGCCCGACGGCGACCACCTGACGCATGTACTCGCCGAGGGCGCGCCTGCGGTGCAGCCGCTTGCGCATCCAGTAGCGGAAGGCGACCGTGAGCGCCAGCGCCAGCGGCAGCATGGCCATCACGAAACTTCGGGCGATCGTGGCCTGTGTGGCGTACGCCCCGATCGCGACGGCGGCCGTCAGTCCGACCCCGCCGTCGAAGACCGCACGGAACTCCTCTGTCCCCTCGCCGTGCGCGCGCTTGCGGTAGGCGCCGCCGACCGCCAGGAACAGGGGCCATGCCAGGGCGAGACCGAGCCCGAACAACGCCTCCGTCCTGGGGATGAAGGCGCCGAACCAGAGTCGAACTCCAAGGACGGTCTCACACGCGACAACCGCGCACGCGAGATCGCCGGCCAACAGAATCCGTGCGTAGGATCGCGTCCAGATACTTGGAGCGGTCCGCACTGAATCGCCGAGGAGCGTAGCAGCGGGCTCCTCTGTCCCCACTCTCATACCACCCCACCCAGATGCCCCATCGTTACCAGGTAACGGGACGCGCATCTCATTTCATTGGTTGACAGCTTTCCCGAATGCACCAGGAGCGTGGAAACCCACTGAAATCCTAGTGATCACCTCTGGGCAGGGGAATACAGCCTTACTGTCCACTACTGGCCGAAGAGGGACAGAAGGAACGCCTTGACGGAACGGTCCACGCGTGCACGATTACCACCGGTTGGTTTGAGGGCGCGCCGGACCGCACGACGTCAGTCGTACTCGAAGTCGGGCAGCGGATTGGGAGGATCAGGGCTGCGCCAGACCACGACATGACCCTCACCGAGGCTCTCGACGGCCTCACCGAGCCGCTCCACGTCGAAGTCAGGCAGGTACCGCAGGCGTGCGAGGAAGGTGGTGTCGGTTGCCGATTGTGGCACCACACATCCCTGTCCACCCCGGTTAAGTAAAATGTACAGTATGTCCGACTTGGTTTCCGAGTCACCCTCCACGCGAACTTCGACGACGTCTTCCCAGGCGAGAGCGTCGACGCTGCCGTCCGCGTAGTGACGGGCCACGCCTTCCTCCGTGACGTACACGTAGGAGTCCGGCACTGAATTGCCGTGCATGGCCGCGATTGTGACGACTACCGGGCGCCGGGTGCAAGCCTCATTCGCCCCAGCCGTGATCCAGATGCGCCGCCACCGCCCGCCTCGCCTTCTCCGGCGACCCCTCTCCGATCGCGTCGAGCAGCTCCCGGTGCTCGGCCACCAGCACCTCCCGGTCGGGATAGACCGTGCGCAGTCGTACCAGGCCGAGACGGGTCTCCGCGGCGAGCGAGGTGTAGAGCCGCTCAAGACGCGGGCTGCCGACCGCGACGACCAGGGCCTGGTGCAGCGCCATGTGCTCGGCCACCATCTCCGACCAGGGCGCGTCCGCGGGCAGCGCGGCCATCCTGCCCAGCGCCGCGTCCGCCTCCTCGACCCTGCGCCCGGCCAGCGTGACGGCCATCAGATCCTCAAGGGGGCGCCTGACGAACATCAGGTCGTCGAGATCGGCCACGGTCACCTCGACGACCTGCGCGCTGCGGTGCCGTTCCCGCCTGAGCAACCCCTCGTGCACGAGTACGGCCAGCGCCTCCCTGACGGTCGGGCGGGCCACGCCGTACAGGGTGGACAGCTCCTGCTCGGGCAACGGGGTCGCCGGGGGGATCTCCCCGGAGAGCACCCGCCTGCGCAGCGCGTCGGCGAGGGCGTTCACAGCGGAGACAGGGCGCAGGGGAACGGTCACGCCGAAGACCCTAACGCCGCCACGCGTTCGGGAAGGGCGACCACCACCAGGCTCGCGCCGAGCAGGGCCAGGCCGCAGGCCGAGACGAGCGTGAGCCGCTCACCGAGCACCACGACACCGAGCAGCGCCGCGACCGCGGGCTCGGCCAGGGCGAGGGTCGCCGCGGTGGCCACGGGTGTCACCCGCAGGCCCCTGCCGTACAGGACGTAGGCGAACGCGGTGGAGACGCAGCCGAGATAGACGGCGGTGAGCAGGCCACGCGGTTCGGCCAGCCAGGCGGTGCCCGTCCACAGCAGGACCGGCAGCATCACCACGGCCGCGCCGCCGAACATCGCGGCCATCACCGCGTCGGAGGGGACCCCGGTGGCGATCACCCTGGCCGCCGTCACCGCGTAGAACGCGTACAGCAGACCGCCGAGCAGCGCCAGCAGCACCCCGTCAAGGCGCACCTGCCCTCCCCCGCCGGTCAGTACGGCACAGCCCGCCACGGCCGCCGCCGTCGCCGCCGCCCAACGCCCCGACGGCACCCGCCCGTCGAGCAACCAGGACAGCAGTCCGGTGAAGACGGGACCGCTGCCGATGGCGACCACGGTGCCGACGGCCACCCCGGTCCTGCCGACGGCGGCGAAGAAACAGAGCTGGTAGGCGGCCACGGCCAGGGCGGCGAGCGGGAGCATCCCCCCTCGGGGCAGCCTGGGCAGGAGTCTGCGCGCGGCGACCACCAGCACCAGCCCTCCGAGGACCAGTCGGGCGGCGGCCAGGGAGACCGGATCGACTCCGGCGGCGAGCATCCCCACGGTGCCCGCGGTCCCCCAGAGCACGGCTGCGGCGACGACGGCGAACTTCATTCGGACATTGTCTGACAACTAGACAATGTCTGTCCAATCCTTGCGTCGGCCACACACCCCCGGCCGTTTTTCCTGACGTGGTCACGGGTAGCTTGGCCAGGTGACACCTCGGGGAACCGCCGCTCTCGTCTCGTCCGCAGTGCTGTCCTTGGTGATGGCGCTGTCCGGATGCACGACCCCCGAGCAGCCGGCCCGCGCCAGTAGCGCGCCCGCGGCGAGCCCTCGGGCTGACGGCACGATGCCCACCAGGACGCTGTCGGCGCTGCCTCCCGAGGCCGCCGCCACCTGGAAGCGCATCCGGCAGGGTGGCCCCTTCCCCTACTCCCGCGACGGCGTGGTCTTCCAGAACCGGGAACGCCGCCTGCCCGTCAGGCAGCAGGGCTACTACCACGAGTACACCGTCCCGACCCCCGGCAGCCGCGACCGGGGAGCACGGCGCCTGATCAGCGGCGACGGGACCCGGGAGCTCTACTACACCGGCGACCACTACCGGACTTTCGTCATCGTCGACGTACGGAGGTGACCGACGTTGCCCAGGGGAACGTTCGAGGAGGGGCCGGCCGCCCAGGAGAGTCTGCGCACCCTGCGCGCCATCCGCGGCCCGCAGGACCCCACGGTCGCGAAGGCGACGGAGATCACCGAGTCGTCCTCGGGGGCGCCGCGCGTCTCCAGGGTCACGGAGGTCCCCGAGGTTCCCGGGGTCGCCGAGCAGGTGGAGACCGACCACGGCGACGCCGTCACGCACCGGGTCGACGGCTCCGGGATCACCACCTCGGCGGAGGCCATGTCGGCGATCGCCGAGGCCCTGTCGTTCCCCGAGTACTTCGGGCACAACCTCGACGCCCTCTACGACTGCCTCACCGACCTCGAATGGCTGCCTGCCGGTGAACACCTGCTGGTCTGGACGCGCTCCTCGACACTGCGCGAGGCCGACCCGCCTGCGTTCGAGTCGATCCGCTCCGTCCTCTCCGACGCCGTAGCCGACGACACCGCCTCAGCGGCGTTCCTCTCGGTCCTCCTCCCCGACTGACCCACGTCTTTCGCGGCTTTTCTGGATGCCGGATCAGCCGGCGTCGAGCAGGGCGTTGATGTCGCTCTCCCGGTAACGCCGCTGCCTGCTGGGCGTCCTGACCGAGGGAATCTTCCCCGTGAGGGCCCACCGGTTGACGGTCTTGGGGTCCACACCGAAGATCCGCGCGACCTCACCGGGAGTGAGGAGACGTTCGGTGGTGCCGGGCCCGGTGGCGAAGGTGCCGTCAGGGGCGACGGCCTTGAGGGGGGACATTGGAGGGACTCCTTCAGTGGCGGCTGCGGTGGATGATCTCGTCGTGGCGGGCCAGTGCTCCGGCGAGGCGGCGCAGTGTCGTACGGCCGAGCATGTCTCTGGCCCCGGCCCTGCGCTGGTCGGGTCGCAACGGCCGGTACCGGATGGCCCACCATGTGGGCAGGCCGGGCAGGTGGAGGCGTTCGTACCGCCAGGCGGGGTGGGTGCTGATGAGCAGGTCGATCAGGCGTCGCTCGTCGTCGGTCATGGTCGTCCCTGGGTGCGGGAGTGGTTGGAAGCGGGTGCCTTTTCAGGGGCGGGTGCCTTTTCAGGGGGCGGGTGCCCGGCCCCGAGCCGGGGAGCACGACGGCCGGGCACCCTGGAGGAGGACCGGCCTCCGCATATGGAGACCGGTGCGCCAGGCGGCTCCCCTTCCCCAGCACGAACAGCGTGCGTGGAAGCCACCTCGCGAAGGTGTGCGGCCCAGGTCCCTCCTACCTGAGCCGCACGTTCGAGGAGGTACGGCGGGCGACGGGTGGGATGAGTCTCCACCGCCCGCCGTACCGGCTTTCAGGGGGTTGAGTGCGGTCCAGGTCCCTCATCCCTGGACCGCACGCTCAAGGGGTCGCCGTACCGGCTATGGGGAGCGCAGCAACCTGCGCAACGCCGTAGCGCGACCCGACACAGCCGTAGCGCGACCCGACACAACGGTCTGACCAGGACATACGGCCTGAACGGTCCGGGAGACCCGGGCGGCCCGGATCTGGATGGCACGGGCGACGGCGACGGCCTGAATGCTCGGCGGCACCACCTGAGGCACCTGGGTGCTCAACTTCCGATCCAGCTCCTCGGCGGACTCGGCCCGCACCAACAGCACCTCCCCGGCGTACGGTCTGCCGGACAGGACACTCCGGTAGGCACTCCACAGCCCGGTCGTCGAGCTGTGGAACACCAGCCAGCCCGGGTGGGCCGCCTGCACAGAGTCACAGGTTCGATCGGAGAACTCGGAAACCTGACGAGGAATCCAGACCGTCATGCCGCCCTCCCACCCGGCGAACTCCCTCTGGCGGACACCGTCTCCCCGCCGGGCACCTCAGCGACCGCCACCACGGAAGGCCCTCCCCGCCTACGGGAAGCCCCGCCACGAACCGGCGCCGGGGAAGACCGCACCGCGAGCCGCATCGCCTTGATCATCTCCGCCTCCCGCATCCGCTCCTCCAACCCGTCACCCGTGACGTCCTCGACGACCACCGGCCGCGGCCCGTCCCAGGCGGCCATGGCGTAGAAGCACCGTCTCCCCAGGCTGTAGAGCACCGTCCAGTCCGCCCACGCCCGATCGATCCGCTCGGCCTCGGCGCGGGCCGGGCCGTCCCAGACCCGCCGATACACCGCCGCGTACGGCAGCCCGTCCCGATGCCGCCCGGTCACGAGGACACCCCCGCAACGGCGCCCCGGGCCTTCTCCTCCTGCTCGGTGACGGCGGCCTGGACCTCCTCAAAGGTGTCGGCGTCCACCGTCGGCTCCGCACCGGCCCGCAACGCCGTACGCGGGAAAGCCCGGTTGCGGATGGCCCAGAACCGGCCGGTGTCGCTGATGATCAACCGCCAGCCGGGGATCGCCGGTGCGGTCGTCGTGGACGTGCCATCGTGCACGACTCAGACCTCCTCTGTTCGATCAAGGAACCTCTCGGTGGTTCAGCCGCCGGGCGAGTCCGCCGGTTGCCTCAAGTGCTGATCTGTAGTCATCACAGCGCGTTAAGTACACGCGCGAACAGGTGGCAGTGAGGGAGACTGAGGGAAGTCGTGGTTCCCCAGCCCCGTGAAGAGGTGCGTTGCGATGCCCGGCACAACACCCCCATGGGCCGTGCGGCTACGGGCCGAACGACGTAAGCGCCGCTGGACCCAAAAGGAAATGGCGCGAGAACTCGTCAGGGCCGCCGGGTCGGAAACGCAGAGCCGCCTTCCCGAACGTGAAAGCATCATCCGCAACATCAAGAAATGGGAAGCTGGCGAACACCAGCCCAAAGACCCCTACCGCCTGCTGTACTGCCAGGTGTTCTGCCTTGAAGAGGCCCGGCTCTTCGATTCCGCCCGGCCAGAACAGCGCACCATCACCGACGTGGACGCAAGTACCATCGAGCCCACTCCGTACCCGCCCCATCAAGGCCCCGTAGCACCGGAGCTCGTCATGTACTTCCTCGAACAGCTTCCCGGCCACTACAAGGCCGACATGTGGCTAGGACCTCGCCACCTCATTCCCACCGTCGCAACCCAGGCTCAGCTGATCAGAGAACTCGCCCAAGCAGCTGACGCGCCCGTGCGCCGTGGCCTGTTGAGCGCCGGAGTCGCCTACGCGGCGCTGCTTGGCTGGCTCTACCAGGACGCGGGCGACATCAAGCGCTCCGGAAATTGGCGAACCCTCACTCTGGATATGGCCCATCGTTCCCAGAACCCGCAACTCATCAGCTATGCCCTCACCAACAAGGCGATGCTGGCCGTCGATCTGGAGGACGGCCGGATGGTGGTCGACTACGCAGAGGCCGCGCTGACCGAGGAGAGCAAACTGTGCCCAAAGGTCCGCGTTCTCGCTCTGGTGCATCAGGCGCATGGCCATTCGATGCTTCCCGCGAAGGACAAGGAGCAGGTCGATCGTCTCCTTGACCGGGCGGCCGAACTGGTAGGTCGTGTGGATGACGAACACCCGTGGGGCAACGCATGCCGCCGAACCCCCGGATACATCGACATCCAACGGGCGACCGCGTACCTGCGGCTCGGGGCCTACCGTGAGGCCATCACGCTCTGGGACCAAATCCTGGGCGCAGCCCCGGAATCAGCCCGGCGCGACAACGGCGTTTTCTGGGCGCGTCAGGCAAGCGCTCTGGCGGCGATTCCCGAGCCGGAACGAGTCATCCAGATCGTTTCGACCACCGCACCGATCGCTCAGGGCACAGGATCGGTGCGGCTATGTCAGGAGCTCAAGGCCATTCCGCGACACGCGACGGCATGGGCGGCCACCGCTTCAGGCCGGGAACTGGCTGAGATCATTTCCTTGGTTTGACCCCTCACGATGGAGATGACGATGACCCTCCACCCGTTGTCCGATGAGGAGATCGCCGAGCGTCTGGCCGGGCTGCCCGGCTGGGAACGGAACGGGCACACGATCGAGCGCACCTTCCAGCACACCTACCACGAGTGCGTCCACCTGGCCATGTACGTCGCGGCCAAGGCCCGCGAGGTCGGACACCACCCCGACATGCACATCACCTGGCAACGCATCCGCTTCGCCGTCACCACCCACGACGCCGGACACCGCCTCACCGCCAAGGACTTCGACCTGGCCCACCACATCGACGCCATCGCCACCGCCCACGGCGCCGAACCAGCCTGAACACGCCCCTCCCTCACGCCTGGCGTTGAGGCCTCCCCTCACCGGGAACCCCGCATAAAGTGATCCTCTTACCGACATTTGATCTTCGGGCGATCCGGATTCCGACAAGAGCGAGCCGTACATCGAGGGGGTGGCGGTGACCCGGGTGGTGTTGTGGGACATCGATCACACACTGATCGACATGCGAGGCATCGGGCGTGAGCTGTCGGCGCAGGCGTTCGAGCGGGTGACCGGGGTGGTCATGCGGCAGCAGGCCAGGATCGACGGCCTCACCGAGGCGGTGATCTTCCGGGAGACCGCCCGGCTGCACGGCCTGACGACCGGCAGGGATGATTTCGAGCGGTTCGCCGCCGCCCTGGCCGAGGCTCATCTACTGCGGCGGGTTGAGGTACGACAGCGGGGCCATGCCCTGGCGGGAGCGGCTGCCGCGCTGCAAGCCGTGGCCGACCGAGACGGGGTGGTGCAGACGGTGGTGACCGGTAACGTCCGCGAGGTCGCCCGGTTCAAACTGCACACGTTCGGGCTTGACCGTGCCATCGCCTGGGAGGCGGGCGCGTTCGGTGAGGACGACGACGTGCGGGCCGAACTGGTGCGGATCGCGGTGAAACGCGCCGCCGCCCTGTACGGCGGGCCGTTGGAACCGCACGAGGCAGTGGTCATCGGCGACACCCCGGCTGATGTGGAGGCCGCCGTTCAGAACGGTGTGCCGGTCATCGCGGTGGCGACAGGCCGCACCGGGGTCGAGGAGCTTCGACAGGAGGGCGCGTCCTGTGTCCTGCCGGACCTGAGCGACACCACACGCTTCCTGGAAGCCCTCCACGACCACGCCCACTGCCCCTGACCCCTTACGTGGAAGGCCACCCCATCCGGGTCCGTACGAAGACGGGTTCGCCGGGAGACCGCTGGTTCACGCGAACATGCCGCTAAAGCGGTGATCTCCCTGTCGAAGAAGGAGATGAGGAAGAGAGGTTGTCACTCATCGCCCTGAAGGGTTCGCAGGCAACGCCCACATGATTGGGCCCGTGATCGCCTCAAGCTGCGGCGCTCATCAGGCCTGGAGGGATCTCACCCCGACAAGCCCCGCGATCCTGGCACCGGTGCGGGTGCCAGGGGGTGCGTCAGGGCCTGCTCACACGGCCATCGGGCGTGAGGTGTTGCGGGGCTGGAGGGCCTCGGTGCGTCGGACGGCTCCGGCGACCGAGTTGGCCGTCGCCACGCAGTGGGCGCAGAAGTTACCTTTTCTGCCTGGCTCACAGGTGCAGAACCAGCGCAGGTCCTCGTCGACGATCTGGAACCGTACACAGGCGGCGTCGTCGTCGACCTCCGCCGTGATCAGCGTCGGGCAGAACCTGACGAGCTGGACGGCGCCCGCGCTCTCCAGGTCACCGCCGTGAGCCAGCGCCTCCTGCGACGCCAGCTTCGCCTCGAAGCCGATCAGCCTCGCGATGTCATCCACTGTGGATCGCCTCCCCCTTTCTCAGTGTGGACGCGCCTTAGAAGCCAAAGGTTCCCGTTTCCGAGAAAACTCTATATTTCCCGAAAAACGATTAGCTTCCGCCCCCCGCGTTGTTCATCAGCTGTTGGCACGGCGCCCACCCCGGCACCCGTTTCCCCGCCCTGACCAGGGCGTCAAGCACGGATATTGCAGCTATCGACAAACTCCCCTATAGCGCGAAAAATCCTGCTTTGGGATCAGTATTTTGGCCCGTACGGTCCATTGGATCAGTCCGTGGCCAGGCGCGCGTGCCGCTCCACGTCGTGCCGCACGCCCCCGTAGTTCAGCTTGGCCCGCTCGACCCCCTCGGCCGGGAAGCCCGCCCGGGTCGCCACCGTACACGAGGCCGGGTTGTTCATCCGGTGCCCGAGTTCGAGGCGGAACAGCCCCCGTTCGGCGAAGGCCCAGCGGGCCAGTTTGGTGACGGCCGCGACCGCCACGCCCCGGCCCCTGGCGTGCGGAACCGTCCAGTAGGACACCCAACCGGTGTCGTGCGCGTCGATGTTGCTCACCGCGACGTTGCCGACCACCTGGCCGCCGGAGACGACCGCGAAGGCGTGGGCGTCGTCACGGAAGCCCCACGTCCCCATCCATTCGAGCGCGGCCCGCCGCGTGTCGATCGGCCGTGCCGCCTGGTCGGCCATGTCGGGCGACTCGAACGCGCCGATCACGACCCCCACGTCGTCCGGCCCCCAGCCGCGCAGCTCCACCTCAATCATGCCGTGCAGGGTATTTCCCCCGGTCCTCCGCGAAAAGCCCTCAGACCGCGAAGCGGTAGATGTCCCTGAGCCAGCCGCCGTGCTGAGAACAGACCCCGTCGAGCCCACCGGACATGCTCACCTTCTCGTCCACACACATGACCAGGTAGCCCCGGCCCTCGGAGAAGTTGTCGATGCAGTCGAACACCTGGCAGGCCTCCGTCACGGGCGTGGTCACCCTGGCGCCTGACGCGCAGTAGGTGAAGCCGTAGGCGTTGGCGGGCGCGCCGCACGTGTCCACGGTCCCCGGCGGAGGAGCCGTGACGGTGACGGTGACCGTGGGGGTGGCCGCGACGACGGGAGCGAGGGTGACCGTCTCCCGCACCGTCTCCCTGACCGTCACGGTCACCGTCGGTGTGGCGACGGGCAGCGGAGCGGCGGGTACGGCGGGCTGCGCGGGCGGGGCGGTCGCCGTGACGCGGGGGGCGCCGCTTCTGCGGTAGGAGCCGGTGCCGAGATACCTCTCCTGCCAGCCGGTCATGCCCGCCCCGACGGTCAGGGCGACGTCGACCGTCCGGCAGGTGCGGGCCGCGCAGACGCGCTGCTTCACGGTGAACCGCCTGGCGACGCCGTACGTGCTGGTCACCCGGGCGGAGAGGTAGGACTTCCCGCCGACCTTCAGGATCGAGGTCTTCACCGTCTTGGTGCCGGCGGCGGCCACCTGAGCGCCCGCCGCCCGCACTCCCTCGGCAGAGGCCACCTCGCGCACGGTCGCCGCCGAGTTCACCGAGCTTACCGATGAGGTGGAAAAGCCACTTTCTCCACTTAACTCACCAAGCGCTCCAAAAGCCACTAAAACCGCCACAACAGCCCCGGCGACCAGCGCGAAAATTCTCATATCACCACGAATATTCTGTTCATCGAGGTTTCACGAAACGACAATTCTCGCCACTTATATCACGCTTTGTAGTGCTTTTTTGTCGAAACGGTCACCCCTCCGGGATGAGGCGTTCGACCGCGCGTTCGACCAGCTCACGTGCCTGTTCCTCCCCGAAGACCCCGGGCAGCGTGAGCCGTTCCACGATCAGCCAGTTCATCGCCAGATAGAGCAGGGTCACCGCCGTCGCGTCGCCGGGAAGCCCCGAGTTCAGGTGATAGCCGATGTTCGCGTCGACGTCCGCCCTGATTCTCGGAGTGAGCACGTCGCGCAGCCCGGGCCTGCGGGTCGCCTCAAGGCGCAGTTCGAGCAGGGCCAGATAGCCGGCCCGGTAGGTGCTGACCCGCTCGACCAGCTCGTGCATGAGCTGCTTCACCCGCTCGCGGTCACGGGTGCCCTCAAGGCTCCTGGCCACGGTCTCGGCGTCCGGCTCAAGGTGCTCGTAGACGCGCACCCCCGCCTGGGTCAGCAGGTCGTCGCGGTTGGCGAAGTAGTTGGAGGCCGTACCGCCCGGCACCCCCGCCTGGGCGTCCACGGCACGGAAGGTCAGGCCGCGCGCGCCCTCGCGGGCCAGCACGTCGATGGCGGCGTCGAGCAGCGCGGCCCGTCTCGCCTGGTTCTGTCGCATCTCGGTTGACACCACTCCACATGTAGTACTACGGTCCAAACCACTACGAACATAGTACTTCAAATGGAGTGAATTTATGCGAAAGCTTGTCTACTACATCGGTGTCAGCATCGACGGCTACATCGCGGGCCCTAGCGGCGAGTACGACTTCTACCCCCTGGCCGACGACATGACGACGTGGATGAACGCCAGGTACCCGGAGACCGTCCCCGCCCACGTCCGGGTGCACTTCGGCCTCGACGCGCCGAACAACCGCTTCGACACGATCCTGATGGGACGCGGCACCTACCAGCCCGCCCTCGACGCCGGGATCACCAGCCCCTACACGCACCTGAGGCAGTACGTCGTCTCGACCACCATCCCCGAGATCGCCGACCCCACGGTCGATCTCGTCTCCGGCGATCCCGTGGAGCTGGTCCGCGCGCTGAAGAAGGAGGACGGCCTGGACATCCTGCTGTGCGGGGGTGGCAAGCTCGCGGGCTCCCTGCTCCCGGAGATCGACGAAATGATCGTCAAGAGCTACCCCGTGGTCGCGGGCGCGGGCGTCTCAGCCTTCTCCGGGGCCTTCGGTCCCACGCTCTTCACCCCGGCCGCGAGCCGCTCCTTCAGCAACGGCGCGACCGTCACCTGGTACGACCGGGCCTGAGCGGCCCTACCCGCCAAGGCGGATCCTCGCGACGCCTCCGCCGTACACGCGTTGTCCGAGAGGCGGCCGTGACCTGCGACCTCCGCAGGTGGGAGCCGCATCGCTTACCGGGAGGTAAGTAGCTGACAGGAGAGTGGGTACTTGAGGAAATCCTGGCCGGGAACCAGCATCGAACCGTCCCCGCCGGCAGGACAACCCATCTCTCTCTGGGACCTCCCACCTCTGGGAATCCCCGTCGACTCGGAACGGATGAAGATGACACACGACCACCGTGTCCCGGTGACGGTTCTCGGCCTGGGGCCGATGGGCCAGGCGCTGGCGGGCGCCTTCCTCGACAACGGCCACCCGACGACCGTGTGGAACCGTACGGCGGGCAAGGACGAGACCCTGGTCGCCAGGGGCGCGGCCAGGGCGGGCACCCCGGCCGAGGCCGTCGAGGCGAGCCCGCTGACGGTCGTCTGCGTGATCGACTACGACGTCGTGCACGCGATCGTCGAACCCGCCGGGTCCGCCCTCAAGGGCAGGGCCCTGGTCAACCTCACCGCCGACACGCCGGAACGCTCCCGCCGGGCCGCCGCCTGGGCCGAGGAGAACGGCGTGCGCTATCTCGACGGCGCCATCATGACCCCGACGACGTCCATCGGAGGTCCCGAGGCCGTCATCCTGTACAGCGGGGACCAGGAGACCTACCAGGAGCACCGCGCGACGCTGGGGGCGCTGGGCGCGGGCGGCGTCTATCTGGGCGCCGACCCCGGGCGGGCCGCGTCCTACGACGTCGCCCTGCTCGACCTGTTCTGGACGTCGGTGAGCGGCCTGGTCCACGCCTTCGCGCTGGCCAGGGCCGAGGGCGTGTCAGCCAGGGAGCTGGCCCCGTTCGCCAAGGGGATCGGCGCCCTGCTGCCCGTCGCCATCGACGAGTTCGCCCGCCACGTCGACGAGGGCGAGCATCCCGGCTCCGCCTCGGCTCTGCTGTCGGCCCTGGCGGGGATGGACCACATCGCCCACGCCTCCCAGGCGAGGGGGCTGGACACCGGGGTGATCGACGCGGCCAGGGCGGTCGCGCGGCGGGCCGTCGAGGCCGGTCACGGGGGTGACTCCTTCTCCCGTCTGACCGAGACCATCGCCCGGCCCGCCTGAGCGGGCCCGCCTGTCAGCCGAAGGGACCCCGGCCGTTGCCCCCCGTGTCGTTCTCACGGCCGTGGTTCCCCCAGCCGCCCCGGTCGCCGTTGTCGCTCCGCCAGTCGTCGTTGTTGTCGTCGCCCGGACCCCGGTCGTTCTCGTCCGGCGGGGGCGCGGGCTGGCAGCTCTGGCCGCATCCGCCGAACCGCGAGGTGTTGATCGGGGTGAACTTGGTCGGCGGGACGTCCTTCAGGGCCGCCAGCATGGTGTCCTTCCAGATCGGCCCGGAGATGCTGGCACCGACGACCGAGCCGTAGTAGGTGCCGCCGATGGTGACGCCCACCAGCTTGTGGGTCTGCGAGCCGCGCGGGTCGCCGATGCTGACGGCGCCCGCCAGGTCGGGGGTGAACCCGGCGAACCAGGCGGAGGCGTAGCCGTCGGTGGTACCGGTCTTGCCCGCCGCGTCCCGGCCGATGCCGCCGACCCCCCGCATGGTGCCCTTGGTGAGCACGCCGGAGAGGATGTCGGCCGTCGCGTCGGCGACCTCGGGGTCGAGTGCCTGACGGCACTTGGGCTTGTAGGTGGTGACCTTGCCGTCGCGGTCGGTGATCTGGGAGATCGCCATCGGCGCGCAGTACTTCCCACGGGCGCCGATCGCGGCGTAGGCGTTGGCCACGGTCACCGGGTCCATCTCGTTGGTGCCGAGGGTGAAGGTCTCGTACTCCTGGAGCTTGGCCCCGTCGGAGCGGTGGATGCCCAGCGACTTGGCGGTCTTGACCACCTCGCAGAGCCCGACGTGCTGTTCGAGCGTCATGAAGAAGGTGTTGACCGAGCCCCACGTGCCCGTCTGCAGGGTCCGCCAGCCGGGAGAGCCCTCGTCGTTGGTGACGGTGTGGCTCGGGTCTCCGGCGGTGCCGCCCGCGCAGTTCTTGAACGTCGAGTAACCGGCCGCGGTGTAGCCCGCGCCGACGTTGAAGCCGTCGCTGATCTTCATGCCCTTGCTCAGCGCGGTGATCAGGGTGAAGGTCTTGAAGGTCGATCCGGCCTGGAAGCCGGTGAGGCCGCCGTGCGCGGCGTCGGCGACGGGGTTGTAGGCCAGCTCGTGCTTGTCGGTGTCCCCGCCGTACGGCTTGCTGGCGGCCATGGCCTTGATGGCCCCGGTGCCCGGCTGGACCAGCGCCTCGGCGGCGAGGGGGTTGTCCGAGGCGTGGACCCGCTTCTTGATGGCCTTCTCCGCGGCGGCCTGCATGTCGGAGTCGATCGTGGTCTTGATCGTCAGGCCGCCCCGGTTGAGGAACTTCAGCCGGTCGGCGGCCTTCTTCCCGAAGTCCGGATTTTTCAGGATCTCGTTGCGGACGTAGATGCAGAAGTACGGGTACTTGCTGGACTCGCATCCGCCGGGGAGGCCCGTGCCCCTGTAGCCGAGCTTGGTGGCCTTCGCCTTCGCGGCGTCGTCCTTGGAGATCTTGCCGAGCTCGGCCATCCGGTCGAGCACGACGTTGCGCCGCTTCAGCAGCTTCTCCTGCTGCTTCCTGCCCAGGTTGGGGTCGGTGGCGTTGGGGTCCTGCACGGCCCCGGCCAGCGTCGCGGCCTGCGGCAGGGTGAGCTGGTCGGCCCTGATGCCGAAGAACCGCTTGGCCGCCGCCTCGACCCCGTAGGCGCTCGCACCGAAGTAGGCGATGTTCAGATACTTCGCCAGGATCTCGTCCTTGGTGTACTTCTTCTCGACCGCCATGGCGTAGCGCAGCTCCTTGAGCTTGCGCGCGTAACTGGCCTCAAGCGCCTTGTTCTTGGCCGCCTCGGTGTCGGCGGCGTTGAGCAGCACCTGCTTGACGTACTGCTGGGTGATGCTGGAACCGCCCTGGGCGACCCCGCCCGCCTGCAGGTTCTTGGCGAGCGCCCGGATCGTGCCCTCGATGTCGATCGGGCCGTGCTCGTAGAAGCGGTAGTCCTCGATCGAGATGATGGCCGTCTTCATGATCGGGGCGATCTCGTCGAACCCCACGACCTCGCGGTACTGCTCGTAGAAGCGGGCGATCGGCTTGCCCTTGGAGTCTTCGACGACCGTGACCTCGGCCGGAGGCGGCTCCACGAGTTCCTCGGGTGCGAGGTTCATCTCGTTACTCGCTGAGATCAGTCCGAAGCCCGCGCCGCCCACCGCCGGTAGCGCGAGTCCCGCGACCAGCGCGCCCGCCGCCACCCCGGCACCGGCCAGCAGGGCGATCTTCGACAGGGCGCTCGTCTGCTTCTCCACCGGTTCCTGCATGCCCCACAGCCTATGGCGCCCCACGAACCTCCCAGGCCACCAAGAGAAAACCCGCACCTGACGAAAGTCAGGGGTCACCCCTTACTTCGGGCTCCTGACCTGGTGATTCACGGTGTTTAGCGTGACGTTCGTCAACGAGACGATCGGAGCGCGTTGTGTGGCGGAACAGAGGTTCGAGGCGGAGAACGGCGACCACGGCGGTCGCCCTCCTGATGGCCCTGACGACCACGGCGGTCACCGTACCGCCGGCCGCGGCGGTCGCCGCACGGGAGACGCGAGCCGTACGGGAGCCGACTCCCGCGGCGATCGAACGGGTGGTCGCCGAGTACGCCGCCAGGACCGGCTACCCGGGCATAGCCACCGCGATCACCCTGGGTGACCGGGTGCTGTACACCGGCGGGTACGGCCACGACTCCTCGGGCGCGGCGGTGACCGCGACGACGCCGATGCCGGTCGCGTCGGTCAGCAAGTCCTTCACCGCGCTCGCCGTGATGCGGCTGGCCGAGGCGGGCAAGGTGGTCCTGGACGCCCCGGTGCGCGGCTATCTGCCCGGCTTCCGCATCGCCGACCCCCGTGGCGAGCGGATCACCGTACGCCAGTTGCTGGAGCAGACCTCCGGGCTCAGCGACGGCACCTTCCCGGAGAAGAGCCTGCCGCAGCCCGGCTCCCCCGCCGACGCCGTGACGCGGGCCAGGACGGCGACGCTGGCCGCGGAGCCGGGCACCCGGCACCTCTACACGAACACGAACTACCACCTCGCCGCCCGGCTGGTCGAGGTCGTCACGGGTGAGCCGTTCGCCGAGTACATGCGGCGGCAGGTGTTCGGGCCCGCCGGGATGCGTTCGACGACCACGATCTCCCAGACGCCGCGTGACCTGCCGCCCGGGGTGCGCGAGGGACACCTCTACGCCTACGGGATGTCGGTCCCCGCCCCGGAGCCGAAGCGGTTCGTCGGCGGCTCGGACGGCGTGATCACCACCGCCGAGGACATGGCCGTCTGGCTGATCACGCAGAACAAGGGGGGCGTGGCCCCGAACGGTACCCGGCTGCTGTCCGCCGAGGGCGTGCGGACCACGCACACCCCCTCCGACCGGCGCTGGACGTACGGCCTCGGCTGGGACACCGACGCGAGGGGCCGGGTGAGCCACAGCGGCATCTGGTTCACCTACACCGCCCACCAGCTGCTGCTTCCCGGCGGGTACGGCATCGCGGTCATCGGCAACGGCGGCATCGGCCTCGGCAACGAGGGCATCGGCGCGCTGGCGGAGGAGCTGGCCACCCTCGTGACCGGCGCAAGCCCGGAGGCCGGTTCCTCGTTGCGGCTGATCATCGACCTGGTGCTGGCCTGCCTCACCCTGCTGAGCCTGGCCCTGGGGGTGCGCAACCTGCGGCGCACCGGACGCTGGGCGGGGCGGTTCGTCTCCCGGCCGTCGTGGCGGCTCCTGCCGAGGCTGCTGCCCCGGCTGTTCCCCCTCGTCCTGCTGGTCCTCCTGCCCCGCCTGCTCGGCATGCTCGCCGGGGGTGGACGGGACCTCACCCACCTGCAGCTGTTCTACTACTCGGTCGCGCTGGTCACCTGGACGGCGGTCGCGGCCCTGTCGAACCTCGCCGTGCTGACCACCCGCGTCGTCGCCCTCGTACGGCTCCGCCGTACCTTTCGTCCCGGCAGGTGACCTCCTGACCGGTGATGACCTGGATGGCGATGGCCTGGATAGTGTCGGTGTCATGACGAGCTGGATACGCCGGGCGGCGGCGCGTTCGCCCGTCCCGCCGTGGGCGTCGGTCCTGCTCGTGGGGTTGCTGGCCGTCGTCGCCATGTCCCATGACGAGCTGGCCGGGTGGGCATTGGTCGCCGCCCTGCTCGCCCCCGTCGCGGGGGTGGCGTTGCTGGGGCCGTACCCGGTGGTCGCGCTCGGGGTGTGCGCGGTGACGAGTGTCACCGTGGCGCTGAGCATGACCGACAACGTGCCGGTGTGGAGCAGCGCGCTCTGCGTGGCCGTCTTCGTGATCAGTCTGCTGGCCGGGCGCGGGGCGCCGAAGGTGGCTCCCGCTCTGGGCGCGTGCGCGGCCGGGGTGGTGCTCGACGTCGTGTTCGGCCTGGTCAGAGGCGAGGTGTGGGGGGTGGGGGCGCTGCTGCTCGGCCTGACGGTCGCGCTGCCGTGGCTGCTCGGCCGTTCCGCGCACCAGCAGGCCGAACTGGTCGTGGTCACCGCGGAGCGGGCCATGCTCCAGGAACGTACCCGTATCGCCCACGACATGCACGACACGCTCGGACACGAGCTGAGCCTGCTCGCGCTGCGGGCCGGGGCCCTTGAGATGGCCTCCGACCTGGACGAACGCCACCGCAGGGCCGCCGCCGAGCTGCGGGAGGGCGCCGGGCTCGCGACCGAGCGCCTGGCCGAGGTCCTCGCCCTGCTGCGCGACGGCGGTCCCGCGCCGCTGAGCCCGGCCCCGGCCCGCGACGCCGAGGACGTACGGGCCCTCGTCGATCGGGCCTCGGGCGCGGGCCTGCCGGTCTCGCTCGAACGGCACGGCGTAGGGCACCTGCCGCCCGTGGTCGGCCGGGTCGCCCACCGCGTCGTCCAGGAGGCGCTGACCAACGCCGCGAAACACGCCGCCGGGGAGGCCGTGCGGGTACGGCTGGCCACCTCGGACGGCGCGACCGTGGTCACCGTCGTCAACCCCCTCCCCCGGCGTGTACGGCGGGGCGCGGGAGGAGGGGCGGGCCTGGCGGCGCTGCGGGAGTATGTCTCGCAGCACGGCGGGACCTTCCGCGCGGGACCGCGCGGCGGGGAGTTCGAGGTCGTGGCCACGCTGCCACACGTGGGGGAGTCATGATCAGGGTGCTGCTGGCCGACGACGACGAGATGGTCAGGGCCGGGGTCGGCGCCATCCTCGCCACCGATCCGGCCATCGAGGTGGTTGCCGAGGCCGGGGACGGGCGGGAGGCCGTCGAAATGGCCCTCGCGCACCGGCCGGACGTCGCCCTGCTCGACATCCGCATGCCCCGGCTCGACGGCCTCTCCGCCGCCGTCGAGATCATCCGTGCGGCCCCCTCGGTCTCCGTCGCCGTGCTCACGACCTTCGGTGAGGACGCCTACCTGACCAGGGCGCTCGACGACGGTGTGCGTGGTTTCCTGCTCAAGTCGGGCAACCCCCGGGAGCTGATCGCCGGGGTGCACGCGGTCGCCGGGGGCGGCGCCTACCTGTCGCCGAGGATGGCCGCGCGGGTGATCGGGGAGCTCCGCTCGCCCCGGCTGGGCCGTGCCACGGCGGCCCGTGCCAGGGTCGAGACGCTCACGGAGCGGGAGCGCGACGTGCTCGCCCTGCTCGGCGCCGGGCTGTCCAACGCCCAGATCGCCAGGCGGCTCGGGCTCGTCGAGGGCACGGTCAAGGGGCACGTCAGCGCCATCCTCACCCGTCTCGACCTGCGGAACCGGGTCCAGGCCGCCGTTCTGGCCCACGAGGCGGGCCTGGTCACGGAGTGAGTCTCCCCCTGGCCTCCCTGGCGCGGAAGGCCGCGGTCTTGACGCGGTTCTGGCAGGCGGTGCCGCAGAAGCGGCGGGTGCCGTTGCGGGAGACGTCCACGTAGACGCGGTCGCAGTGCGGGGCCGTACAGACGCCGAGGCGGTCGCGGAACTCGCCGCCCAGCACGATCGCCAGGCCGGTGGCGCAACTGGCCCCCCAGTCGGCGGACACGGTCCCGCCGGGGCCGTGGAAGTGCAGGTGCCAGGGTTCGCCGTCGTGCCGCTGGAGTGAGGGCCGGGCCCGCGTCTGGGTGAGCAGGTCGTTGACCCTCAGGGCGGCGGTGTCGACGTCCTCGGCCGCGACGGCCTCGAAGACCTCGCGCAGTCTGACCGCGATCCCGGTCAGTTCGGCGGCCTCGTCCTCGGTGAGCCTCTCGTGGTCGGGGTATCCGGCGTCCCGCAGCACCTCGGTGGCCGCGGCGGCGAGGTCGTGGGGCGGCGCGAAGGGACGGCCTCGGGCCTCTCCCGGCGTCAACGCGTTGACCAGTGCGACCGCGATCCGGACGACCCCATCGGTGTGACTGTTGAAATCCACTTGACCGGTTACCTTCTCGCGTTCTAGCTTGTAACTGCCTAAAGCATAGAAGACGGTCACAAGGAGGCCTGTGTGCTCACCTACGATGTCGCACACGAGTGGATCACGCGTTGGGACCGCCAGCAGGAGGGCTACCTGCCCGACCGCGAGGAGCGTTTCACCGCGTTGGTCGACGCCGTCGAGGCGGCGGGCCGTCCCGACCCTCTCGTCCTCGACCTCGGCTGCGGGCCCGGCTCACTGGCCGCCCGAATCCTGGAACGCCTCCCCGAGGCCAGGGTGGTCGCGGTCGACGCCGACCCGCTGCTGCTCGGTCTCGGCCGGGCCGCCTACCCCGATCCGCGCCTCAGGTTCGTCTCCCTCGACCTGCGCGTCCCCGGCTGGAGCGACCTGCTCGGCCTGGACGGGCCCGCCGACGCCGTGGTGAGCACCACGGCGCTGCACTGGATCTCCCCGCAGGACATCGCGAAGGTGTACGCCGAGGTGGCGACCGTACTGCGCCCCGGCGGGCTGCTGCTCAACGGCGACCACCTGGAGACCGACGACACCACCCCGGTCCTGGCCCGGCTCGAACGCGTCGTGCACGACCGGGAGGCCGAGCGCAGGTTCGCCGGGAACCGTCCCGAGGACTGGCGTCAGTGGTGGGACGCGGTCGCCGCCGACCCCGACTTCGCCGAGCTCAACACCGAGCGGGCCACCGCGGGCGCCGACCACCACGGCTCCGAGTCCCCGCTGCTGTCCACGCACGTCGACGCGCTGCTGGACGCGGGCTTCGTCGAGGTCGGCTGCCTGTGGCAGCGCGGCCACAACCGTCTCCTGTGCGCCGTACGCGCCTGACCCGCGCCCTCGCGCGCCTCGGGACGGCGGGGGGTTCAGCGCTCCGGCTGTCCCTCGTCGGCCCGGTGGATCCTCGTCCAGGTTGCGCCGCACCCGCAGCGGTAGCCCTCGACCAGGTCGCCGGTCTCGGTGACGGCCAGGCCGTCGCTGACACGGACGTGAACGTGAGTGCTCATGGGGCTTTCCTAAGCTTTCCGAGCTTCCCCGTGGCTCTCCCCTGCCTTCCTCCGGCGGTTCCCCGAACGGGGCCGCCGAGCAGGCGGAAGGGGGCTGAGCTGGGCGAACATCCTCACGATACCTTCCCTTGACGGTTCCCTGACCTCCGGGCCCGCCCGCTCGGGAAGCGCTCAGTCGCCGTTGAGGACCTGGGTCACCCACTCCAGCGACCCCGTGTCGAGCACCTCGTCCGCCAGCCGTTTGGCCGAGGCCGTCCGCAGCGCGGCCAGCGAGCTGTCGATCCACGGCTGGACGTTCTGGTGCCCCTGCTCGCGGTACTCGACGGCCTGGACGAGGCATTCGAGCTTGTCGGCGTCACGGGCGCAGACGGCTTCGAGACTGGTCTTCTCCTCGTACTCGGCGACCGCGCCGCGCACCATCCCCGCCACGACCTCGGGCACCCCGCTCACCTGGTCGGCGGTGACCTCCTCGTTCGAGGCCGCCTTCAGGTAACGCTTGCCGAGGTAGGGGATGTCGGTGATCCGGGTCTCCTGGGTGTCGTGGAACAGGCTCATGAACGCGGCCCGCTCGGGATTCCCGCCCTCAAGCGCCGCGATCACGCTCGCGATGACCGCCGCCCTGAAGGAGTGGTCGGCGATGCTCTCCGGATCCCGCACCCCCGCGACCAGCCACCCCGTGCGCCGGTACCGCTTGAGCAACCCCATCTCGTACAGCAGCCCCGCCAGACCCGTCAGTTCCTCCGCCATGGCCCCCACCCCCTTCCCAGGATCGTAGAACGCCCCTCCCCCACGACCTAGGACATCTTGACCGTCGTACGCTCGCTGTAGCGTGTCGGGAACGTACCGTCGAAAGGACCCGGGGCCATGGGCGACGATCTCCACGATCTCCACGTGCAGGCGATCGACGTCTTCGTCGAGGCCACCGCCACCTCCGACCCCGAGCGTCGCGCCACCCTCCTGAGCCGTGCGGTGAGCGCCGACGTCGTCTTCTGGGGACCGCTCGGCCGGGGTGTCGGCCGTGAGGCCGTCAACGACTTCATCACCGAGGTCGTCCACGGCCACCCCGCCGGGCCTGGGCGCCTCGTCAGGACGACCCGGGTGGACGCCCCGGGAGAGTGGGCGAGGTTCGGCTGGCGTTACGAGACGGCCGACGGCGAGACCGTGCTGTCCGGCACGGACGTCGTCCATGTGACCACCGCCGGAGACATCGACGAGATCATCGTCTTCGCGGGCCCCCTGACCTGACAGCCTTCGCCGTACGGCGGGCACCTCGGAAAACGGCTGATCGCCGCCGTGGGGGGTGTCGGCGGCGATCAGGGTCACAGGGGGCCTCGGATCACTCCGTGAAGGTCACCGTGGCGTACAGGTAACGGGTCTTGCCGTTCTCGTCACCGCTGTGCGAACGGCCGACGATGACCTGGTTGTAGCCGGCCTGCGCGTTGTGGTTGCTCTCCTTGTACTCACCGCTCCAGGTCAGGTTGGTCAGCCGCACCTGACGGCCCTGCCAGTACAGGGCGCCGGTGCGGTAGCGCGTCATGCCGTTCTCGTCACCGGTGTGCCACCTGCCGACGAGCGCCTGGTCCGTGGGGGCGATGTAGCTGGACTTGCTCTCCCGCTGGCTGGCGGTCCAGTCTCCCGAGTGCACCTCGACCTGCTCGCCGTTGATGAAGATCCAGCTGCAGTAGTACGTGGTCCTGGTGTTCTCGTCGCCGATGTGCGAACGACCGGTGAGCACCTGGTTCGCCGGGCAGTCGAAGGCGTCCGCCCGTTCCAGCACGGTCTCCTGGTAGATGCGCTCGACCTTGATCGTCGCGGCCGAGGCGGGAGAGGCCATGGTCAGCGCCGCCGCGGCGGCGGCCGCCACCACGGGTACGGCCCTGCCGTACGTCCTCGTCTTCATCTTCTCGGTTCCCTTCTGCGTGCGTTTGCGGCCGAAAGGCGGGACACGGATCACGGTGCGGCACGGTCGCACGACCCCGGCACGGACCCGCGTGAACCCGCGCGGAACCGCGCGGCCTCGTACGAACCCGCACGGCCTGTGCGATGACGGCCACAGGACCCGTCTCCCGCCGGGATGGCCCGATCACCTCGGCGACCGGGCCGACGATGGGCGGATCAGCCCTCGAAGGTCACAAGGGCGTGCTGGTAGCGGGTCTTGCCGTTCTCGTCACCGCTGTGCGAACGGCCCACGAGGACCCGGTTGTAGTCCGCCTGGAAGGTGTGCCTGCTCTCCTTGAGGTCGCCGCTCCAGACGGCGCCGGTGAGCCGTACCGGACGGCCCTGCCAGGACAGCGTGGCGGTGCGGTAGCGCGTGGTGCCGTTCTCGTCACCGGTGTGCGAACGGCCGACGAGCGCCTGGTCCGCCGGGGCGCTGTAGCTGGACCTGCTCTCCTTCTGGCCGGGGGTCCAGTCCCCGAGGGACACCCGGACCTGCTCGCCGTTGATGAGGATCCAGCTGCAGTAGTACGTGGTCCAGGCGTTCTCGTCACCGGTGTGCGAACGGCCGGTGAGCACCTGGTTCGTCGGGCAGGTGAACTGCGTGCCCCACTCCGGCACGTTCTCGGAGTAGGCCCGCTCGACCCTGATCGTCACCGCCGCGGTGGACGCGGCCGAGGCGGGAGAGGCGACGGTCAGTGCCGCCACCGCGGCGGTCGCCGCCACAAGGGGCACGACCCTGCCATACGTCCTCATCTTCATCTCCATCGGTTCCCTTCTGCGTGCGATCACATTCAGAGAGGCGGCGCGGTGAAGATCAATTTTTGGTCGTACCCCGGGTGAAGATCGTCCCCCTGGGAGGTGATCCACCGGTCCCGCTCGCGGCCTACCGAGGATCCCCCTGACTGTTGACGACGCCCCCGCGCCCGTCAGCGTCCGGGCATCCGCGTCGGCATCCACGGGTGACGCAACGCCATGACGGTGCCCTTCACGATGGTCTCCTTGTAGGCGACGGCCGTCCGCCCGGTGAGCACCATCTCGACCGGGCTGTCGTCCCCGCGCACGAACTGGATCAGACCGTCGCGGCGGCCGAGGCTGACGCACTGGTTGGCGTACCTGAAGCGCACCGGATCGGGCGTCCGCCCCGCCAGACGCGCGGTGATCGCCCGTACGGCCTGCTGGGCCACCGGGAGCGCCGTCGCGCAGGCCATCCGCAGCTCCACGCCGTCGGCCGTGCGCACGGCCGCCGCGTCGCCGATGCCGTACACCTCCCGGTGCGAGACCGAGCGGAGTGTCGGGTCCACCAGCATGCGCCCGTCGTCGTCGACGGAGAACCCGGCCTGGCGCGCCAGCTCGGGAACCCGGAAGCCGGTCGTCCAGATCGTGACGTCGGCACCGAGCCGCTCTCCGCCCTCCAGCGTGACGTGGTCGTCGTGCACCCCGGCCACCCTGGCGTGCTCGCGCACCTCGACGGCGAGACGGCCGAAGGCCGCGTTGAGGTGCCGTTGGGCCCGCCGCGACAGCGCGCCGCCCAACGCCCCCTCGGTGACCAGCCGTACCTTCACCTCCGGCAGGCACTCCGCCAGTTCGGCCGCCGTCTCGATGCCGGTGAGCCCGCCCCCGACGACGACCGCGGTGCCGCCGTCCCGCAGCCGAGTCCTGAGCCGCTCGGCCTGGTCGAGGGTGGCGACGGTGTGGGCGTGCTCGGCCGCTCCGGGCACCGGGCTCAGGTCGGCCTGGCTCCCCAGCGCGTAGACGAGTGTGTCGTAGCCGATCTCCGGAGCGTGCGCCGGTCGTACCGTCCGGGTGTCGGCGTCGATCCCGGTCACCGTGTCGACGACCAGCTCGACCCCGGTGCCCGCGAGCAGGTCGGCCAGCGGCAGGTCACGAAGACGCTGACCGGTGACGAGCTGGTGCAGCCGTACCCGCTCCACGAAGTGGTCCCGCCGGTTGACCAGGGTGACCCTGGTCCCCTTCTGCCGCGCCGCCAGCTTGGCTGCGACCAGCCCCGCGTACCCCGCTCCGAGAACCACGATGTGATGGGTCATCTGTCTCTCCCTTTCTCGCCCGCTGAGAACCGGTCAGGAGCCGGGAACGTGACGTGAACTGCGTCACACCGCCCGAGCTGGGCGTGACCTGGGGCGATGACGGCCTGGGCGGCCGCCCCGCGCTCTCTCCGCCACGGAGGTCGAGCGCCTGCGGGCACGGCCGGTGACGGCGGCCCGTGTCGGACGCGCCAAGCGCCGACCGACGTCGTACGGCGGGACCTGGGCTTTCGCCAGCCTGCAAAATCGTGACTTTACGGAATGTCAAAAACACTCCACAATCACCGCGGGGGGACAAACGCCAAAAGACGATTCGACAGGGACATCATGCAAATCGGCAGACGATCCTCCGGGACGGTCCTCCTCAGCCTCGGGTTTCTCACGGTGGCGTTACTGACGGCCATGCTGGCGATCAGCATGGCCGCCGCCCCGTGGGGGGGCATCGCCCACGCGTCCACTCCCAGCCCCAGCCCCACGAGCACGCAGACCAATCCCGGCTCCCCGACGCGTCCTGTCGGCCTGTGGCACTGCCCGGTGCCACTCGCCCCCGTCACCCAGACCGGCTACGCCTCCATCTGCTGGAGCGCCTCGTCGGACGAAAGCGGGGGCGTCATCTACGACGTGTACCGCCTGGACGTCGACGGCTTCGTCCTCGCCGCCACCACGACCTACCCGAGCAGCGTCGTCTCCGGCGAGTTGAACCGCCGGTACACGCTGTACGTCGTGGCCAGGGACGCGGAGGGGAACGTCAGCCCGCCGTCCGAACTGATCACGGTGCCGGCGCTGACCGGGATGACCCCGTCGCCCTCGCCGTCCCCGAAGCCCGGCGACCGCGTGCCGCCGAGCCGGCCGACCGGCCTGCAGGACGCCTGCCTGCAGGACTACCGGGGCGCCACGTTCTGCTGGCAGCCCTCGACCGACAACGTCGGGGTCAAGGAGTACGACGTCTACCGTGAGAACCCGTCGGCCTACGACAGGGTCGGCACGATCTCGTCCTCCGGCATCCTGAACTTCGCCGAGTCCGACGTGGTCGTCGGGCGGCGCTACAACTACTTCGTGGTCGCCCAGGACGAGGCCGGCAACCTCAGCGAGCCGTCCTCCATGCTGTCCGTCCTGGCCAGGGAGGGCTTCCCCACCCCGACCCCGACGTGCACGGTCTCCTACCGCGCGGCGACGTGGAGCTCGACGCTGAACGCGGAGATCAACGTGCGTAACATCGGCACGACCCCGATCGACGGCTGGACGCTGTCGGTCGACTACCCGGCGTCGTCCGCGCAGCTCACCTCGGGCTGGTCCGCGGACTGGACCCAGAACGGCTCGCGGATCAGCGGCACGAACAAGCAGTGGAACAAGATCGTCAACCCGGGTTCGACGACCCAGATCGGGTTCACCGCCTCCTACAGCGGCGCCCAGCCCGCCCCCCTGAGGTTCGCCCTCAACGGCAGGCTCTGCTCCGTCGAGTAACGACCACCTGACGAGAACGGGCCCACGGGATCGGCGCAATCGCCCGTGGGCCCGTTCCTCTTCTCCGGGACCGGGGAAACCCGGCCGACGCCGCGGACGAACGCGTCACGACTTTTCGTCGGCGGCAGAGAAAACGCCGAAGGCGTGACCGCGCGGAGAAACCCTCGCCGAAAAAAGCCCAGGCTCAATTGAACGCGGAACGAACCAGGTGAACCCGGGCCGGAATTCGGCGCTTTCCGCCCACACAGAAACCCCTGCCGATTGGCCTTGAACAGTCCGGGCCTGGTGATCTCACGGCCTGACGCCTTCGGGGAATCCGGTCCAGCGCAGGCCGGGCGGGAGGTGGCTCATGTCGTTGAACATCACGATCGTCGGTGGCAGGCCGTCGCGGTACTCGATGGCCGTCAGCGCGGTGTTGGCGCTGTTCAGCCCGAGCCACCGCGACGGCGGCGCGTCCAGCGCGTGCCGTACCAGCCACGCGATCGGATAGGCGTGCGTCACCAGGACCTCGTGGGTGGATCTCGGAGCCCTCGCGGCCGAGCCGGTGACCTTCGCGAACCGGGCGACCAGGGCCTCGGCGAGGCTCTGGCCGGAGGCCGCCTCGGCATCGTCGTAGCCGTCGAAGAAGCCGGCCCAGGACGGAGGCGTCTCGGCCGCGGTGGGAACGTAGGGCACATGGTCGACGAGTTCTGCGGCCTCGATCACCGGCACGCCCGGTAGACGACGGGCGAGTTCACGCGCGCTCGCCACGGCACGCGGTAGCGGAGAGTGCCACACGACGTCGACCGGTACACCCGCGAGCCGTTCGCCCAGCAGACCCACCTGCCGACGCCCGGTGTCGGTGAGTTCCCCGAACGCGTCGGCCGCGCCGTGACGCACGAGGTAGAGGTGTCTGGTCGTCATGCGTGGTCAGGGGCGGGGGCCCCGTCTCCTCTCGGACGGAGGTGGTCGGCCGTGACGGTTCCGGCGGTGCCGTCGACGGTGATGACAGCGCCGTCGCGGAGCCTGTTCGTCGCGTCAGGAACGCCGAGGACGGCGGGGATGCCGTGTTCTCTGGCGACGATCGCGGCGTGGGAGAGCACGCCTCCCGTCTCGGTGACGACTCCCGCGGCGACGCGCAGCAGCGGCGTCCAGGCAGGGTCGGTGAAGGGGCAGACGAGGATGTCCCCCGGGCTCACCCGCGCGAAGTCGCCGAAACCACGGACGATCCTCGCGGTGCCGGTCACGGTCCCGTGGCTGCCCGGCGTCCCGGTGAGGCCGGTGGCCGTGACGTCCGAGGCACCGGAGAAGGGTGGCGGGAGCGCGGCGGTGACCGGCCGCGCCTGCAGAATCCAGACGCGGCCGTCGGCGATCGCCCACTCGACGTCCTGCGGGCCGCCGAGCACGGCGGCGATCCGTTCGCCCAGCTCGGCCAGCCGCGTGGCGGTCGCGTCGTCGATCACCGGCCGGTCCCGGGCGGCGACGGGCACGTCGTGGACGACGAGCCGCGTGCCCCTCCGGTCAAGACGCCGCCGTTTGTCCGCGACGGTACGGACGACCGGCCCGTCCCTGGAGACACGGTAGGCGTCAGGGGTGACCCTGCCCTCGACGACGCTGGGGCCGAGACCCCAGGACGCCTCGATCCGGGTCACGTCGTCCGGACCCGCGGGAGTGAACATGACCCCGGACACCTCGGCGTCCAGGTGGCGTTGGACGATGACGGCCATCAGAAGGTCGTCGCAGCCGGAGCCGGCCCGGTAGGCGACGGCACGCGGGGAGAACAGCGAGGCCCAGCAGGCTCCTACGGCTTCGGCGACCTCGTCGGGTCCGTGCACGGCGAGGAAGCTCTCGTGCTGACCGGCGGCCGACGCCTGACCGGTGTCCTCCTTCGCCGCCGATGACCGTACGGCCACGGACGGCTCGCCGAGTTCGTCCAGCGCGCGCCCCAGCGCGTCGATCACGGCGGCGGGGACCGGGCGGGCCCCGATCGCCTGCCGCGCCGCGTCGGCGTCGTCCGGTCCGGCCGCGAGGTAGGCGGCGAACGGGACGACGAAGCCGTCGGGAACCGGCAGACCCGCCCTGAGCAACGCGCCGAGCGCGCCGGCCTTGCCCCCGCAGGTGTCGGCGACGGCCTCCCCCAGGGAAACGATCATCCGCTTCGCCCTTCAACAGAACATTGACAACAATTTGTTGATTGTGCATGCTGGGACGCATGTCACGCAAGGACGACATCGCCTCCGGCGCGCACGCCGACCACGCCCAGGCCGGGCGTGAGCGGGACGCGCGTGAGCGGCTTCTTGACCTGGGCGCGGACGAGCTCGACGCCCGTCCGTGGCGTCCCCCGCCCGCCCCGCCGTCGGCGGTCGACCTCGTGCAGTTCGCCGTCTGGCGCAACGCCGACCTGGACCCGGAGGGCATCCTGGACGCGCTCGCCCTCCTGCCCGCCGCACGAGCCGAGGTCGAAGGGCTCGAATCCGCCCTGCTGTTCATCGCCAGAAGCGCGGGCCTGACCTGGGCGCAGATGGCGCACGTGATGGGGTTCAACTCCCCGCAGGCATGCCAGCAGCACTACACCCGCCTGACCGCACGACAGGACACCGGCTCATGACGCACGACTCCTCGCCCGACCTCCTGATCCTGCACGCCGTACGCGTCACCGGGTTCGCGGACACCCCGGTGATCGCCCGCCGGTACGGGCTCGACACGGCCACGGCGGAAGAGGTGCTACGCGAGGCCGAGAGCCGTGGCTGGGTCGAGCACACCTCCTTCGCCGACACCAGAGGCTGGTCGTTGACCGAAGCCGGCCGGGCCGAGAACGAGCGCCGGCTCGCGGCCGAACTCAGCCTCGCGGGCGCCGCCGACGAGGTCCGAGACGTTCACCGCAGGTTCCTCCCGCTGAACGCTCTCCTGCTACAGGCCTGCACCGACTGGCAACTCCGGCCCGCCGCCAACGATCGGCTCGCCGTCAACGACCACTCCGACCCCACCTGGGACGCCGGAGTCCTCCACGAACTCGCCTGCGTCGGCCGGGCGCTCACCCCGCTCGTGGACCGGCTCGGTCACGTCCTCACGCGGTTCCGCGGATACGACACACGTTTCGCCGCGGCCCTGGCACGCGCGCAGGCGGGGGACGGCGCCTGGGTCGACCGCACCGACGTGGACTCCTGCCACCGTGTCTGGTTCGAACTCCACGAGGACCTCATCGCCACCCTCGGCCTCACCCGCCACGCCCAGCCCTGACCCGCCGTACGGTGCCCACCTGGATCACCCACGGATCGGCGATCCCGCAGCGGCGAGACGACCGGCTTCGCGAATCATCATCCAGGCCGAGACGCCGAACCTCTTCAGTGGTCCTGCCACCTGGGCGACTTCTCATCCGCAGCGGACGCATCACGACCTGCGGTGCCTTGACTTGAGATAGTCGTTCACCCCCTTCTTGCTGCTGCGCCACATCCCGTCGTCGCCCTTGACCGCACGGAGGCGCCCCCGTGCGGCAGCCACCCGGAGGGCGTTCTCGGTGACGTCGCGTGTCGCGAGGGCGGACAGGGGGACGAGCTTGACCGGACCGGCCACCGCCGGCATGACAAAGCGATACAGATTCGTCGTCACGCTGCGTGCGACGAGTTCGCCCAACGGGCCGAACTCGTCATTGTCGGCTCGGCGCATCGCCTGCGGATACTTGTCACGGTCGCGCTTGTAGATGATCGCTGGTGGATAGCCGATCCTGCCGAGTATCAAGTTGAGCACCAAACGGCCCGTCCGCCCGTTGCCGTCAAGGAACGGATGTATCTGCTCGAACCGATTGTGAACATGTGCCAAGCGTTCGGGGAGGGGCTCCTCGGACTCACCGCGGAGGCCATCGACGATCTCCACCCAGTCCCGCAGCCGTGAGGCGACCTCCGACCATGACGGCGGCCTCATACCCCCGGGGAACTTGGCGATCTCATGTCGCCGGAAGTTCCTCGGACCTTCGGCAGGGGTGGCGTGCGGGTGAGGGTCCACAGCCCACACGAGCGACATGGCGGTGTGATGTATCGCCGAATCTCCTGGAGCGTGATGAGATCTCCGTTCTGCCAGTCTCCCGGCTCCAGTGTCTGCCCGTACACCCACTTCGCGGCGTCCCCGTACCCCCTCACCTCCATGTAGTCCCTGAGAGGCTTCGCGCCCACCGCCCGGCCCTCCTCAAGGAGCTTCTCCACCTCCTGCAACACGAGCGTGTTGCCCTCGATCGCAGTGCTGTTGTGAGCCTCCTGGTGCCAGATGTCAGACCAGATGTCCTCCGCCTCAGCAGGCGAAGGCAGCCCGCCCAAACGGTCACGAAGCTCTCGAACGGCCTCGTCGAGACGCTGACACACAGTCGCCCTGGACGGCCTGCCCGGTCCTGACACCGGCTCTCCCATGATTTTGTTCGGCTGAGTCGATGTAACCCGAACAAAACCAACCCGCCTTGTTCGCTCCGGCCGAAAAAATCGAACCGAACGACTTACCGACGGGGCGGCACCGCGACCGAGCCTCCGCCGACGCCTCCGCCCCCGAGCACAGACCCCTACGCCCGGCGAATGAACCGCTCCCTCCGAAGACCATGAACGACAGCAGCGGGCAGCGGCCGACCTTGGTAAGGCATCGCCGATGACACGCGGAACCTAGTCCTGGGTGGTTCGTCCCAGGGCGACGGCCTCGTGCACAACGCCGAGGAAGCGCTCGATGGTCGCCTGCTCCGCGGCGTCGAACCGGCCCATGACGGCGACGATCTCGTGGATGAGCGGGCCGAAGAAGCCCCATCCGAGCGCGACGGCGCTCTCGTCCACTTTCAGCAGCACCCGCCGACGGTCCCGGGTGTCGCGTTCCCGGCGTACGTGACCGAGTCTTTCCAGCCGGTCGACCACCGCCGTGGTACCCGCGGAGTTGAGGCCGAGACTCGCCCCCAGCGTTCCCGGGGTGGCGGGCGTGCCCGTACGGGCGGCGTCCAGCAGGCAGATGAGCGCGCGCACATCGGTCGGATGAAGATCGTGTCCGGCGGCGAACCTCTCTCCCATGCGGTCGAGTTCCACGGTGATGGCGCGCAGCAGATGGACCACCCGCATCCCGGCGTCCTGTTCGTACACGTCCCCGCCGCCCTCCCGGTTCCTCGTCACCGCCCCAGTATGGCATTATCTCGCCCAACGAGATTATTGCCGAGCGAGCTACTTATCGGGGTGGGCATGTCCGACGACGGGAACACGGCCTTCCTCTCCGCCTACGACACGGTCCTCGGGCGCTGGCCGGTCCGGGTCGAGTCGATCGACCTGCCGTCGGTGTACGGCACGACACGGGTGAACGCGTGCGGCCCCGTGGACGGCCCACCGCTGGTCCTGTTGCACGGCGGTGGCACCACGGCGGCGATGTGGTTCGCCAACGTCGCCGCGTTCGCGCACCGCCACCGGGTGTACGCCGTGGACCGCATCGGCGAGCCGGGACGGAGCATCCGAGGCCAACGTCCCCCTCGCGACGTCCGCGACCTGCTCGGCTGGCTGGACGGGGTACTCGACGGGCTCGGGGTCGAGAACGCCGCGGTGTGCGGACACTCCTACGGCGCGTGGATCGCCCTGACGTACGGTCTTCACGCGCCCCGGCGGGTCCGGCGGCTCGTCCTGCTCGATCCGACACAGTGTTTCGGAGGGTTCCGGGCGGGATACCTGGCACGCGCGCTGCCGTCCCTCGCGCGGCCGACGGCCTCGCGCGCGCGGGCGTTCCTGGCATGGGAGACCGGTGACGCGCACGCCGACCCCGCCTGGCTGCGGCTCTACGGACTGGCCGCGGAGTTCCCGGACACGAGGATCGTGACCGGGAGGCGGCCCAAGCCCGGATCGCTGCGCGCGCTCACGACTCCGACCCTGATCCTCCTCGCCGGCGGCGGCAGGGCGCACTTCCCGCACCGCGTCGCGTCCGCCGCCGCACGCCTTCTCCCCCACGCGGAGATCGCGGTGCTGCCGGGCCTGTCCCACCACGCGATGCCGTGGCACGAGGCCGCCGACCTCAACACCCGCGTCGTCGACTTCCTCCACGGGACAGCGATGTGAGACCCCGAACGGCCCGAGACCGTACCTCCGCACCGTGGGCTTCGGACGAGCCCCAGCCCGACGTCGGCGCCCCCGATGCCGCAGTGGTCGTCCTCACAACCAGGCCCTGACCGCGAAGACCAGGGAGGCCACCAGGACGACCGCCCCGACGATCAGGAACAGCGCGCCGTGAAGCACGCCACCGCCGCCCGCCCCGTCCACACGGACACGCTGGGGTCGCTCGGGGTCGTAGACCACCATGACCTGCTGGCCCGGACGAACCGGCGACGGGTTGAAGCCCAGATCCGACTCGGTCTCCACCACGGAACCCTGCACCGTCTGGAACCGCAGGGTGGGGTAGTACACGCCCTTGTGATGGCCGCCGGACCGGCGCAGTCTCACGACGACGCCCGGCACCCGCGCCCCGTGCCGCCGCAGCCACCGTCCAACGGTGATGGTGCGGACGCTGGTCCCGATGAACACCGCTCCGAACACGATCCCAACCAATGGCATGATGCCTGTGTCCACTGCCTCCCCATCTCGTTCAAGGGCCGCCGTTCGCGATCCTGTCCGAGGGCCCGCGCCGCCGAAGCCCGACCCGGTCGATCACCCGCCGGTGATCGCGTCAGCAGAAGGAGCGACGGGGTCGCGGCAGCTTGCCGGACGCCTCGTGGCCCTTGCGATTCCCCGGCATGAACCTGCCCCGGCGCATGACGCTCCTGCGTGACGGCCCGGTGTGATGTACGGCAGCAGGATTCCGGACCGCGATTGCAAGCGACTTGGATCTTGCTGCAGGACGCACGACCGTTCGCGGCAGCGGAACGGCTCGTCCCCGGGCGAGCCGTACGGCGAGAGACGCGGAGCCACTCCTCGGCCGACACCGGCCACTCGGATCCGATTCCATCGCAAGGCGAGCCGTCACCATGTGTTTTCGGGCCTGAGCCAGCAGTTCCTCCGCCTATGCTCGGCTCGCCGCCACTCTTTCGATCTCACCGCGGCCGAGCATGCCCTCAAGTGCGGCACGCCCCTGCTCCCACCTCACCGGCTCTCCCTCTTTTCGATCTTGAGCCGGACAACTGTCGCGGTCCGGACAAAGGATCACCTGATCGGCTCCCCGCCTCCGGCTTCAGGTGTCGGTGTCTTTCGGGTGACGGGGTGAGGCATAGACGATCCAGACAGTGCGAGTGGCGTCATCGATGGCATAGCGGACGCGCCCGCCGCTGGTGACCTCGAATTCCCATTGCTCCAGGTCCTGGCCATTATGACGATGAGTCGCGAGGTCACCGCGTAGGCGATGTTGACGCTCGTGATCCGCTCGTGAGCGGGGATCGGCGCGCGGTGCCTCGAAACATCGGCGTGTGTTCCCCAGGGCGTGGCGGCGCAGTTCCTCCCACCCCTTGACCGCATCACTGGCACCGAACCGGATGCCCCATTCGTCATCCGGAGGCGGGACCGTGACCCGGTCACCGCGTTTCGGGCTCACGCCGAAACCTCTACCGGCCCGTAGTCACCGCCTGTGGCCTTGCGAGCCTGGGCGTAATGGGCGGGATCAGCCTTGATCCGAGCGGTCGCCCTCCAGCCCCGCGATGACCTCCTGTGTGGTGAGGTCGACATCCAGTTCCGCGGCGTCGGAGAGCGCCTCCACCAGTTCGAGAGTGAAGGCGCGCAGCTCGTCGGAGGTGAGGTGGCGAACCCAATCGTGCGTCGGTCTTCACTCACGAAGTTTGCGAAGTCGCTGCGCCAGATCGGGGATGTCCTCCAGCCCGCCCGTCGCCACGGCGATGACGAGCCTTTCGGCTTCGTCCACGTCCTGATACTCCAGGATCTCCCCGTTGTCCTCCAGAAAGGCGACGGACGCCACCCAGGCGAGCCGCTTGTTACCGTCCACCAGAGGGTGCCCGATCAGAATGCTCTGCATCAGAGCCGCAGCCTTCTCCCACAGGTCCGGATAGGCGTCTTCGCCGAAGACGGTGGTCTGCGGGCGCAGCACGGCTGTGTGCAGTTGGCCGCCGTCGCGGAGAAGGACCTCGGGCAGCACCACCTCGGCCAAGGCGAGAAGGTCCGAGGTCGTCGGATAGAGCGTCATCGAGCGAGCCGCTCCAGCAACTCCCGGTCTCGTTCAGCGATCTTCCGGCCCATCGTCTGATAGCGCTCCCGCCTCCGTCGGGCGATGTATTCCTCGATGGCCACCACCATCGCCGAGTTGACGCTCTGCGCGTCATCCCCGGCGATCTGCTTGATCTGCTCGTACGTCTCATCCGGCAGCCGAAGCCGTGTCTCAGCCATACGACCGACGGTACCATTTTTTGGTACCACTTCTCGGTGACACAAGGACCCTTAAGTCCTGTTCCCGAGAAGTGAACACCGCTACTGGTCGGCAAGGCCAACATCATGAGCCGCACCGCTGTCCGCCCTCACCGAGTTGTCGGCGACGACCCAGGTTCGAACAGCCGATACAACGGACGACCTCAGATCAACCATGACCAGACAGCAGACGACCCGTGTCCAGAAAGTTGAGCGCGAGCCATACGGCGGAGCGCCGTGGAGCTACTCCTCGGTCGGCACCAGGCCCACCGGGCAGGCCACGCCCGTGCCGCCGATGCCGCAGTAGCCGTTGGGGACCTTGTACAGGTACTGCTGGTGGTAGTCCTCGGCGTGGTAGTAGTCGCCCGCGGGGGCTATCTCCGTGGTGATCCTGCCGTAGCCCGCCTCGTCGAGCACCTTCTGGTAGGCGTCGCGGGAGGCCAGGGCGGACTTCTCCTGCTCGGGCGAGTGGTAGTAGATCGCCGAGCGGTACTGGGTGCCGACGTCGTTGCCCTGGCGCATGCCCTGGGTCGGGTCGTGGTTCTCCCAGAAGACGCGCAGCAGTTCCTCGTAGGAGACGCGGGACGGGTCGAAGATCACGCGGACGACCTCGGTGTGGCCGGTCTGGCCGGTGCACACCTCCTCGTAGGTCGGGTTGGGCGTGTAACCGCCCTCGTAGCCGACCGAGGTGGAGACCACGCCCGGGGTCTGCCAGAACTTGCGCTCGGCGCCCCAGAAACAGCCCAGGCCGAAGTCGGCGATCTCGGTTCCCTCGGGGTACGGCGGAGCCAGCGGGGCGTCGAGGACCGCGTGGCGCGCGGGCACCGCGATCGGGGTGGTACGGCCCGGCAGCGCGTTCTCCGGGACGACCATGGAAGTCTTGTCCTTGCCGAACAGCCAGCCCATGCTGCGAACCTCCTTCTGACACGTTCTCATCAGCTAGGAACCATCCTGGCCGCCCCCGTGTTCCCTTAAGCGCGCCTTAATCGTCGGACAAGTATCACTAATTTGTGTTAAATCGCGTAAGCAGTAAAAATGGGGGACATGCCTGAATCACGACGTGGGGTCCTCTACGGCATCGCCGCCTACGGCATGTGGGGGCTGTTTCCCCTGTACTGGCCGCTCCTGAAGCCCTCAGGAGCCCTGGAGATCCTCGCCCACCGCATGGTGTGGTCCCTCGCGGCCGTCGTCGTGATCCTGGCCGTGCGGCGCCACTGGTCGTGGTTCCGCGAACTGCTGCGCACCCCGAAGAAGCTCGCCCTTCTCGCCCTCGCCGCCGCGATCATCACGGTCAACTGGGGTGTCTACATCTACGCGGTCAACGCCGGACATGTGGTCGAGAGCGCGCTCGGTTACTTCATCAACCCGCTGGTGAGCGTGTTGTTCGGCGTCGTGCTGCTCAAGGAGCGTCTGCGGCCGTGGCAGTGGGGAGCCGTCGGGCTCGGCGCCGTAGCGGTCCTGCTGCTCGCCATCGACTACGGCAGGCCGCCGTGGATTGCGCTGACGCTGGCGGCCAGCTTCGGCACCTACGGCCTGGTCAAGAAGATCGCGCAGGTGGGGGCCGCCGAGAGCATGGCCGTCGAGACCCTGGTGCTGCTGCTTCCCGCGCTCGGCTACCTGGCCTTCCTGCAGGGGCAGGGGCAGAACACCTTCGGGACCGAGGGCCTGGGGCACGCCCTGCTGCTCGTCGGGGCGGGCGTCATCACCGCCATCCCGCTGCTGCTCTTCACTGCGTCGGCCCTGCGGGTGCCGCTCACCACGGTCGGGCTGCTGCAGTACATCGCCCCGGTTCTGCAGTTCCTCGTCGGCATCCTCGTGGTGCACGAGGTCATGCCGGCCAGCCGCTGGGTCGGGTTCGCGATCGTCTGGCTGGCCCTGTCGGTCTTCACCTGGGACGGTCTCCGTACGGCCCGGCGCTCCCGCCGCGCCGTACGCGAGAGCGTCACGGCTCAGCCCGCGGGGATGACGAGCCGCTGAGGAGCACTGAGGAGCCGGGCCGGCTGACACGGCCCACCCACGAAAGACGAAAAATCCAGGAAAATCGGGTTGGCCGAAAAGCCCGCTGGAAAGCCCGCAGCGGGGCCGTACGCCCCGATGGGCTATCAGCCCGAGCGCTCGATGACGTAGTCGCACAGGGCGAGATAGGCGGCTCTGGCGGGTATGTCCGGAAGGCCGGAGAGATCCTTGCGTGCCCGATCGATCCAGGAGACCAGTTCCGCGCGGGCCCGCTCCATGGCCGGGTGCGCGCGCAGCAGGCGCAGGGCCTCCTCGACGTCCTCCTCGGCCACCGGCCCGGCCAGCAGCTCACGCAGGCGGGCGTCCTCCGGCGACTCCGAGGCCAGGACGTACAGCATCGGCAGGGTGTGAACACCCTCACGCAGGTCGGTTCCCGGCGTCTTGCCCGACTCGGCGGACTCGGAGGCCACGTCCAGCAGGTCGTCACCGAGCTGCCAGCCGATTCCGATCGCCTCACAGGCCCTGGTCAGCCGGTCGACGACCTCCGGAGCGGCGCCGCTCAACAGGCCGCCGAACCGGCCGGAGGTGGCGATCAGGGACCCGGTCTTGTCGGCCAGCACCTCGATGTAGTGGGCGATGGGGTCTTCGCCCTCACGGGGGCCGATGGTCTCGCGGATCTGCCCGCGCACCAGCCGGGAGAACGTCTGCGCCTGGATGCGGATGACCTCGGGGCCGAGATCGGCGAGGATCTCCGAGGCCTGGGCGAACAGATAGTCGCCGGTCAGGATGGCCACGGTGTTGTCCCAGCGGGCGTTGGCCGACGGTGACCCCCTGCGCACCGGGGCCTCGTCCATCACGTCGTCGTGGTACAGCGTGGCCAGATGGGTCAGCTCGATGACCACGGCTCCGGGAACCACCCCCGAAGCCCCGGATGAGCCGAACTGGGCCGCCAGCAGCACGAGCATCGCCCGGAACCGCTTGCCGCCCGCCTCGATGAGATGCCGGGACGCCTCCGTGACGAAGGAGTCCCGGCTCTCGACCGAGGACCGCAGCAGCTTCTCGACCTCCGCCAGTCCGTCGGCGAGGTCCTGCGCCAACCGCTCGTCGACGAACGGGAGATCAACAACGGGTGGCGCAGCCATGAAGCACTACTCCTCTAACGAATGAACAACGCGGACGCAGCCTGGTCCGCCAGAGTCAGCACCGGCTGCGGGAAGACCCCCAGCACTACGGTAGCCGCTGCCGCCAGAGCGACCACAGCCGAGGTGCCGACGCTGGGCGTCGCGATGCTCGGGCCGTCCGCCGCGGGCTCGTTGAAGAACATCAGCACGATCACGCGCACGTAGAAGAACGCCGCGATCGCCGAGCTCACCACACCCACGATGACCAGCGGCAGCACCCCGCCGCCGACCGCCGCGGTGAACACCGCGTACTTCCCGAAGAAACCGCTCGTCAGCGGGATGCCCGCGAAGGCCAGCAGGAAGAAGGCGAAGATGCCCGCCAGCATCGGGGACCGCTTGCCCAGACCCGCCCACCGGGACAGGTGCCCGGCCTCGCCGCCCGCGTCGCGGACCATGGTGACGACCGCGAAGGCGCCGACCGTGGTGAAGCCGTAGGCCGCCATGTAGAACAGGACCGCCGACAGCGCCTGGGAGTTCTGCTCCGCGGCGCCGGTGGCGATCACGCCGGTGAGCATGAAGCCCGCGTGCGCGATGGAGGAGTAGGCGAGCATGCGCTTGATGTCGGTCTGGGTGATCGCCAGGATCGCACCGACGATCATCGTCAGGATCGCCACGCCCCACATGACCGGGCGCCAGTCCCAGTCGAGGTTGCCCAGCGCCACCCAGAAGACGCGCAGCAGCGCGCCGAAGGCGGCGACCAGCACGGTCGAGGCCATCAGCGCGGTGACCGCGGTCGGCGCGCCCTGGTAGACGTCGGGCTTCCACGCCTGGAACGGCACAGCGCCGATCTTGAACAGCAGGCCGACGCCGAGCAGCGCGATGCCGACGAGCAGCAGGGTCTGCTGGCCCGAGACGCTGCCGAGCGACTCGCTGATGGCCCTCAGGTCGACCGACCCGGCGTAGCCGTACACCAGGGCCGTGCCGTAGAGGAAGAAGGCCGAGGAGAAGGCGCCGAGCAGGAAGTACTTGACCGAGGCCTCCTGCGAGAGCAGGCGGCGACGGCGGGCCAGGCCGCACAGCAGGTACAGCGGCAGGGACATGACCTCAAGGCCGACGAACATGGCCAGCAGGTCGTTGGCCGCGGGGAAGAGCAGCATGCCGCCGACCGCGAACAGCAGCAGCGGGTAGACCTCGGTCTGGGCGAATCCGCTGCGGACCGCCTCCTCCTCGTCCACGCTGCCCGGTACGGCCGCCGCCTGCGCGACGAACTGGTCGTCGTCGTTGATCAGCAGCGCGCTGACGAAGGCCAGGATGAGGATGATGCCCCAGATGAACAGCGCGGGACCGTCGACCGCGACCGCGCCCATGGCGGCGGCCCGCTCCGGCAGGCCGTTGAGGGCCGTCAGGATGGTCGTGACGAACGCGCCGACCAGCGCCAGCAGCGTGAGTGGCATCTGGATCGACTTGCGCAGGTAGCGAGGCGCGAACGCCTCGACCAGCACACCGACGAGCGCCGCGCCGAACACGATCAGCATCGGGGACAGCAGCGCGTACTCGATCGTCGGGCTGGTGATGGTGGTGCCGTTCACTGCCCGGCCCCCTTCTTCTCAGCGACGGCCGGAGTGATGTGGACGTTGGAGATGTGAACGTTGGACAGCGTGTGGTCCACCGCCGGGTTGATCATGTCGAGCGCCGGCTTGGGGAAGAACCCAAGAGCGATGATCATGACGATCAGCGGGCCGACCACCCACCGTTCCCTGGCGTCGAGGTCGGGCAGGCCCTTGACCTTCTCCGCCGTCGGGCCGTTCATCGTGCGCTGGTACATCCACAGGATGTAGATCGAGGCCAGGATCACACCGGTGGTCGCGATGACCGTCGGGACGACGTAGCGCTCGTAGCTGCCGAGCAGGACCATGAACTCGCTGACGAAGGTCGACAGACCCGGCAGCGAAAGGCCGGAGAGCCCGGCGATCAGGAAGGTGCCCGCCAGCACGGGGGCGACCTTCTGCACGCCTCCGTAGTCGGCGATCTGGCTGGAACCGCGGCGGTAGATCAGGAACCCGGTGATCAGGAACAGCGCACCGGTCGAGAAGCCGTGGTTGACCATGTAGAGCGTGGCGCCGGCTCCCGCGTTCGTGGTCATCGCGAAAACGCCGAGGGCGATGAAGCCGAAGTGCGAGATCGAGGTGTAGGCGATCAGGCGCTTCATGTCGGTCTGGCCGATGGCCACGATCGCGCCGTAGATGATGCCGATCACCGAGAGCGCGATCACCAGCGGCGTGAAGAACTTGGCCGCGTCGGGGAACAGCTCAAGGCAGAAGCGGAGCATGCCGTAGGTGCCGACCTTGTCCAGCACACCGACCAGCAGTACGGCCGCGCCGGCCGGGGCCTGCGCGGCCGCGTCCGGCAGCCAGGTGTGGAAGGGCCACAGCGGCGCCTTGACCGCGAAGGCGATGAAGAAGCCGAGGAAGAGCCACTTCTGCGTGGTCGGGTCCTGGATGACCCCGACCAGCTCGGGGAACATGAAGGTGCCCTTCTCGGCGATCACGTAGAGCGCGATCACCGCGACCAGCATGAGCAGGCCGCCGAAGAGCGAGTAGAGCAGGAACTTCACGGCCGCGTAGGACCGCTGGGCGCCGCCGTACGACCCGATCATGAAGTACATCGGGATCAGCATGGCTTCGAAGAAGACGTAGAAGAGGAAGACGTCGGTCGCCGCGAAGACGCCGATCATCATCGCTTCCAGCACCAGCAGCAGCGCGAAGTAGGTCTTCACGGACCGCTTGGGCGGGGCCGCGGCCCCGGTGCCGTCCGCGTCGTGCCAGGAGGCCAGGATCACGATCGGCACCAGGATGACCGACAGCGCGATCAGCACCAGGGCGATGCCGTCGACGCCGACGCCGTAGTGCACGCCGAAGGCCGGGATCCAGTTGTAGACCTCGGCGAACTGGAAGCGGGTCTCCTTCGCGGCGCCCAGGGCCGGGTCGAACCTGAACGCCATCACGGCGGTCAGGACCAGCACGACCAGCGAGACCACGAGGGCCACCTGCTTGGCGAGCTTGTCACTCTTGACAAGGGAGACACCCACCGCGCCCACGACGGGCACGGCTATCAGGGTCGAGAGCCAGGGCATCACATGTTCCCTACGTAGAGCAGCGCGCCAACGACCACGGCGGCACCGAAGAGGATGGACAGCGCGTACGACCGTACGTAGCCGGTCTGCACGCGGCGCAGCCGCCCGGAGGTGCCGCCGATCGCCGCGGCCAGCCCGTTGACCAGGCCGTCGATGCCTCGGTTGTCGAAGAACACCGCGAGCCGGGTCAGCCACTGGCCGGGGCGCATGAGCAGCGCCTCGTTGAGGGCGTCGCCGTACAGGTCACGGCGGGCGAAGGTGGTGAGGAACGAGCCGCGCGGGGCGACCCGGGGCACCTCGGCGGCGCCGTACCTGAACCAGGCGAAGGCGGCGCCGACGGCGACCAGTGCGAGCGTGGCCAGGCCGGGGACGCTGAAGGGGTGGAAGCTGGGCAGCTCCTCCGGCAGGCCGACGGCCGGGCCGAGGAAGAGCATGAACCGGTTGCCCAGGACCAGGAAACCACCCAGGAAGATCGACCCGATCGACAGGATGATCAGCGGAACCGTCATGACGGCGGGCGACTCGTGCGGGTGGGCGTCCTCCTCCCAGCGCCGCTTGCCGAAGAAGGTCATGAAGACCATCCGCGACATGTAGAAGCCGGTGATGCCCGCGCCGACGACGGCGAGCCAGCCGAGGATCTGGTTGTGCTCCATGGCGGTCTCGATGATGCCGTCCTTGGTGAAGTAACCGGACAGCAGCGGGAAACCGATGATCGCCAGGTAGCCGATCATGAAGGTGATCGCGGTGATCTTCATCACCGAGAACAGCCCACCGTACTTGCGCATGTTGACCTCGTCGTTCATGCCGTGCATGACCGAACCGGCGCCGAGGAACATGTTGGCCTTGAAGAAGCCGTGGGTGATCAGGTGCGCGATGGCGAAGGTGTAGCCGACCGGGCCGAGGCCCGCGCCGAGCATCATGTAGCCGATCTGCGACATCGTCGAGCCGGCCAGGCCCTTCTTGATGTCGTCCTTGGCGCAACCGATGATCGCACCGGCGAGCAGCGTGGCCACACCGACGATCGTCACGACGAGCTGCGCGGTCGGGGCGGCCTCGAAGAACGCGCCGGAGCGGACGACGAGGTAGACACCGGCGGTGACCATGGTCGCGGCGTGGATGAGGGCCGAGACCGGGGTCGGGCCCTCCATCGCGTCCAGCAGCCAGGACTGCAGCGGCAGCTGGGCGGACTTGCCGCACGCGCCCAGGAGCAGCAGCAGGCCGATGGCGGTGAGCGTGCCCTCCGAGGCGCCGCCCGCCGCGCCGAAGGCCTCCTTGAAGGTGACCGAGCCGAACGTGGTCCAGATCGTGAAGATCGCGATCAGGAGGCCGAAGTCACCGACCCGGTTGACGATGAAGGCCTTCTTCGCCGCCACCGCGGCCGAGGGCTTGAACTGCCAGAAGCCGATCAGCAGATAGGACGCCAGACCGACGCCCTCCCAGCCGATGAACAGCCCGACGTAGTTGTCGGAGAGCACCAGCAGCAGCATGGCCGCGACGAACAGGTTCAGGTAGGAGAAGAACCTGCGACGGTCGGGGTCGTGCGACATGTAGCCGATCGAGTAGATGTGGATCAGCGAACCCACACCGGTGATCAGCAGGGCGAAGCTGATCGACAGCGGGTCGATCAGCAGGCCCATGTTCGCGACGCCGGGGATGAACTGGTAGAGCTCGACCGCCATCCGGCGCTTGTCCTCCGGCTGACCGAGCAGCTCGACGAAGGACAGCACCGCGACGACGAACGCGGCCAGCGACATGGCGACGCCGAGCAGGTGCCCCCAGCGGTCGGTACGGCGGCCGCCGAGCAACAGGATCGCGGCGCCGATCAGCGGCAGCGCGATCATCAGCCAGGAGACCCCGACCACCCCACCGGAGTGCGGGACGATCTCAGCGAGAGATTGCACCTGCCACCTCTTAGTACTTCAGCAGGTTCGCGTCGTCGACCGACGCGGACCTGCGGGTTCGGAAGATCATCACGATGATGGCCAGACCGATCACGACCTCTGCCGCGGCCACGACCATCACGAAGAACGCGATGATCTGGCCGTCCAGGTTGCCGTGCTGTCTGGCGAAGGTGACGAACGCGAGGTTGCAGGCGTTGAGCATGAGCTCGATGCACATGAACACCACGATCGCGTTGCGTCGTGTCAGGACACCGATGCCGCCGATCGCGAACAGCAGTGCGGAGAGCACCAGATAGTGGGTGGTCACTTGCCGTCCTCCTGGTGGGCTTCCCGTACGGCCTCGCCCGTCGCGGTCTCGTCCGTGACGGTTTCGTCCTCGGTGCCGGCCTGGGAGGAGTCCTGAGCGACGTTGTCCTCGACGACGGCCCGCGCGTCCGCGTGGGAGTCGTCCGGGGTCACGTCCTGCTCCGCCAGCCGCTCCTCGACGAGGATCTGCTTGACGATCGCCGCCCGCCGGGGGTCGGTCGGCGTGACGCCGTCCTCCTCCTCGTGCCTGGCGAGCACCCGGTTGATCGACTTGGTCGCGATCGTGCCGTCGGGCAGCAGGGCGGGCATGTCGATGGCGTTGTGCAGGGCGTAGGTGCCGGGGCCGGGCAGCGGCGAGGGCTGCGGACCGCTGAAGCGGGCGCGGGCCAGGTCACGCTGGGTGGCCTTGGGCCGTACGCGCTCGCGGTGGGCCAGGACCATCGCGCCGAGCGCCGCCGTGATCAGCAGCGCCGAGGTGACCTCGAAGGCGAAGACGTACCTGGTGAAGATCAGCTGGGCCAGGCTGGGCACGTTGCCGCCCGCCTGCTTGACCGCGTTCTCCAGGCCCTTGGCCGGGCCGATCAGCGTGTTGCCGACCGCGAGCGCGAGCAGGGCCGCGAAGCCCAGGCCCGCGACGGCCGCCCAGAACCGCTGTCCCTTGATCGTCTCGACCAGTGAGTCCGCCGAGTCCACGCCGACGAGCATCAGCACGAACAGGAAGAGCATCATGACCGCGCCGGTGTAGACGATGATCTGCACCGCGGCCAGGAAGGGCGCGTCCTGGACGGCGTAGAGGACCGCCAGGGAGAGCATGACCATGCCCAGCATCAGGGCCGAGTAGACCGCCTTGCGGCTGAAGACGAGGCCGAGGGCCGCGCCGACGGAGACCACCGCCAGCACCCAGAACGTGATGGTCTCACCCATTGTTTCGTCCCAGCCGGTAGTAGTCCTCTTCGGTCTCGCCGAGACGCATGGCGTGGGGCGGGGCCTCCATGCCGGGACCGAGCGGCGCCAGCAGCATCTCCTTGGTGTAGATGAGGCTCTCGCGGCTCGAATCGGCGAGCTCGTACTCGTTGGTCATGGTCAGCGCCCGGGTCGGGCAGGCCTCGATGCACAGGCCGCACAGGATGCACCGCAGATAGTTGATCTGGTAGGTGCGCCCGTAGCGCTCGCCCGGCGAGAAGCGCTGCTCGTCGGTGTTGTCCGCTCCCTCGACGAAGATCGCGTCGGCCGGACAGGCCCAGGCGCACAGCTCGCACCCGACGCACTTCTCCAGGCCGTCGGGCCAGCGGTTGAGCTGGTGACGGCCGTGGAAACGCGGAGCCGTCGGCCGCTTCTCCTCGGGGTAGTTGACCGTTTCGACCTTCTTGAACATCGTGTGGAAGGTCACGCCGAACCCCTTGACGGAGTTCAGCCAATCAGTTGCTCCCACTGGGAACCTCCTTGCGCGCTACCCCGTGGTAGTGCGGCAGGTCGAGCGGCGGCACTGGGAAGCCACCCGCGGCCGGTTCTGCGTCGAGCTGCGCGAACTCCGCCTCGACCTGGGCCGCCTTGGCGTCTCTGCGCTTCTGCAGCACGTTGTCGAAGCGCCACCACAGCGCGAAGCACCCGACCAGCACGAGGCCGGCCAGGATCAGGATCAGCTGCCTGTTGACGCCCGGGATCTGGAAGGCCTTCATGGTCGCCACCAGGAGGATCCAGCCGAGGTTGACCGGGATGAGGACCTTCCATCCGAGGGCCATCAGCTGGTCGTAGCGGACTCGCGGCAGCGAGGCGCGGCACCAGATGAAGAACGAGAAGACGAGCACCATCTTGAGGAAGAACCACAGCAGCGGCCACCAGCCGGTGTTGGCCCCCTCCCACATGGAGATCGGGAACGGCGCCCGCCACCCGCCCATGAACAGGGTGATCGACACCGCGGAGACCACGAAGACGTTGACGTACTCGGCGAGCATGATGACCGCGAACTTCAGCGAGTTGGAGTACTCGGTCTGGAAGCCGCCGACCAGCTCGCCCTCACCCTCGGGCAGGTCGAAGGGGACCCGGTTGGTCTCACCCAGCATCGTGATGACGTAGATGAGGAAGGAGGGGATGAGCAGGACCATGTACCACGAGGGCAGCTGCAGGGTCAGCCCGCCGAGCGTGACCTCCCTGCCTCCGGCCTGCGAGGCGACGATCTCGGAGGTGGACAGCGTCCCGGCGTACAGGAAGACGCCGACGAACGACAGGCCCATCGCGATCTCGTAGGAGACCACCTGGGCACTGGCCCGCAGGCCACCCAGGATCGTGTACGGCGAGCGCGAGCCCCAACCGGCCAGGACGATGCCGTAGACGCCGATGGAGGCCATCGCCAGCACCAGCAGCACCGCGACCGGCAGGTCGGTGAGCTGCAGCGGGGTCTTGACGCCGAACATCGAGACGATCGGCCCCATCGGGATGACCGAGAAGGCGAGGAAGGCCGGGACCGCCAGGACGACCGGGGCGATGAAGTAGATCACCTTGTCCACGGTCCTGGGCATGAGGTCTTCCTTGAGACCCATCTTCAGACCGTCGGCGACCGACTGCAGAAGGCCGAACTTACCGGCCCTGTTGGGGCCGTAGCGGTTCTGCATACGGGAGATGAGCTTGCGCTCGAACCACACGCCGAACAGCACGCCCAGCATCAGGACGACGAAGATGACGACGGCCTTGATGATGCTGATCCAGAGCGGGTCGTGGCCGAAGTCCGCAAGGGACGGATCGCCCGCAACCGCGAGCAAGTGCGTATTCATTGGTCGCTCACCGCTCCTCATTCACTTCGCGGACGGCGCCCGAGACCTGGGCGGCGGTCGCGGCGCCGAGCCTGACGACGTCACCGGCCGTGGCGCGCAGGTCGCGGGTCACCGAACGGCCCGCGGAGTTCGCGGGCAGCCACACGACCCGGTCGGGCAGGTCGGCGACCAGGACCGGCAGGCTCACCGCGCCGCCTTCGGCGGTGACGGTGATCTCACCGCCGTCCGTGAGACCCGCCTCGGCCGCGGTCGCGGCGGAGACCAGTGCGACGGTCGCGCGCTCGGTGCCCGCGAGGTACGGCTCGCCGTCCTGCAGGCGGCCGTCGTCGAGCAGCCGGTGCCAGGTGGCCAGGATCGCCTCGCCCTCCTTCGGGGCGGCGGTCCGGGAGGCCCCCACGTTCGGCGCCTCGGCCCTCGGGCCGCGCCAGGCGCCGATCGCGGCCAGCTCACGGCGGGCGGCGGCGGGGTCGGGCAGGCCGAGGTGGACGTCCATCTGGTCGGCGATCGAGGAGACGACCCGCAGGTCGCTCATGACGCCGGGGACCGGGACGGCCGCCTCGAACGTACGGCCGCGTCCCTCCCAGTTGACGAACGTGCCGGCCTTCTCGCTCACCGAGGCGACCGGCAGCACGACGTCGGCGCGGTCGGTGACCGCGCTGGGGCGCTGTTCGAGGCTCACGATGAACGGGGTGTTCTCCAGGGCCGCCAGGGCGGCCTCCGGGTCGGCCAGGTCGTAGGGGTCGACACCGGCCACCACGAGGGCACCCAGCTCGCCGCCGAGCGCCGCCGTCAGGATGGCGGAGGTGTCACGGCCGGGGGTCGAGGGCAGCGAGGAGACGTTCCACGCCCTGGCCACCTCGGTGCGGGCGTTCTCGTCGTCGATCGGCCTGCCGATGGGCAGCAGGTTCGGCAGCGCGCCCGCCTCGACGGCGCCGCGCTCCCCCGCCCGCCTCGGGACCCAGGCGAGCCTGGCGCCGCTGGTGTCGGCGAGCCGTACCAGGGCCGAGAGCGCGCCCGGCACGGTGGCCAGCCGCTCACCGGCGAGGATGATCGCGCCTGCCCGCCTGATCTCCTCGGAGATCGGCGAGACGCCGGAGACGAGGTCCTCGACGGCCGCGGTCTCCGCGCCCGGCAGGGTGCGCACGAGCGTGCCGCCCATCTTGGCCAGGCCCTCGGAGGCGAACGGCGCGACCGAGAAGACCTTCAGGCCCTTCTTGCGCCACGCCTTGCGCAGACGCAGGAAGACGATCGGCGACTCCTCCTCGGGCTCGAAGCCCACCAGGAGTACGACCGGGGCGCTCTCCAGGTCGCGGTAGCGGATCTCGATGCCCTTGCCCGCGACCGCGTGCGCCAGGAAGCGCTCCTCCTCGGCGGAGTGCGGCCTGGCGCGGAAGTCGACGTCGTTGCTGCCGAGCGCGATCCTGGCGAACTTGGCGTAGCCGTACGCCTCCTCGACGGTGACCCGGCCACCGACCAGGACGCCCGCCCTGCCCCGCGCCGCGGCCAGGCCGCGGGCCGCGACGGCCAGCGCCTCGGGCCAGGAGGCCGGGACCAGGTGACCCTTCTCGTCACGGACGAGGGGGGTCTTGAGCCGGTTGGGCTGGGTCGCGTAGGTGAAGGCCCAGCGACCCTTGTCGCAGTTCCACTCCTCGTTGACCTCGGGGTCGTCCCCGGCCAGGCGGCGGGTGACCTTGCCGCGGCGGTGGTCGGTGCGCAGCGAGCAGCCGCTCGCGCAGTGCTCGCACGCGCTGGGCGTGGACACCAGGTCGAACGGCCGGGCCCGGAAGCGGTAGGCGGCGCCGGTGAGCGCGCCGACCGGGCAGATCTGCACCGTGTTGCCGGAGAAGTAGGACTCGAACGGCTCGCCGTCGGCGGTCCTGACCTGCTCCTTGGCCCCGCGCTCGAAGAACTCGATGAGCGGGTCACCGGCGATCTCGTCGGAGAAGCGGATGCAGCGCGCGCACTGCACGCAGCGCTCGCGGTCCAGCAGCACCTCGGTGGACAGCGCGATGGGCTTGGGGAAGGTCCGCTTGCTCTCCTGGAAGCGGCTCTCGCCCTGGCCGTTGGACATGGCCTGGTTCTGCAGGGGGCACTCGCCGCCCTTGTCGCAGACCGGGCAGTCCAGCGGGTGGTTCAGCAGCAGCAGCTCCATCACGCCGCGCTGCGCCTTCTCGGCGACGGGCGAGGTGAGCTGCGTCTGCACGACCATGCCGGGGGCGACCTCGATGGCGCAGGACGGCTGCGGCTTCGGGAAGCCCCTGCCGTTGCCCGCGTCGGGGATGTCGACCAGACACTGGCGGCAGTTGGCCGCCGGGTCCAGCAGCGGGTGGTCGCAGAACCTGGGGATCTGGATGCCGAGCAGCTCGGCCGCCCGGATGATCAGCGTGCCCTTCGGGACGCTCACCTGGAAACCGTCGATGGTGAGGGTTACCAGTTCTACCGGCGTCTGCGCCGGGGTGGTCGCTTCGACGGTCATGGCGCCTCCTCCGTCGGCCTCATGACCGAAACGGTGCTGTGCTTGCCGGTTGCGTGCCGTCCGCTCACTTGTTCCCCCAGAGCCTTGAGGGGGCGTGGTCGAACGGGCAGCCACCGATCTCGAAGTGCTTGAGGTACTCGTCCCTGAAGTGCTTGACCGACGAGTGGATGGGGCTGGTCGCGCCGTCGCCCAGGGCGCAGAAGGAGCGTCCCAGGATGTTGTCCGCGATGTCGGTGATCGTGGACAGGTCCTCCTCGGTGCCCTGTCCCTTCTCCAGCCGCTTGAGCACCTGCTTGAGCCAGTAGGTGCCCTCCCGGCAGGGGGTGCACTTACCGCAGGACTCGTGCGCGTAGAACTCGGTCCAACGCAGTACGGCCCGCACCACGCAGGTCGTCTCGTCGAAGATCTGCAGGGCCCGGGTGCCGAGCATGGACCCCTTGGCCCCGACCGACTCGAAGTCGAGCGGGACGTCCAGGTGCTCGTCGGTGAAGATCGGCGTGCTCGATCCGCCGGGGGTCCAGAACTTCAGCCGGTGCCCCGCCCGGATTCCGCCCGCCATGTCGAGCAGCTCGCGCAGTGTGATGCCCAGCGGCGCCTCGTACTGGCCGGGCCGGGTGACGTGGCCGCTCAGCGAGAAGATGCCGAAGCCCTGGGACTTCTCCGTGCCCATCCCCGCGAACCAGTCGGCCCCGTTCGCGATGATCGAGGGAACACTCGCGATCGACTCCACGTTGTTCACGACGGTTGGCGAGGCGTACAGGCCCGCCACGGCCGGGAAGGGGGGCTTGAGCCGAGGTTGGCCGCGATGTCCCTCAAGCGAGTCGAGCAGTGCCGTCTCCTCGCCGCAGATGTAGGCGCCCGCGCCGCTGTGGACCACCAGCTCCAGGTCGAACCCGGTGCCGAAGAGGTCCTTGCCGAGCAGGCCCTTGGCGTAGGCCTCGGCGACCGCCGCCTGCAGGCGCCGGATGACGTGCAGCACCTCGCCGCGCACGTAGATGAAGGCGTGGTTGGCACGGATGGCGTAGGAGGCGATGATGACGCCCTCGACCAGCGCGTGCGGGTTGGCCATCATCAGCGGGATGTCCTTGCAGGTTCCCGGCTCGGACTCGTCGGCGTTGACCACGAGATAGTGCGGCTTGCCGTCGCCCTGGGGGATGAACCCCCACTTCATGCCGGTGGGGAAGCCCGCACCGCCACGGCCGCGGAGACCGGAGTCCTTGACGGCCTGGATGACGGCGTCCGGGTCCATGCCCAGCGCCTTCCTGGCCGCCGCGTAGTCGCCGTAGCCGTCCAGGGTGAAGGAGTCCGGCCGGTCCCAGTTGGCCGTCAGGACCGGAGTGAGAGTCGTCATGATGGCTCAGGTGCCTTCCATCCGTTGGCCTTGGCGACCTTCAGGCCCTCCAGGGAGGCGCCCGCCGCGGAGGGGCCGTCGCCGGCCTGGCCGTCGGGCAGGCCCGCCAGCACGCGCGAGGCCTCCTTGAAGGTGCACAGCTTCTTCGGACCCCGGGTGGGCGAGACGTCCTTGCCCGCCTTGAGGTCCTCGACGAGCTGCTTGGCCGACTCGGGCGTCTGGTTGTCGAAGAACTCCCAGTTCACCATCATCACCGGGGCGAAGTCGCAGGCGGCGTTGCACTCAAGCCGCTCCAGCGAGATCTTCCCGTCCGGGGTCACCTCGTCGTGACCGACCCCGGCGTGCTCGGACAGCTCGTCCCAGATCTGGTCGCCGCCCATGACGGCGCACAGCGTGTTGATGCACACCCCGACGTGGTAGTCGCCCATCGGCTTGCGCTTGTACATCGTGTAGAAGGTGGAGACACCGACCACCTCGGCCTTGCTCAGGCCCAGCATCTCGGCGCAGAACTCGTGTCCGGCGTCGGAGACGTAGCCGTCCACCGACTGCACCAGGTGCAGCAGCGGGAGCAGGGCCGACCTCGGCCGGGGGTACCGGCCGATGATCTCCTTGGCGTCGCGCTCAAGGCGCTCACGGACCTCTGGTGCGTACCCTGTGCCCACGGTCGCGCCCCCCTCCTCGTTCCTCTCCTCGTTCATCGGTCGACCCCTCCCATGACCGGGTCGATCGAGGCCACGGCCGAGATGACGTCGGCGACCATTCCACCCTCGCAGGTCGGGGGCACCGCCTGCAGGTTCGTGAAGGACGGGTCGCGGAAGTGCACGCGGTAGGGCCTGGTGCCGCCGTCGCTGACCACGTGGGCGCCGAGTTCGCCGCGGGGCGACTCGACCGAGGCGAAGGCCTGCCCGGCCGGGACCCGGAAGCCCTCGGTGACCAGCTTGAAGTGGTGGATCAGCGCCTCCATCGAACCGCTCATGATGTGCGCGATGTGGTCGGGCGAGTTGCCCAGGCCGTCGGGGCCGAGCGCGAGCTGCGCGGGCCAGCCGATCTTCTTGTCGTCCACCATGACCCGGTCGCCCTTGAGCGGGCCGGAGAGCCGGTCGAGAGCCTGCTCAATGATCTTGAGCGACTCCTCCATCTCGGCCATCCTGACGAGATAGCGGCCGTAGACGTCGGCGGTCTTCTCGGTCGGGACGTTGAACTCGTAGGTCTCGTAACCGCAGTAGGGCTGCGACTTGCGCAGGTCCCACGGCAGGCCCGCGGCCCGCAGCATCGGCCCGGTGACACCCAGCGCCATGCAGCCGGTGAGGTCGAGGTAGGCGATGTCCTTGGTCCTGGCCAGGTAGACCGGGTTGGCGTCGAGCATCTTGCGCATGTCCTTGATGCGCTGCGGCATGATCTTGAGCAGCTCACCGACCTTGTCGACCGCGCCTGCGGGCAGGTCGACCGAGACGCCGCCGGGCCGTACGTAGGCCATGTTCATCCGCAGGCCGGTGATGTACTCCATCACGTCGAGCACCATCTCGCGCTCGCGGGACCCGAAGAGGAACGGCGTGGTCGCGCCGAGCTCCATGCCGAAGGTGCCGATGGCCACCATGTGCGAGGAGATGCGGGTCAGCTCCATCATCATCACGCGGATGGCCTGCGCCCGCTCAGGGACGCGGTCGGTGATGCCGAGCAGCTTCTCGACGCCCAGGCAGTAGGCCGTCTCGTTGAAGATCGGCGCGAGGTAGTCCATGCGGGTCACGAACGTGGTCCCCTGGGTCCACGTCCGGAACTCCATGTTCTTCTCGATGCCCGTGTGCAGGTAGCCGATGACCGTGCGGGCCTCGGTGACCGTCTCACCGTCCAGGTTCAGCACCAGACGCAGCACGCCGTGCGTCGAGGGGTGCTGCGGACCCATGTTGACGACGAGCTGCTCGTCCTGCTGTCCGGTGAGGGTCTCGACCAGTTCCGTCCAGTCGTTGCCCGAGACGGTGTAGACCTTGCCCTCGGTGGCGTCCGTGATCTCTTCGAACGGAGCACTCACGAGTACGACCTCCTCTGGTCGGGCGCGGGGATTTCGGCGCCGCGGTACTCGACCGGGATACCGCCGAGCGGGTAGTCCTTGCGCTGGGGGTGCCCGTCCCAGTCGTCCGGCATCATGATGCGGGTCAGCGCCGGGTGGCCGTCGAAGACGATCCCGAAGAAGTCCCAGGTCTCCCGCTCGTGCCAGTCGTGCGTCGGGTAGACAGAGACCGTGGAGGGAATGTGCGGGTCGGCGTCGGGGCACGCGATCTCAAGGCGCAGGCGCCTGTTGTGGGTGATCGAGCACAGGTGGATCACCGCGTGCAGTTCCTCCCCCTCAAGGTGGGGGTAGTGCACGCCGGAGACGCCGAGCGACAGCTCGAAACGCAGCGCGGGGTCGTCGCGCAGGGTCCTGGCGACCTCGACCAGACGCTCACGCCTGACGTGGAAGGTCAGCTCGCCGCGGTCGACGACGACACGCTCGACCGCGTCGGCCAGCTCGGGGCCCAGGGCGCGCTCAAGCTCGTCGGCGACGGTGTCGAAGTAGCCGCCGTAGGGGCGGGGGGTCGACAGCTCGGGCTTGCGCCGTACGACCAGGCGGCCGTAGCCGGAGGTGTCACCGGTCCCCTTGGCACCGAACATGCCCGTGCGGGCGATCGGCTCCTCCGGGACCCCGGGGAGGTTGTCACTGCTCATGTCGGTCCCTCACCGCTCCTCGTCCGTCGCGCGGGGCCGGTCGTCGCGGCACCTCATTTGGCGGTCCCCTGATCGATCAGGGGCAGCGCCCGCAGCGCCTGCAGTTCGAGCTCGTCGATCTGCTTGGCACGGTGCGCGCCGAACTTCATGTTCTGGATCTTGTCGTGCAGCTTCACGATCGCGTCGATGAGCATCTCGGGCCGCGGCGGGCAGCCGGGCAGGTAGATGTCGACGGGGACGACGTGGTCCACGCCCTGCACGATGGCGTAGTTGTTGAACATGCCGCCGCTGGAGGCGCACACGCCCATCGCGATGACCCACTTGGGCTCGGCCATCTGGTCGTAGATCTGGCGCAGCACCGGCGCCATCTTCTGCGAGAGCCTGCCCGCGACGATCATCAGGTCGGCCTGGCGCGGAGACGCCGAGGCGCGCTCCATGCCGAAGCGCGCCAGGTCGTGCTTGGGACCACCGGTCGACATCAGCTCGATGGCGCAGCAGGCCAGACCGAAGGTCGCCGGCCAGACGGAGTTCTTCCGCGCCCAGCCCGCGACCTGTTCGACCGTGCTGAGCATGAACCCGCTCGGAAGTTTCTCTTCAAGACCCATGTCTAGTCCCAGTCCAAACCCTTGCGGCGCCACACGTAGGTGTAGGCCACGAGCACGGTGACGATGAACAGCACCATCTCGACCAGTCCGAAAACCCCGAGCTGGTCGAACGCGACCGCCCACGGGTAGAGGAAGATGATCTCGATGTCGAACACGATGAACAGCATCGCGGTGATCATGTACTTCAGCGGGAAGCGACCGCCACCGACCGGCTGGGGCGTCGGCTCGATCCCGCATTCGTAGGCGTCAAGTTTCGCGCGGTTCCAGCGCCTGGGACCGGTGAAGGGCGCGATCGTCACCGAGAAGATCGCGAATCCCGCCGCGAGAACGGCGAGCACCAGGATGGGTGCGTACAACTCCATCGCTACGCCTCCTCTCCCATCTCCACGCGCGCCGGCGCGCAGCTCATCAGGTCGTTTCCTTGTTCAGGCCGTTGTGCAAGTCTAGGCAGGGCGATCATCGCTCTTGCCTTCCACGTTCCGTACGTTTGCTGAGGTCATGCCGACGGCGCGACCTTCGACAGAGCGTTGATGATGCGGTCTGACGCATCGCCTCGTCGGTCGGTGAGGTTACCAAGGAGTTTGAGCGCGAAGCGCATCAGTCCGGGATGTGGCAGCGCGTGCCTGGCGGCGAAGTCCATCACCCCGCGGTGCCCGATGAGCTCGACGAAACCCCTGCCCAGGGTGAAGTAGCCACCGTAGGCGTCCTTCAGCGTCTGCGGGTAGGCCCGCAGCACACGCTCACGCTGCGCCGGAGTCGTACGGCCGAGCGCCTGGACGATGGTCTCGGCGGCCACCTGACCGCTCTCCATCGCGTAGGCGATGCCCTCGCCGTTGAACGGGTTGATCATCCCGCCCGCGTCCCCGACCAGCACCAGACCCCTGGTGTAGTGCGGCTGACGGTTGAACGCCATCGGCAGCGCCGCCCCCCTGATGGGGGAGGTCATGTTCTCCTGGCTGAAGCCCCACTCCTCGGGCATGCCCTTGACCCAGCGCTTGAGCAGGTCGCGGTAGTCCATGCCCTTGAAGGACTCGGTGGTGTTCAGCAGTCCGAGACCGACGTTGGAGGTGCCGTCGCCGACGCCGAAGACCCAGCCGTAGCCGGGCAGCAGCGTCTCGCCGTCCCACAGCTCAAGCCAGATCTCAAGGTAGTCGTCGTCGTGACGGGGGCTGGTGAAGTAGGTCCGCACGGCCACGCCCATCGGGCGGTCCTCGCGCTTGTGCAACCCCATCGCCAGCGAGATGCGGGTGGAGTTGCCGTCGGCGGCGACCACGAGGCGGGACCGGTAGGTGACCTCCTCGCCGTCCTTCTTGGCGACCACGCCCACGATGTGGCCGCTGCGGTCGTCGAGGATCGGGCCGGTGACGTTGACGCCCTGCAGCAGGCGGACCCCTCCGCGCACCGCGTTGGAGGCGAGGATCTCGTCGAAGTCCTGGCGGGTGCGGACAAGCCCGAAGTCCGGATAGCTGGCCAGTTCGGGCCAGTCGAGCTCGAAACGTCTACCGCCGCCGACCACGCGCAGGCCCTTGTTCCTGACCCAACCGGGGGCGTCGATGTCAATGCCCATCGCGATGAGCTGCTTGACCGCTCTGGGCGTCAGCCCGTCACCGCAGACCTTCTCGCGGGGGAAAGTGGTTTTCTCAAGCAACAGGACGTCAAGCCCGGCCTGTGCGAGATGGAAAGCGGTTGTCGAACCGGCGGGCCCGGCGCCGACGACGATGACGTCGGCGTCAGCCTCAGCGACATTCCGCTGTACGGCGGCTGGCACGGTCACGGGACCTGTCCTGTCCTACACGCTTTGAGGGCCTCGGGGTGGGGCCTTTCGTTCCTTTGTGAAGACCTTCACAAACTTGTCGCGCCGAAGTCTAACCCCTTTGCGGCGAGAAGTGTCAGGCGGGTACTGCTATCGCCTGTCAATGTTCACGCGGGCTTATATGCCCGATGAAGGGCCACGATGCCCAGAGCGAGATTCCGCCAGGCGACCCGCTTCCAGCCCGCCTCCTGAATGATCTTCGCCAGCCCCGCCTGGTCCGGCCACTCCCTGATCGACTCGGCCAGATACTCGTAGGAGTCGTCGTTCGAACCGAACACCTTGGCGGCCTTCGGCATGAACCGCATGAGGTACTGCGTGTAGATCAGGTCGAAAGAACGCAGCGTGGGGTGGGAGAACTCCAGGATCACCAGGCGTCCGCCCGGCTTGGCCACCCGCAGCATCTCGCGCAGCGCCTGCCCGGTGTCCTGCACGTTGCGCAACGCCGTCGAGATCGTCACCGCGTCGAACACGTCGTCGGCGAACGGCAGTCGCAACGCGTCACCCGCGATGAAACTGACCCCCCGCACCCCGCCACCGGAGATGCCGGAACCGCCGCGCCGCCGTACCCCGGTGCTCAGCATGCCCAGCGAGAAGTCGGAGGCGACGGCCCGCGCCCCGAGGGAGGTGAAGGTGTCGGTCGAGGTGCCGGTGCCCGCGCCCAGGTCCAGGACCAGCTCCCCGGGGCCCGCGTCGACCGCCGCCGCGGTCGCCTTGCGCCACAGCCTGACCTGGCCAAGGGAGATAACGTCATTGACCAGGTCGTACCGCCGGGCCGTGCGATCGAACATCGCGGCGACCTCATGCGGCTGCTTGTCCAGCGAAGCGCGCGTCATGGGGCCCAGCCTATTAGCGCCGTCTGCGTCTCTTTGCTCCGCCTGCGGCGTCGCGGGCTGTGTCTCTTTGCGACGCCTGGCGGCGTCGCGGGCTTGGGCGCTTCGGGTCGGTGCCTTCCCTCGTCACTGCGTCGCTGCGCTCCTTCGCTCCTCAGTCCAGACACCGACGCGCCCAAGCCGGTCCTCTTGCACCGCCTTCGGCAGTGCGGGCTTGGGCGCCCTGAGTCGGTGCTTTCCCTCGTCGCTCATCCGCTGCGCTCCTTCGCTCCTCAGTCCAAACACCGACGCGCCCAAGCCGGAACCCCTCACACTCGGCGCCGGTAAAGCACAAGATCAAAAACCTCACGCACGGCGCCGAAAGCACGGAGGCGAGTCCTCGTTCCCGGTGTCGGGGGCGGGGGCGTTCGGCATCCACGGAAAGTGACGGCTTGATCACTGTGGGTCTGCTAGGAATTACCGAATGTTTACCAGGAGCGTTTCGGCGCTGGTCGCAGCAATGGTTCTTCTGCCGCCCTGGGCGGCCTCGCCCGCAGCGGCGGGCACGATACGGCACACGCGGGTCGTCTCCGCCAACCCGGTGAACAACACCCCCCATGTGCTCGACGGGATCGTCAACGCCATCGCGCTCGTCGGCAGGACGGTGGTGGTCGGCGGCTCCTTCAGTCAGGTGAGGAACGCCGGGAGCAGGACCACGGTGGAGCGCTCCAACATCTTCGCCTACGACCTGGTCACCGGGCGTGTTCTGGCGGGCTTCGCGCCGATCCTGGACGGGCAGGTCAGGGCGCTGGTCGACGGCCCCGGCGGCACGGTCTACGCCGGGGGCGAGTTCACCGAGACCACGGCCACCCAGACCGAAGGCCTGTCGGCGGTCGGGCCCGCCGCCTCGGGGGCGGACACCAACGGCCTGGTCAGGCTGCGGCTGTCCGACGGCGCCCCGATGACGGACTTCGGCGCCCAGACCTACGGGGGCGGGGTCACCGCCCTGGCCAGGTCCGGTTCCCGGCTCTACGTCGGCGGTGACTTCATCGGGATCAGCGGGACCGGCCGTACGGCGCTGGCCAGGCTCGACGCCGTGAGCGGGGTGGTCGACGCGGGCTTCGCCGTACGGCTTGGCGATCCGAGGGGGCGCCGGGTCAAGATCGCCTCGATGGCGTTGAGCGGGGACCGGCTGGTGGTCGCGGGCGACTTCACCACCATGAACGGCCTTTCCCGGCCGCAGCTCGGACTCGTCGACGTCGCCGCCCGTCCCGCGAAGGTCGCCGACTGGCGGACCTCGACCTACGCGGCCAGGTGCAAGGCTGTCTTCCCCTCCTACGTCCGGGGGGTGGACTTCGCCCCGGACGGGAGCTACTTCGCGATCGTCACCACCGGCGGCCCCCAGGGGCCGGACAAGCCGTGTGACAGCACGGCGCGTTTCGAGACGCGCCCCCGGGGCTCACTGGAGAACGTGCGGCCGACCTGGATGAACCTCACCGGGGGCGACTCGCTCTACGCGGTCGCCGCGACGGGCGCGGCCGTGTACGTCGGCGGGCACCAGCGGTGGCTGAACAACCCGCTCGGCCACGACTCCGCGGGCCCTGGAGCGGTCCCGAGGCCGGGAATCTCGGCGATCGATCCGCGCACCGGCAAGGCCCTGTCGTGGAATCCCACCAGGGAGCGCGGAATCGGCGTCAAGGCATTCCTCGCCCATCACGGAGGGTTACTGGTTGGTAGTGACACAACGCGGCTTGGTCACGAGTACCATGCCCGAGTCGGCATGTTCCCGTTGCCGTGATCACTCCTGATTCTTAGTGAATCGCTGACTCACCGCGTCGCGCTGCTTCGACAGCAGGACGTAGCTGGCCACCCCACTGACCAGGAATGCGGCGACCAGCAGGATGAAGGGCTGGCGAAGGCCGAGGAGATAGAGCACACCGATGCTCACGGCCAGGAGTCCCAGCCGGGAGACGGTGTAAACGAAGACGGGATGCACAGCGTTGAGGTTACGTCACCCCACACCCGGCCTGCTCAGGGGTAGGTGTGGGGTGCCGAAGTGGGTGCTTCGCACTGCGCGTGAGCGCTGCTAGTGTGCACAACAGATCAGTTTCGTAAAGAAACACCCACGAGACTCTCAAAGAGGCTCTATCATATAACAATCGGGCAGTCAGTCGATAACAACCCGTGATCTTTGTAGAAAAGCACGGATAAATCAGACTTCGCTCGGCACACTGGTTACCTGTCCGCCCGCTGGCAGGAAGCGGGATGCGAGGGGGAGAGATTGTGGAGAGTAGCAGCGAGCGTCTGCTGACGCCCGGAGAGGTTGCCGCCCTCTTCCGGGTCGACCCAAAGACGGTTACACGCTGGGCCGCGGCAGGCCGTATCAGCAGCATCCGTACCCCCGGAGGGCATCGGCGGTTCCGCGAGTCGGAAGTGCACGCCCTTCTGCGCGGGGAAGACGTCTTGACGGCCGAAAGGCCGGCAGGCGACGCACCGCGTGTCTGACGACTTATGACGTCACACCATCGGTGGTCCTACGGGGCCCCCACCCGGAAAGCCGCAGGGTCACCGATGGAGTCGTACGGCTCGCACCCCCCGAGCCGCAACCCCGCCCCCACCCGGGGTGTCCCCAGGGACCTCAGCCGTCCTGTTCGGCCTTGAAGGCCAGGAACTCACGTTCCAGATCGTCGTTCTCCTCAAGCCAGCGCCGTCTGCGCTCGGCGAGTTCCTCCTCGGTGAACGCCTCCGCCAGCCACCGGTCGTAGTCCGGATCTCCCGGTAGCAGTTCCACGTACGCGTTGCCGATCAGACGCCCGTCATCACTGGACAGAGTCTGCGGCACGCGCAGCGTTCCGTCAGCGAGCCGGATGACGTACATCCCAGATCACCTAGATTCCGTAACGCCGGTTGAAGAACAACATGACATCGAGCGCCAGCCTCGTGTTACCGCCGAGCATGTCCACCAGGGCCGGACGCTGCCGCGAAACGATCGCGGCGAAGGCGTCAGCGAAAAACTCCTTACGCCCCAGATCGCCCGACTGAAGGTGGAACCCGGAGGCCAGCATAGGGACGCATCTCTCATAAAGGGCCGCGAACTCGGGAGAGTCGGATACCCAGTCTCCGTGGGGAGCGTCCACGTCGTCCAGGGCGTGCCCGACCTCGTGCATCATCACGTCCGGAGTCGGCGAGGGCCGGTCCCCCACGACGATCTTGCGGTCGCCGTACGCTCCCGCGCAGATGTCCCAGGTCGCCCGGCCCGAGGGCAGCGGCGCGCCCCGCAGATAGCCCATGTCGTCCAGGTCGGGCACCCCGCCCGCGCCGACGTAGATGCCGTCGAGCCCCTCGGCGAGTTTCCTCTTGAGGATGTCGGGCAGCCTGGCCAGGCTCTCGACCGCCCGTACGGCGTCCGCGGACGGCGGCCCCTGGTCTGCGTCCCACTGGCGGTGCAGGATGCGTTCGAGCCGCCCGCAGTGCCGTAGGCCGTCGCCCATCCCGGGGGCGTCCGGAGGGTTCGGCATGGCCCTCGGCCGCTCGTCGTCGAGTTCGAAGTCCCGCCAGGTGTACTGCGGGCGGTCGACCACCGGCGCCGTGACGGCGCCCATCCGCCGCTCCGGCGCGAGCGGCGCGTCACGGACCGCTCTCCCTGCGACACTCTCCGTGCGCTGTGGCAGGCTCCGCTGCCACCAGCGCCGCCGATGACGGCCCTTGTCCGCCGAATTCGCCATCACACGCCCCAGGAGGAAGTGGCAACAGGCTCCACCGTACGGCGTGGGCCCCCGTCAGTCACCCGGATCGGGGCCACGACCGCACCCTGCCGCCGAATGGCTTACAGTTCGGGCATGCCCCTGCTTGTCGGTCTGGCGATACTCGCCTTCTGGCTCTACTGCCTGTTCGACGCGATCACCACGCCGGACGAGGACGCCAGAAACCTGCCCAAGCTCCTATGGGTGATCATCGTGCTGCTGCTGCCCGTCGCGGGCGGCGTGTTCTGGCTCCTGCTCGGCAGGCCGAGCGTCTCCGGGGCCAGGGGAACGCTCCCCCCCGACGACCACAGGCCCGTGCGTCGCGAGGCCCCCAGGGGCCCCGACGACGACCCCGAGTTCCTCAGGGACCTGGAGCGGCGGCTGCGTGACGAGGAGTGAACAGCGCATGCGAAAGCCCGCCAGGAGGTACGGCACGGCCGCCCTCCTGACGGGCGGGAAGGACCGGTCTCAGCCGGGAACCTCGGCGTAGGAGTGCAGACCGCCGAGGAAGATGTTCACCCCGACCAGGTTGAACATCAGGCAGGCGAAGGCGATGAGTTGCACGATCATCGCGGCCTTGCCCCTGAACCCCGCGGTCGCGCGGGCGTGCAGGTAGGCCGCGTAGGCGATCCAGGTGATGAACGCCCAGACCTCCTTGGGGTCCCAGCCCCAGTAACGTCCCCACGCCTTGTCCGCCCAGAGGGCGCCCGCGATGACGGCGAACGTCCAGATCGGGAAGCCGACCACGATGGCGCGGTGCGCGACCCGCTCCAGGTCCTGCCGGGACGGCAGCCGGACCGCGCTGTCCTTCCTCACCAGGAAGAGGACACCGGCGACGCCCGCCATGATGAACAGGCCGCTGGCGATGATCGCCGCCGACACGTGGATGGCGACCCAGTAGGAGTTCAGCGCCGGCACGACGGGACCGGCCTGCACGTACAGATACCGTACGGCGAAGCCGAGCCCGAGGGCGGCGGCGACCGTGACGAAGGCCCCCAGGAACAGGTTCCGGTAGCGCAGGTGCATGAACAGGAACGCGCTCACCGCCGCGAAGCACATCGCGACCACGAACTCGTACATGTTGCCCCACGGCCAGCGGCCGATGGCCCAGCCCCTGGTCAGGATGGCCGCCAGGTTCGCGGCCCAGCCGAGCCAGGTCAGCGCGAGCGCGACCGGGGCCGCCCGCAGCGCCCAGGCGGGTGGTGCCTTCTCCTCGGGCGCCTCGTCCCGGGGGGTGTCCTGGGAGACACCCCCCGCGTCCCCGCCGACCGTGACGAGCGCGGGTTCACCGGCGGTCCTGGCCTTCGCGGTGCTTCTGACCCGGCCGAAGCCGAGGTCGAGGGCGTAGCCGATCATCGCGACGATGTAGAGCAGCACGGTCGCCAGGGTGAGCTGGTCGCTCAGCGTGGCGAGGCCGACATCGACCTCAACGGGCATCGTTGTTCACTCCTGGATTCAAAGCGGCGACGATCCCGGCGAACTCCTCGCTGAAATCGCTGCCTTCGGTGCGCGTGAGACCGCCGATCTCGACGTGTCCACTGTCCTTTTCCTGCCGGTCGCCGATCCGCACCCACACCCGGCGGCGGCGGACGGTCAGCGAGAGCACCAGGCCGATCACCGAGAGCGCGGAGGCGACGAGCGCGGGCATCCGGCCCGGGTCGTGGGTGATCTGCAGTGCGATCCACTGCCTGAGCCCGGTGAACTCGATCGACCCCATACCGTTCGGCAGGTCGAGCTTCTTGCCGACGGCCAGCGGGTCGGCCTTCATGACCAGCGGCTTCATCTTCTTCAGGCTCGTCGGGTCCAGCTCGTAGACCGACTGCGGCCTGCCGTTGCGCAGCCCGAGGTCCCCGGCGAACGCGCCGTACACCTGGGCGGTCGGGTTGGCCGCGCCGGGGAAGACCGAGATCCACTCACCGTTCATCGGCACCGTGGTCGGCAGGAAGCCGATCAGGAGGCCGAGCTGCTCCGGCTGGGCGTCGGGCACCTTGATGACGCACTCGGAGGTGAACGTCGCGGGCTGGACGACCAGGCACGGCACGGGACCGTCGAAGGCGACCTGCCCCCTGCCGTCGGTGATCTTGAAGGTGGGGGCGTAGCCGTGGTCGATGAGGTAGGTCAGCGTGCCGTTGACGTCCAGCGGGTCGTTGACCTTCAGCGTGTAGTCGCGCTGTCCGGCGCCGGGGGCGTCGGTGACCTTGAGCCTGGCCTCGAAGTCAAGCGGCTGGCCACGCCGCTCACCCTGGGCGATGTAGGTGGCCTGGAAGTCGTCAAGGGTGAAGGAGAACGGTTCGAGCGACTCGGCGCTGACCTGCTGGCCGGGCATGTAGCGGTCGTAGGCGGCGACCGTGTTGGCGAAGCCCTCCCCCTCGACGACCAGCACGTTGCCGCGGTAGCCGTACAGGGCGCCTGCGCCGACCGCGACGAGCAGGCCGAGCAGCGCGACGTGGAAGATCAGGTTGCCCGTCTCACGCAGGTAGCCCTTCTCGGCGGAGACCCAGCCGGGCCCGGTGACCACCCGGAAGCGCATCCGGCGCAGCCGCTTCGCCGCCTCCTCGACGGTCAGGTCACCCTCGAAGGAGGCGTTCTGCGGCAGCCGAAGCAGGTTGCGCGGCGGTGCCGGGGGCTTCTTCCGCAGCTCACGCAGGTGCGTCGCGGCACGTGGAAGCACGCAGCCGATCAGGGACAGGAACAGCAGCAGATAGATCGCGGCGAACCACGGCGCCCTGAATACGTCGAACAGCCACAGCCGGTCGAGCCACTCGGCCAGGGCCGGGCTGTCGCTGAAGTACTGCGAGACCTTGGCGTCGGAGACGCCGCGCTGCGGCCAGATCGACCCCGGGACCGAGGCGAGGGCGAACAGGAACAGCAGGATCAGGGCCGTGCGCATCGAGGTGAGCGTGCGCCAGAACCAGCGCGCCCACGCGACCACGCCGAACGAGCCCGGCCGTACGGCCCGCTCGTCCCCGTCCGGCTCGCGCCGCCCGGCCGTACGGCCAGGCTCGGCCTGCTTGACTTCCTCCATCAGATCACCGGCTCGAATCCGCCGATCCACCCCTGCATGGTCGCGACGAGCTCTCCCCAGAGTCCCGTGACGAGCAGCAGGCCGACGGCGACCAGCATGGCCCCGCCGATCCGGGTGATCAGCTGCGAATGGCGGCGAACCGCCTTGAACGTGTGCAGTGCCCTACGGTATGCCAGCCCCGCCACCAGGAAGGGCAGTCCGAGGCCGAGCGCGTAGGCGAAGGCCAGCAGGGCTCCCCGCCCCGCGCTGCCCTCGGTGAGTCCCAGGGTGAGCACGACACCCAGGGTCGGGCCGATGCAGGGGGTCCAGCCAAGGCCGAAGACCACGCCGAGCAGCGGCGCCCCGGCCAGCCCTGCGGCTGGAATCCGGTGGATGCGCAGGTCACGCTGGAGACCGGGCAGCACCCCCATGAACGCCAGGCCGAGCACGATCGTCAGTACGCCGAGCACCCGCGTGATGATCGCGGCGTTGTCGGCCAGCGCCTCGCCGAGGCTCCCGAAGATCGCCCCGCCCGCCACGAAGACCAGCGCGAAGCCGAGCACGAACAGCCCGATGCCCGCGACCATCCGGCCGCGCCTCGGGTCACCGCTCATCCCCGTCACGTACGACAGGTAGCCGGGCACCAGTGGCAGCACGCAGGGCGACAGGAAGGAGACAAGGCCGGCGGCCACCGCGATCGGCAACGCCAGCAGCAGCGACCCGCTCGCGACCGTCGCGGTCAGGTCGGTTCCCACCTCAGTGCTCACCGCCGACCTTGGTGACCACGTCGAGGAGGTCGTTGTACTTGACGGCGCCGAGGGCACGGGCCGCGATCCGGCCCTGGCGGTCGATGACCAGCGTCGAGGGGATCGCGGCCGGGGGCACGGTGCCGTGGAAGGACAGCGCGATCCGGCCCGGCTGGTCGAAGATGCTGGGGTATCCGGGCTGCTGGCTGCGTTCGAAGGCCTGGGCCTCGGCCTTGCGGTCCTTGAAGTCGATGCCGAGGAACTCCACGCCCGACGCCTTGGTCTTGGCGGCGATGTCCTTGAGCACCGGCGCCTCAGAGCGGCAGGGCGCGCACCAGGCGGCCCAGAAGTTCAGCACCACGACCTTGCCCTTGTACGAGGCCAGGGAGACGGTCTTGCCGTCGAGGGTCTCGCCCTCGACGGCTGGAGCTGGTTTACGGCCGGCGGCCTCGAACGTGGTGATCTTGCCGTCACCCGGCACGAAGCGGGTGTCCCCGCTCTGCGGCTGCGATCCCTGGTTACCGGCACATCCGGCCACGGTGACGATCGACACGGCCACGAGCAGCACGGCGGCGAAGGGTTTTGCGCGCATCAGGGGCTGAGTCTTCCTGTACTACAACCGGTAGAGCAGTCACTCTACCGGCGTGGTCAGGCGCCCGGTACGGCAGGGCGCCCGACGAGCGCGCCCGCGGGTTCGCTGTATCCGACACTGACCAGCCTGTCGCCCTCGAAGGAGAAGCTCGTGAGGCTGGCCAGCGAACACTGCCTGCGTCTGGGGTCGTGCGGCAGCCGCCTGCCCTCGGCCGCGAGCCGGATGATCCAGATCGGCAGCTGGTGGCTGACCAGCACCGCCTCGTGACCGCGCGCCGCGTCCCTGGCGGTGTCGATCACGCTCTTCATCCGCCGGACGACGTCGGTGTAGCGCTCTCCCCAGGAGGGACGCAGCGGGTTCCACAGGTGACGGTAGTGGCGCGGGCTGCGGAAGACGCCGTTGCCCCCGGCGACCGAGACGCCTTCGAAGATGTTCTCCGCCTCGATGAGACGTTCGTCGAGGGTGACCTCAAGACCGAAGGAGGAGGCGATCGGAGCGACGGTCTCCTGGGCCCGCTCCAGAGGGGAGGAGAACAGGGCCGTGACGTCTCGTCCCGCGACGGACTTGGCGACCAGCTCGGCCATCTGCTTTCCCGTCTCCGACAGGTGGTATCCGGGGAGCCTGCCGTACAGGATGTTCGCGGGGTTGTGCACCTCACCGTGGCGCAGGAGGTGAACGACGGTCGTCTCAGCCATGGTGCCGCCAGCCTACCGACAGGTATGGATGAATAGGGCGCATAGATGGACCAGTGTGGCTGTGCCGCCCGGACGATGCCAGCGCCGAAGACAGTCGACTTCCGGGTTTAGCGGCGTTTTCCGGTGCTTCGTGCATGATCTCACCGTTCCACGGCCGATCTGTGGCCGATATGGGACACCTGTTCACGGGCCGGTCACCGAGGCGCCCGGCCCGCGCGCTCAGCCTTCGACGGGTTCCCCGACCGGATCGGCCGTACCCGCCGGGCAGTGGGGCTCGGAGGCGAGCCTGAGCGCCTCGACCGCGGCCCTGATCGCCGGGCGGCGGGCCGCGTCGGTGCGCCAGAGCGCGTAGATCTTCCTGGTGGGACGCGGCCTGAGCGGGACGATCCGCACCCCCTCGGGCACGAAGTCGCGGCCGAGACGGGGGATGATCGCGCAGCCCTGCCCGGCCGCGACGAGGGCGAGGTGGGTCGGATACTCGTCGGCCATGCAGGCGATGTCGGGTTCGAGCTCGGCCGAACGCAGCGTGTAGACGAGCCAGTCGTGGCAGACCGTACCGGGCGAGGAGCTGATCCATCGCTCGCCGGACAGCTCGGAGAGCTCGATCTCCTGCCGGTCGGCCAGCGGATGGCACGAGGGCAGGATCGCGTCGGCGACGTCGTCGAAGAGCATCGCCCTGGAGAGCCCCTCGGGAACGGCCAGCGGCCGGTTCATCCAGTCCTGGACGACCGCGAGGTCGAGCTCGCCCCTGCTCACCTCACGGAGCTGGCGCTCCGGCTCCCGCTCGTGTAGCTGGAGCCTGAGGTCGGGGTGGCGTCGCTGCAGGTGGGACAGCGCCGCGGGCAGCAGCCCCCGCGCCGCCGTGGGGAACGCCCCGATGCTCAACCTGCCGACGACCGCTCCCCGCAGCGCCTCGAAGTCGGCCTCCGCGGTCTCGACCAGCGCGAGGATGCGCTCGGCGTGGTCGGCGAGCAACCCGGCCGCGTCCGTCAACCGGACCCCGCGCCCGTTGCGCTCAAGCAACGTCGCGCCGGTCTCCCGTTCGAGCTTGGCGAGCTGCTGAGACACGGCGGACGGGGTCACCATGAGGGCGTCGGCCGCCGCGCCGACCGATCCGTACACGGCCACGGCGTGCAGAGCTTTGAGGCGGTTGAGATCCAGCATGTAGCAACTCTAAACGCCCGTAGCGGAAAAAGCTCCCTTTACTAAAGAAAAAGCACGAACAGGGACGAAAGTCGCCGAATCCATCACACCTTCGCCCAGCCCGGCCCATCGCCTTCGTTCATACCCTTTCAAGCCACCCGTACGGCTTCGCGACACCTGGGTGGTTTTGCGGCATCAGGTCCCGTACGGCCGCCGCCCCCGGAGGCCGTACGGGGACCGAAGAACGGAGACCTCAGTCCTTGGCGCTGACCTGCCCGCTCCCCTTGCAGGGACGGCAGGTGATCTCGACCTGGGTCACCACCGTCCCGCCCGCGGCGGTCTTGGTCTCACGGGTCTCGTAGTAGTGGCCGTTTCCCTCACAGTTGGCACAGGGGCGCGTCGCTCCCATCGGCCTCTCCTTCACCTGGGCCGCGGCCTGGGCGACGTCCGCGAACGACGCCCTGACCCGCTCCGCCTGCTCCCCCGTCAGGAAAGGCAACACCACCTTGCCGCCCGCGGCGGTGGGAATGCCCAGCACATACGTTCCTCGTTCGGTCACAGGCTTTTCCAATCGGGGGACGATGATCGATCCGGAGGGCGACCGTCTACCACGTATCTCCGATGATCATGGTAGGCCGCCCATGACACCACACCGGCACATGCACGGCCGTCCGGCGCGTCTCCCCTCGGGCACCGCCCTGGGGAGTCACCGGCACGGCCCCACGACCGACTCCGTCAGGCTACCTGCCCGATCCTCGCCGCCACCCTCGACTTCTCACAACCCTCACTTCCGGGAGGAACACAACCACTCCCCACACCGAAAAGTCCCCACCGAACCGCAGAAATCACGAAAGGAAAACCGCTCCGGGTCTTTCCAAGGACTTTGTCCCCTACTTCGGGAAAGCCTGTCCCGGCTATCGTCGCTCAGACCCGACAGATCCCCATGAGCACCAAAGACGCACTACCAAGCCCCTTACCGCCCTCTTACGCCCTTTGTTCTAGCCTCGCCTCTGTCCCGCACGGCGACGCGAAGCCGGAACCCCCATAGGAAACCCCATGGCCACAGACGTTCACCCGCACCCCGGTCGAGCACCGGAACGGCCGCGCTGGTTCCTCGTCGCGACGATCCTGCTGAGCGTCATGGGCCTGGCGGTCTCGGCCTACCTGACCCTCGCCCACTACGACACCGCGGTGCCCCTCGTGTGCGCGGAGAACTCCACGATCGACTGCGCCTCGGTGACGTCGAGCAGTTACTCCGAACTGCTGGGCATCCCGGTACCCGTGCTCGGCCTGCTGTTCTTCGCCGCGATCACGGTGCTGACCACCCCGTGGGCCTGGCGCTCGGCCTCCCCCCTCATCCGCTGGGTACGGCTCGGCAGCGTGATCGTCGGCGTGCTCTTCGTGGTCTACCTGGTGAGCGCCGAACTGCTCGTCCTCGGCAAGATCTGCCTGTGGTGCACGGCCGTACACGTGATAACCGTGGCGCTTTTCGGATGCGTCGTGACCGACGAATACCGGCGGGCGGGCCAGCCGGTCTGACCGCCGCAGCGATATCGATGAGGAGTCCTCATGAGCAAGAACGCCCGGCGGCAGTCGGCCAGGGAGCGCGTCGCCGAGGAGCGCAGGCTGCAGGCCGCCAAGGACAGGCAGCGGAAACTGCTGCTGGGCGTCCTCGGTGGCATAGCCGCCGCGGCGGTCATCGTGGTCGCGGTCGTCGTGGCGCAGAACAACGCCGGTCAGAGCAACCAGAAGGCCGTCGCCTACACCGGGCCGCTGGCTCCGACCACACGCCAGGAGGACGGCTCGATCCTCATGGCCAAGGAGGGCGTCACCGCCCCCACCCTGGAGATCTTCGAGGACTTCCAGTGCCCCTTCTGCAAGAAGCTTGAGGACAGCGCCGGCGACGCGATCTACAAGGCCGCCGCGGAGGGCAAGGCCCGGGTGATCTTCCGGCCGTTCCAACTCTTCCAGGCCCCCGCCCACCCCGAACCCGTACCGTCGGTCTCCCGGCGCGGCGCCAACGCCGCCCTGTGCACCCCGCCCGACAAGTGGGCCTCCTACGCCAAGACGCTGTACGCCAACCAGCCGGTCGAGGGGCAGAACGGCTTCGAGAACAAGGACCTGCTCAACTGGGCCCGGGACCTCGGTTTCTACGACGCCGGGTTCGACAAGTGCGTCACCGGCCTGGAGATGGGGGCCGACGTCGACAAGGCCACCGAATACGCCCAGAAGCAGAAGGTCAACAGCACCCCGACCCTCCGCCTCAACGGCAAGGACCTGACCGCCGAACAGGTCAACGAACTCCTCTCCGCTCCTGAGAGCTTGGAGCAGATCCTGAGCGCGAAATAATTGCGCCGCCTTCGGCGGCGCGGGCTGTGACTCTTTGCGCCGCCTGACGGCGGCGCGGGTCCGGGCGCCTCGGGCCGGCGCTTTCCCTCGTCACTGTGTCTCTTTGCGCCGCCTTCGGCGTCGCGGGTCCGGGCGCCTCGGGCCGGCGCTTTCCCTCGTCACTCCGTCGCTTCGCTCCTGCGTTCCTCAGTCCAAGCACCGGCGCGCCCGAACCGAAACCCCTCACACACAGCACCGGTAAAGCACAAGACCAAACTCTTCACTTCTGGCGCCGGTGCGTCCGGGGCGGAGCTCTTCAGACTGGGCGTCGGGGCACCCGGGGAACCTCTTGGCCTGGGGACGGGGCACCCAGGCCGAGGTGTTTCGGGTCGGCAGGTCCGAGCGACGGCTTCAGAAGGCCTGGGCTGCGGCTTTGGCGGCTGCGGGGAGGGCTTCGACCACCTGGGAGAGGGCCTCCTCGTCATGGGCGGAGGAGAGGAACCACGCCTCGTACGCCGAGGGAGGCAGATAGACGCCCTGGTCGAGCATGGCGTGGAAGAACGCCCGGTAGGCGGCGGTGTTCTGGGTCTGCGCGCCGGCGAAGTCGGTGACCTGGTCCTCGGTGAAGAAGATGGAGAACAGGCTGCCCGCACGCTGCAGGCGGTGCGGCACCCCGGCCGCGGCCAGGGCGTCGGAGGCGGCACGGCCGATGATCAGGGCGGCGGCGTCGACCCGGTCGTAGACCTCCTCGTCGCAGGAACGCAGGGTGGCCAGGCCCGCCGCGCAGGCCAGCGGGTTCCCCGACAGGGTGCCCGCCTGGTAGACCGGCCCCTCGGGAGCGAGATTGGCCATCACGTCGGCACGACCACCGAAAGCGGCGGCGGGCAGACCACCACCCATGACCTTGCCGAAGGTCATCAGGTCGGCCTCGACCGGGTCGAGGCCGTACCACCCGGCTTCGGAGACCCGGAAGCCGGTGAGCACCTCGTCGAGGATCAGCAGGGCGCCGTGGGCGGTGCACAGCTCACGCAGCTTGGCGTTGAAGCCGTCCAGCGGAGGGACGACGCCCATGTTGGCCGGGCACGCCTCGGTGATCACGCACGCGATCTCGTCGCCGAACTCCCGGAAGGCCTCGGTGACGGCCTCGACCGAGTTGTACGGCAGCACGACCGTGTCGGCGGCCGACGCTCCGGTGACGCCGGGGGTGTCGGGCAGCCCGAAGGTGACCAGTCCCGACCCGGCGGAGGCGAGCAGCGCGTCCACGTGGCCGTGGTAGCAGCCGGCGAACTTGACGATCTTCGCTCTGCCGGTGAACCCCCGCGCCAGCCGTACGGCCGACATCGTGGCCTCGGTGCCCGAGCTGACGAGGCGGACCTTCTCCACGGGCTCGACGAGGGAGACGATCTCCTCGGCGAGTTCGACCTCGCCGGGCGTGGCCGTACCGAACGAGGTCCCGGCCGCGAGCGCCTCCTGCAGGGCCTCGACCACGGCCGGGTGCCGGTGCCCAAGGATCATGGGGCCCCAGGAGCACACCAGGTCAACGTAGCGGTTACCGTCCACGTCGGTGATGTACGGCCCCTGCCCCGAGGCCATGAACCGGGGCGTACCACCGACGGCGCCGAAGGCGCGGACGGGAGAGTTCACCCCTCCAGGGACGATCTCGCGGGCACGGGCGAACAGGTCCTCGGACTTCTCAGTAAGGCTCACGTCCCCAGCGTAACCACGACAGGCCCAGCCCCCACCCCAGGGCATCCCAACCCCCACCCCGAGCCTCAACCTGCGAAAGGCCACGGTAGGAGCACCGCCCCTGGCTGATTGGAAGCCCGCTCCGGACACCACAATTACTCAGCGTGCAGAGACCCTGCCCTCGGCATCCAGCGCGAAAAGCCCCTATGCCAGAGGTACGGGGCTTCACCCCGACCACCCGGCGCGGTGCGTGAAGAGTTCCGGCCCTTGCCTTACCGCCGCCAGGCGGATCAAAGAGACACGATTCGGGCGCGCCAACCTCAGGCGCGAAGAGTTTGATCTTGTGCTTCACCGGCGCCAAGTGTGAGGAGTGTCGGCTTGGGCGCGTCGGTGTCTGGACTGAGGAACGCAGGAGCGAAGCGACGGAGTGACGAGGGAAGACACCGACC